>JAQXZA010000150.1 GCA_029226955.1 Clostridia bacterium | reverse complement strand
CATATTCATCTTCTGAACTAAAGGGGTTAGCTGATAGTGAGAATCCTCTTGATCCGGTTAATCGTATACATAGCCTTTTGAAAATGTTTTTGAATGCCCATAGTGGATTCAGCAGAGATGATTTGCAAAACTATTTGAATTTGTATGCATTTGTTATCAATCCACCATCAGACCATCTTGAAAAGGTAGAAAAAATCATCAATTTGGTTTTTGAAAATCCCAAATCGCTCAAATACAGAGAGCAATTCGGCTTAAATTCCTAATCTTTGGGTGCTGTGTGCAAGTCGGGGTTTTTATATTATTGCTTACCATATACAGATTATAATATACCGATTGGAGAAGAATACAGAAGTTTTATCCTTGATATTATAGAGAAAAATGCCGATTGAATGGAAGATAAAAAATAAAAGAATCAATCAAAAATTGTTGAAAAAACAAATATTTTGCTTTATAATATGTCATATAATATATATATAAGGTGTGACTGTAATATGCAGCTTGAAGCAATACAGGAGATGACATATCTTTCAACGGGAAATTCGGTAAGATACAGAAGAATTATGCGGATTTTCTATGAAGAAGACCAGAAAATGCACGGTCAAATGCACAAAGAAGAAATTTTTGAGAAAATAAAAAAATATTCGGAATTTTCCGATTATACTATGGAACAGTTGCAAAGTGACCTTGACGCACTCGTAAACTGGAAAAACCTTGTTGCAATACAGGACCCGAAAAGAGTTTATACAATCGAGGAATATAAAAACAGACAGTACAGTTACTCAATGTCTGAATATTCCGTTGAGATAGAAAAACTGACGGTAAAACTTGAAAATCTGTTTATAGAAACAGGCAGTTTGTCGCCGAATTACTTTACAAGAATTGAACAGTCTATCAGTAATGCGGAAAATGTAAAGGATTTGCCGCTTAACCAGATAAACGAATGGTGGAAAAATTTACAGGAAGATTTTCAAAGACTTAATCAGAACTATAAGGACTATTTAAGAGAGTTTTATTCAGGTCGTGCGGATAAGATAATGAAATCTATGGAGTTTGTACTTCACAAGGATAAACTGGTGCAGTATCTTAAAGACTTTGTACAGGAATTAAAAATCAAGTCAATGCGTATTGAAAGCCTTTTGAAACACATTCCTGAGGAAACCGAGAAAGAATTACTAGAAAAGATTGTACAGAGTGAACTTGACATACCGAGAAACTTAGTTGAATCGGTAAGATTTACCGAAGATGACATAAGAAATTTAACCTTTGGCAGATGGCAGGAAATAAAAAACTGGTTTATTTCAACTGACAGTTTTCAGAGTGAAAGCAACAGAGTTATGGATATAACCGACAGGATAATCAGCAATATTGTGCATAATGCGTCATTGATTATACAGACTCAGAATTGGGGAATAAGCCGTAAGGACGATTACAAAAGGTTTATCTCTATGTTTGCAGATTGCGAAAATATTGATGAGGCACACAAGCTGTCAGCGTATGTTTTCGGAATACAGCATTTAAAACATTATAAAGTGAATAATGACCGTTCAACAGACAGCATTAACAGCAGTACATACAATGAAGAACCTATGCAGTATGCTTTACAGCCGCATACAAGAACATATAAGCCGAGAGCGGATAAAACAGGCTTTGAAAATAAAAGTATGGAAAAACAAATGCAGAAAAATCAGTATCTTGAACAGGTCGAAAAGAATAAGAATATGGTGACTAAATATATCAGGAATAACAGGCTTGATATTTCGGATATTGATGAATGTATATCAGAGGACACAAGAACTACACTTCTCAGATGGATTTCACTTGCAAATATGACTAACTCAAAAACAGCGTCAACGGAATTTGGCAGAAAATTTCATCTTGTAAAAAAAGACGGACAGTGTACGCTGAAATGCACTGACGGCGACCTTGTTATGCCAAAATATGTGATGGAATTTGAGGAGGTGTAAGTTGTGGATTCGGTAAAAAAACTTCTTGAAAATTTTTGGATTGACAAGTCAAAGGATAAAGACACCTATATAAAAACCAAACGTGAAATAAATCAGGCACGAAAATTCATTGTTGAACAGCTTGGCTGGCGACTGATAATTAACGATAAAATATTAAAGGTTGAGAAAATTCCCGCCTGTGCGGAAAGTTTTATGGGAATAACGGAATTTACCGATAAACTTGATTATTGCATTTTGTCGGCACTTCTGATTTTTCTGGAAGACAGGGAGGACGGAGAACCCTTTTTGCTGTCAGAACTTGTTGATATGATTACAATTCAGTTAAAAGAGTTTATTCAGCTTGATTCGACTATCTTTTCACACAGAAAATCGCTTGTAAGGGCTTTGAAATTTGCGGAAAACACAGGTCTTATGAAAATAGTTGATTCCTCAAACGAAAAAACCTCAGACATTATAGACAGGGAAGTTCTGTATGTGAACACGGGACTTTCAAGATATTTTGCGACTAATTTTAACAGGGATATTTCGTCATACAAAACATACAAGGATTTTGAGAAAGAACATATTGACGATACCCAGACCGACAGAGGACATTTCAGGATAAACAGGGTTTACAGACAGCTTGTTGCGTCACCCGGTGTTTACTGGACGGAAAACGATAATCCAGATTCTATATACATCAAAAATCAGCGTAATGCAATACAGAAAACTCTTGACAGTAATATAGGCGGAGAACTGAGAATACATAAAAACTCGGCATTTTTTGTTATGTATGAGAATGACTGTACAGGAGAGTGTTTCCCCGACAGCAAGGCAATATCTGAAATAGTTTTGCTTGTATGTTCAGAAATAAGAAAACAGACTGAACAAAACATTCTTGTCAGAAATTCAAACGATTGTATTTATATAAGTATGGAGAATTTCAAATCTGTTATAAAGAATTGCAGAGATAAATATGTTTCAGCGTGGAGTAAGGAATACCGTGAAATGACTTATGAAAAGCTGATTCTGAATATAATCGGAAATATGAAAATATGGAAAATGCTTGATGTTATTGACAGTGAAAATATTGTGATATATTCGTCAGCAGGAATATTTGACGGAAAATATCCTAAGGATTTTAAAATTGCAGAGGGTGAAGAATAATGGACAACCGTTGGCAGATGAACAGAATAGGCTTTGTTAATTTTTGGCTTTATGATGAAGAAATATTTGAGTTTTCTGACGGAAAATTACTCCTTAAAGGACAGAACGGTTCGGGAAAATCAATAACTACACAAAGCATTATCCCTTTTATACTTGACGGCGACAGAACTCCGAGCAGACTTGACCCGTTTGGTTCAAGCGACAGAAAAATGGAGTATTATTTTCTCGGCGACAATGAAAAAGATGATGTGACAGGTTATTTGTTTCTTGAATTTAAAAAACAAAATACCGAACAGTACCGCACAATAGGAATAGGTCAGAGGGCTCAGAAAGGAAAGCCTATGCAGTTCTGGGGATTTATCATTCTTGATAATCAGAGAATAGGCTATGATATGTTCCTTTATCAAAAAATCGGCACAAGAAAAATCCCTTACACTAAACAGGATTTGAAAAAGAAACTCGGTGACGGAAATATCTTTGCCGAAACACAAAAGGAATATATGGCTTTTGTGAATAAATATATATTCGGTTTTCCACGCATTGAGCAGTATGAACAGTTTATAAAACTTCTCATAAAGGTTCGTGCCCCTAAGCTGTCAAAGGAGTTCAAGCCGTCAAAGGTTTATGATATTCTTAACGATTCACTTCAAACACTGTCTGATGATGACCTTCACGCAATGGTTGACGCTATGGAAGATATGGACGGTATTCAGAGCAGACTTGAAAATTTAAAGGAAACATACAGTGATTTGCAGAACATAAAAACTGAGTACGACAGGTACAACCGCTATATGCTTTCAAAAAAAGCAGAGGCTTTTCTTGACGCAAAGTCTGATTCTGACTCTATCAGTGCGGATTTGAAGAAAAAAGAAAAAGAATTTACATCAGGAAAAGAAGAAGTTAAAAAACTTAATGACGAAAACGAGATTTTAAGAATAGAAAAATCCGAACTTGAATCCGAGAAAAGCACAATAAATATTTCTGACATAGAGGAAAATGTAAATCAGCGTCAGAAATATGAAAACGCAAGAAATGAGGAAATTGAGAACAAGAACAGAAAATCCGAAAAAATCTCAAAAAGCAAAGACAAGATTTACAGGCTTGAAGTTCAGCAAAAAAATATCCTCAAAGAAACAGATGACTATAAATACAATATTGAAAATCTTTTTTTACAGCTTGACGAACAAAACGATATACTGAATTTTGAAAAACACAATGATGTAAAAGAACTGCCCGAAAGTAATGATTATGAACGTATTTCAAGGAATATTTCTGATGAACTTAACCGTCTGTCAAAAAATATAAATACTGCATTCGACGCTGTGAACAGGTTTGAAGAAAAAACAAATGAATGTAACAATGCAGAAAAAGAACTCGAAAAACGCAGTAAAAATAAGTCAATAGCTGAAAAGGAACTTAATTCCGCAAGAAAACTTGAAGACGAATCAAGGGACAGCATAACAGAACAATATTATATTTTTGCTGACGAACACAAAGAACTTATTCTGAATAGTGAAACCGTTCAAAAGCTGTCTGAACTTATAAAGCAGTATAAAAGTCCGGCTGATTACGGCGAAATTCTGAATATTACAAACTCTTTGTACAATGAAAAATATAATGAACTGTACCGTATTAAAATTGACATTCAGTCAGAACAGGACAGTCTTATTAAGTCAAAAAAATCACTTGAAAACGAACTTCAACAGCTTATAAATATGAAAGAACCTGTTCCCGAAAGAAGTAAAAGAGTACAGGAAACACGAAAAATACTTACACAAAACGGCATAAATTTCATACCGTTCTATGAGGCTGTTGATTTTGCCGATAACATAAGTGCTGATGAACAGAATATGCTTGAATGTCAGCTTACGGATTCGGGATTGCTTGACTCTCTTATTGTAGCCGAAAACGACTACGAAAAGGCAACACAGTTATTAAAAGGCTATTCTGATGTAATAATTCATACTGACGGAAACGGCACGGAAAAATTCGGCAAGCTGAAAATAAGTGATGATATTCACAGTGAACTGAAATTTCAGACGGAAAAAATTTTAGCGGATTTCAGCGAGAAAAGAGAAAGCGACAGTAAGTTTGTTGTTTCTCCCGACGGATATTTCCGCAACGGTATTCTTGAAGGTTACAGCACCGCTGACAGTGACGCTATGTATATCGGCGTTAATGCAAGACGCAGAAACAAGGAAAAACAAATTGCCGAAAAGCAAAAAGAAATAGATGTATGTACAGAACAGCTTAATGCTTTAAGAAATGAAACAGACGGAATAAATCAAAGAATTTCAACTCTCGAAAAAGATAAAAACGCTTTGCCGAAATATGACGACCTTGACAGGTCAATAGATATGTCAAAAGAGTGCGAAATGAATTATAATTCCGCCGTAAGAGATTTTAACGCTCAGGAAAAAATACTGCTTGATTTGTCAGCGGTAAAAACAAAATGCGAACAGGATATGATTACTGCCTGTAAGATACTTCCTTACGCACGGAACACCGAAAGCTACAAAGAAGTAAGAGAGGCAGTATCAGACTATAAAAATATCTTTATTGAGCTTGATAAGACGGTTACTAAATACAATAATGCAAAAATCAGATATGAAAATGTTCAATATAATATCGACAGCGAAAACGATATTATTGACGAAACACAGGCTGAACTGAGAAATATAATAAGAAAAGTTGAAAGCTATGATAAACTCATAAATCAGATAAATGAATTTTTGAACAATCCCGAAGTTAAGGCAAAAGCCGAAAGACTTACTCAGATAAACCGTATGCTCAGAGAAAACGAAAGCAGATATTCCGACAACAAAACAAAAATAGCTGTTGCCGAAAATAATATTTCAAGGCTTGAAACGGAAATAGAAAACGCAAAAATCAAAAGTGCGGAAGTTATGACAATAACGGAAAATCTGAAAACCTATTTTGAAGAAGAATTGTCTTTGAATCTTGTATTTGATGAGGTCGGCAATTCGTCCTATGAAACAGCGAAAAAAGCAGTCGGCTGTATTCATAATAATGACAAGGATAAATCCGTTTCTGATATGATAACGTTACTGCATAACAAATTTCAGAAATACAACAGCAATATTGCAATTTACGGTGCAACGCTTGAAGACTGCTTTGAAAACAGCGAAAATACCAATACGCTGAGAAAAAGACAACGTATTTATGCAACGCTTAACGGGCAGAAACTGTATTTCAACGATTTTTGCGTTGCTGTTAAAAGTATGATAGAAAGTACGGAGCAGCTTATACAGGAAAAAGACCGTGAACTGTTTGAAAATATCCTTGCCGATACATTAAGCCGTAAACTTAATGCACGTATTTCCGAGAGCCGCAGATGGATAAAGGATATGTCAGCACTTATGCAGAATATGGATACATCAATGGGGCTGACATTTTCGCTTGACTGGAAAGCAAGAAGTGCCGAAAACGACAACGAACTTGAAATTTCCGAACTCGAAAAACTTCTTGCACGTGACAGGGAACTTCTCACAACACAGGATATAGACAGGGTTTCCTCGCATTTCAGAAATAAAATTCATATTGCAAAACAGACGGCTGAGGAAAACGGCGAAACGGTGAATTATTCCGATTTGGTAAGGGACGCACTCGATTACAGAAAATGGTTTGAATTTAAAATGTATTATTACAGAAATTCCGAGTCCAAAAAAGAACTTACAAACGGAGCATTTAACCGTTTCAGCGGCGGTGAAAAGGCAATGGCTATGTATGTTCCGCTTTTTGCGGCGGTAAATGCACAGTACAAAAAAGCCGAAAACAACGACCACCCACGTATTATCGCACTTGATGAGGCATTCGCCGGAGTTGACGACAAAAATATAAGCAGTATGTTTGAACTGGTGCAGAAACTTGATTTTGACTATATAATCAATTCTCAGGTTTTGTGGGGCTGTTATGAAACCGTACCGTCACTTCGTATTGCCGAGCTTTTGCGTCCGGCAAATTCAGATGTTGTAACAGTAATAAACTATTACTGGAACGGACACGAAAGGATTTTGAATGAATAATTGTGATGAATTAAATTCCTGTGTTAATTACTTTAAAAGCAAAAACGGCTATAACCGTGCCTTTGAACAGATGAAAAAGAAATGGCGGCATTACGGAAGAAGTGCCGGTTATATAATTCTTGACAATCCGTCCGACAGCGAAAAAGAGCTGTTGGGCGGATTTCTCGGCAAGGATTTCAATAATACTGAAAAAATAAAATTTTCAATGTCAGATTTTGAAAAGGCACTCTCCGAAACAAAATATAAAAACATAACGCTTTATGATTTGCTTGAAACATATTTCGGCGAAAAGCTGATAACAAACAAGGAATATAAAACAGAAAAAATAAACGAAAAATCGGATTTCTTTTCTGCAATTATCAAAAGAATTTCGTCAGAATATGGTGATGAGTGTTCTTCTGTACGCTGGCTTGAAAATATCAGAAAAAATAAAAATTACGGCTACAAACTCATAATTTCAGAATATGAAAAATCCAAAGCTGAAACCGAAAATATAATATATAATGTTTGCAGTGCTTTTGAATATCTTAATCATATTTCTGAAAACGGTATTCGTCTTGCAATTCTTGCGGCTGAAATAACACGCAATCCGCATTATTTTGACAGAAACTTAGTTGCCGGAAAACTGTTGATACAGCTTTTGTCTTTTCTACAAAACAAAAGCGGAAATATGAGTGCAGAAGAAATATTGCAGTTATACTATTCATACGGAATAAAACCAGACGATATTTCCAGTTTTACAACGGCTTACGGAATAAGACTTTACACCGAAAACGGCATACATCAGGCATACAGTGAATTTATTAAAAACAAAGAGTCTTATGTCATAACGCTTTCAAATTTAGGAAAAATAACAGGTGCAGACTGTGAGAGCAAAAAAGTATATGTTTTTGAAAATCAGACTGTGTTTTCACATATCTGTGAAGAACTCAAAGATATGAAAATATCGGCATTGTGTACATCAGGACAAATGAAAACAGCGTCACTTTTGCTTATAGATATGTTGTGCCGTTCCGACTGTGAAATATATTATTCGGGCGATACCGACCCTGAGGGTATTTTAATAGCAAATAAAATTATATGCCGAAATCCGCAGAAAATCCGTCCGTGGAGAATGACAGTTCAGGATTATTATGACTCAATTTCCGATAAACCCGTTACTGACGAAAGACTGATTCAGTTTGACGGTGTGACCGATACACGCCTTTTTGATGTTTGCACAGCGGTAAAAAAAGAAAAACTTGCCGGCTATCAGGAACAGCTTATTGACAAGATGATTGAAGATATAAAAACAGAATTTTATGTCGGAAATTCTTGAATTTTATAAAGTTTCAGACTTGCAAGTCGGAAATTCTTGAATTTTATAAAGTTTCAGATTTGCAAGTCCAAAACTATTGACTATGTCGGAAATTCAGATATAATATAAATAATAAATTCAGGAGGTGTGCTATGCCTAAGTTAATCAACCGACCGGAATATTTAAAACAGTTGATTCAGAATAAAGATGTGGATTTGGTTAAAATTGTTACAGGTATCCGTAGGTGTGGAAAATCATCATTGCTTGACTTGTTTCATCAGTATCTTACGGATAATGGAGTAGCTGATTCAAATATTATTCATATGAATATGGAGTCTTTGCGTTATCGTGATATTACAAATTATCTGACTTTTTATGATTATGTAAGTGAACGAATTTCAAAAGAGGGAAAAACCTATTTGATTTTTGACGAACTGCAAGCCGTGGAACACTGGGAAAAAGCAATAGAATCATTCCGTCTTGATTTTGACGTGGATATATATATTACTGGTTCAAATGCTTATCTGCTTTCTACGGAATTTTCCACTCTGCTTTCAGGACGATATGTGGAAATCCGTATGCTGCCGCTTTCGTTTAAGGAATTTCTTACATTCTATGAGTTTGATAAATCAGTTACAATGGACGAAAAATTTCAAAGGTATCTGCAATTTGGCGGAATGCCGATATTAAAAGAATATAAGTTTGATGTGGCAAGAATAAATCAGGCTTTGGACGGTATTTATTCAACTGTTGTTCTGAGGGATATTCTTCAAAAAAATAATCAGGTTGACCAAACTATGTTGCAAAAAATAATATTGTTCCTTTGCTCCAATATAGGAAGTATAACATCTCCGAATAAAATAGGTAATATTTTATCTGATGAAGGCGACATTCAGAATTTAAAAGGAAAAAATGTTGCCGGTAAAACAGTAGAAAAATATATTTCTCTGTTACGCAATGCCTATGTTTTCCTTTATGTCGGTCGGTATGATGTAAAAGGCAAACAATTATTAAAAACTCTTGGGAAAATCTATATTATTGATATAGGCTTTCGCAATATGCTTCTAGGTTATCGTGACGCTGACCGTGGTCATATTCTTGAAAATATTGTCTTTCTTGAACTTATCCGTCGTGATTACCGTGTATATATCGGCAAAGTGGGGGAAACAGAAGTTGACTTTGTTGCGGAAAAACCTGATGATAAGTTATACATTCAGGTCACAGAAAGTATGCAGTCACCTGAAACCCGTGAGCGTGAACTCCGCCCTCTGCGTATGATACCTGACAACTACGAAAAAATCGTATTGTCTATGGACAGAAGTTTCATAAAATCCTATGACGGCATAAAATCTCTTAATTTAATTGACTGGCTGTTGTCATAGCAGGTATGTTTTTCCTGTATATTAAGATTTAAAAAACCCTTTCTTTGATGTTGTATAATTATCAAAGAAAGGGTCAATTTACTGATTGCAGTAATCAGAATTTCAGGTCTTTTATATCATCAGGTGTGTTCTGAAAAAACATAATATAATAAATCGGAAGATATGTTATCTTGCCGTTGTGAGTGACGGTGCTTGCGTTTGAAAGAACATAAGCCTTTTTGATATGATAATCTTCATTCTGTATAAAAGCGTTCAAGGCACTGTGAACCGTATAATCCTTGCCGGACTTAATTTCAACAGGCACAGCGGACAGATTTTTATAATCATCAATAAGATAATCTACTTCACCTTTACTTCGGTTATCGTAATAGAAAAGTTTATATCCGTGTGCGATAAGTTCGCTTGCAACAACAGTTTCATAAACAGAACCAAGATTTATACTGTTTTCATCATTCAGAATAGCACGAATATTATTGCCGTATAAAATATCCGTAAGAATACCGACATCATTCAGATACAATTTCAACAGGTTCTTGCCTGTCGATTCAATCAACGGAAAAACCGGGTTAGATATTGCCTGAACATTGAGGGCAATACCGGCACTTATAAGATACTCGAACTCATCACTGTAATCACTGAACGACTTGCCTTTTTTGTTCTCTATGCTTTGTGCTATTACACGCTTTTTCTTATTTTCCATATTGGACGGAATCAGGTCATAGATACGGCGGATTTTTAGTTTTTTCTCGTTGTCATATTTAGATGCGTCAGTGGCATAATAGTCGTGAATTTCGCTTTGAATTTCACGTACAAGCTGAATATTATGGTCGTTCAGATAAGAGTTTACGGCGTCAGGCAAACCGCCTACCAATAAAAACTTGCGGAATAAATCCATTATTTTATTGTGTGTAGGTTCATCAAGTTCTTCTTCACGCTCAAACTTTTTACGCATTTCTGATACAACTAATTCACCAAGTCCGTTTGCATATAAAAATTCTTCAAAATCCAGTGGGAACATACGCACTTTGCGAATACTGCCCATAGGAATTGAGGTTGTCTGTGATAGTGTGACACCGAGCAGTGAACCGCTGGCAATAAATGTAAATTTTCCGTCTTGCGACAGGAATTTTAACAATGTCAGCAAATGCGGATATGCCTGTATTTCATCAATGAAAATAAGTGTGTTTTCTTTTTGTTTCATTTTATTGCCGGCAAGCATACTGACTTGAAGATAGAAATCATCAATAGTTTTTACTTCGGCAAAAAGTCGGTCACCGAGTGAATCCTCTACCATATTGAGTTCGATAAAGTTTTCAAACAGCTTTTGTCCGACATAACGAATGATATAAGTCTTGCCGACCTGTCTTGCACCGTCAATCAGCAAAATTTTATTGGTATCGCTTTTCAAATGTGTTTCAATCAGTGTCTGAATCTTGCGGAATAACACAAAATCACCTCTGTTCTGACTTTTCAATAAGATTTTAGCACGATTTTACTGACTTTTCAATAGAATTAAACCGATAAATTTCTGACTTTTCAAATTATTTGATGTAATTCGTTTGTGTTGAATAAATTTCAAAAAGGCTTGATTTTATCAGAAATATATGATATAATATATAAAACCTATTAAAACTATATGATAACAAGGTTATATTAAATGATACTTTATAATCATTGCTTGCTGTGTTGCCGTAAAAAAAGGAGATGTTATTGTGAGCAAAATTTATAGAAAATTAACTGATTTGATTGGTCACACTCCATTACTCAGACTTGAAAATTTTGAAAAAAATAATGCGTTGGAGTCTGAAATTCTTGCAAAACTTGAATATCTTAACCCCGCCGGTTCTGTCAAGGACAGAATTGCCGCCGCTATGATTGAGGAGGCTGAGGAACAAGGTTTTTTGTCTGAAAATTCCGTGATTATCGAGCCTACATCGGGCAATACGGGAATAGGTTTAGCGTCGGTTGCCGCCTCAAAAGGATACAGGATTATACTCACAATGCCCGATACAATGAGTGTTGAAAGAAGAAATCTTCTGAAAGCATACGGTGCTGAAATTGTACTTACGGACGGCAAGGACGGAATGAAAGGGGCAATTCTTAAAGCGGCAGAACTTGCAAAACAGACACCGTACAGCTTTGTGCCGAGTCAGTTTACCAATCCTGTAAATCCGTCGTGCCACCGCAGAACCACAGGCCCTGAAATATGGAATGATACGGACGGAAAAGTTGATATTTTTGTTGCGGGCATAGGCACAGGCGGAACAATTTCGGGTGTAGGCGAATATCTTAAAGCACAAAATCCCGATATAAAGGTTATCGGAGTTGAACCGGCTGATTCGCCTGTTCTTACTGAGGGCAAGTCAGGTGCTCATAAAATTCAGGGTATAGGAGCCGGCTTTGTACCTGATATACTTAACACGGAAATTTATGATGAAATCGTTACCGTAAAAAATGATGACGCATTTGAAACGGCAAGAATCTTTGCGAGAACAGAGGGTATTCTTGTCGGAATATCGTCGGGTGCGGCTTTATGGGCGGCAAAGTTAATTGCAAAGCGTGAAGAAAACAAGGGCAAAATAATATGTGTGCTTTTGCCGGACGGTGGCGAACGCTATATTTCAACAGGTTTGTATTCGGATAAGACGGAGTAAAAATTTATGCTTGAATTTATCGAAAAAGAAATACAGGATTTAAAACTTGATGTTTACGGAATTGAAATTCATAAGGATAATGAACTGATTTATAAAAAATTTTTTGCCGAAGATAAACGCTATCCGATTTATTCGGCTACAAAAACAATAACATCAGCGGCTTTTGGAATTGCAAAAAGCGAGGGAAAAATTTCCGAGAATGATTTTTTATGCGATTATCTGGATAAAAAATATTTTGAACTGTTAAGTGAAAAACAGCTTGAAAATTTCAGAAAACTTACAATAAAAAGGTTTCTTACAATGTCGGTTGAGGGTTTTCCGTTTCGTCCGTCGGGTGATGACTGGATTGAATTTTCGCTTTTGTCAAACAGTGATTTCGGCAGAAGTCCGAAGTTTTCATATTCAAATATTTCCGCCTATCTTGTCGGTGTTGCTTGTGAAATTGCTGTCGGAAAGCCGCTTTATGACTATATTAACGAGAAAGTTTTTGAGCCGCTGGATATTCACAATCCGCCTTACAGAACCTGTCCGAAAGGTCATTTTTACGGTGCAACGGGAATGGAACTTACCGTTGATGAATTAAGCAGAATTGGCAGACTTTATCTTGACGGCGGTGTTTATAACAATCAGAGAATTTTGCCTGAAAGTTGGGCAAAACAGTCAACAGCAAAACAGATTGATAATAGTGACGGTGGTTACGGCTATTTTATATGGATAAATAACGACAGTTTCAGAATAAGCGGAAAATGGGGACAAAAAAGCCTTGTTTATCCGAATAAAAATCTTGTAATAACATATATGTCAAACTTTACGGAACAAGGAGAAAAAATGCTTGCGATAGCTGAAAAAGCTGCTACTTTATTGTAAAAGAAAAATGAGGGATTAAAAAATGATTCAAAGTGAAATAGATAATGCGATATATGAAAAATACATCAAGCCTACAAAAGCAAAAAGAGAAAGATGTGCGGGAATTGAAATTGAAATGCCTGTTGTGAATCTCTCAAATAAACCTGTTGAGGAGTCAGTAACGATAGAAATTGCAAAAAAATTTGGTGAACATTTCGGGTTTGAACCACGGGGATATGACACAGACAAAAATGTAAATTCCTATATAAAAAGAGATAACGGCGACGATTTGTCGTTTGACTGTGCATATTCAAATATGGAACTTTCTATGGGCAAAGGTGAGAACCTTTTTGAAATAAAGGACAGATTTGAAGAATATTATCAGTGGCTTAATGAACAGCTTGGCGAAAAAAATTATACACTTACAGGTATGGGCATAAATCCTAATTATAACATAAATCACAACAAGCCTATTCCTAATGAAAGATACAGAATGTTGTTTCACTATCTTCATACCTATGAAAATCATAAGGGCGAGCCGAACAGATATTTCCATAACCGTCCCGATTTCGGAACTTTTACAAGTGCGTCACAGGTTCAGCTTGATGTTTATTACGACAGCCTTATTGATACAATAAACACTTTCGGAAAACTTGAACCATACAAAGCTCTGCTTTTTGCAAATTCATATATGAGTGAATATCCCGATTTGATGTGTGCAAGAAATATGCTATGGGAACACAGTATGCAAGGCTACAATCCGCATAATGTCGGAATGTTCGGCAGTGAACTCAGAAATATTGATGAACTTCTTGAATATATAAAATCAACAAGTATTTACTGCACAATGCGAAACGGAAAATATGTAAATTTCACACCAATTCCAATAAGCGACTTTTTAAAGCGTGAAAAGGTTGAGGGTGAATATTTCGACGGTGAAAAATATCAGAAAATTGAACTTGAACCCTGTGTTGAGGATTTGCAATATCTACGCAGCTTTAAGTTTGAAGACCTTACTTACAGAGGAACAATAGAATTTCGCAGCAGTTGCTGTCAGCCTATTAAAGACAGCTTTACGGTTTCGGCTTTTCATATCGGACTGATTGAAAACCTTGATAAGCTGAAAAATCTTCTTGATAATGACAGCGTTATTTATACTCACGGATACAGTGCTGACGAGATTAAAAAAATGCTTTCTATGCGTGAAATTCCTGAATTTATCAATAAGTCGGATTTGAAATCAAGGCTTATTGAAATACTCGATTTGTCGTCGGAAGGTCTTGACAGACGTGGACACGGCGAAAAAACACTTCTTAATCCGCTGTATGAACGTGCAGAAAGACTTACTAATCCGGCAAAAGAAATGATTAAAGGTCTTGAAAACGGAAAAACTATGGATTATTATATAAAGGAATACGGTAAATTATAAAAACAGGTGATTTTATTGACTTCTGATATATTTAAAGGTAAATTCGGACTTGAACGGGAAACTTTGAGAGTTGACAAAAACGGAAAACTTGCACAGACTCCGCACCCTTTCAAAGACGATAATTTGTCAAGGGATTTTTGCGAAAATCAGCTTGAAATAATTACTCCCGTTTGCAACAGTATTGATAATGCGGTTAAAAGTCTTTCGGAATTATCACAAAATGCTGAAACCGAACTCAATAAAAACGGTGAATATCTGTGGTTGAACAGTAATCCGCCGCATATTGAAAATGAAGATGAAATTCCAGTTGCAAAGTTCGACGGAAACGAAAGTTCAAAGCATACTTACAGATGTTACCTTGAACAGAAATACGGCAAAAGAATAATGCTTTATTCAGGAATACATTTTAATCTGTCTTTTTATAATGCCGAAAAAAACAAAAACGATTTTTATATGCACCTGTTAAAACAGACGACAAAATACAGTTGGCTTATTGTTTTGTTTACTGCGGCAAGTCCTGTTTATGATAAATCCTTTGAGAATGACGGTCAGTCGGGAACGGCTTTTGACGGAAAATCCTCAATGAGAAACAGCACAAAAGGCTACTGGAATAATTTTGTGCCAATTCTTGATTACAGCAGTCTTGATTCATACTGTGAAAGCATTAAGAATTATATCGAAAAAGGCGTGATTATTTCAGCGTCAGAACTTTATGTTCCTGTAAGAATTAAGCCTTGCGGTCAGAATGACATTGAGTCTTTACAGAAAAACGGTGCAGACCATATTGAACTGCGTATGTTTGACATAAATCCGCTTTCATCAGTCGGAGTATTTACGGAAGATTTAAAATTTGCATATTTGTTTCTGGTATATCTGAGTACACTTGCGGATTTTGAATTTACTTCTGATTTGCAAAAAAAGGCATTTGAAAATCATAAAAAAGCGGCAGAATTTGACCTGTCGGAAACGGAAATTGACGGAAAAAATATAATTGATTCGGCAAAAGATATTATCAACGATATGAAACAATATTTTGCGGAGAATTACAGTTCTGATGAAATTTCTGAAATTCTTGATTTTCAGCTTGATAAATTAGTCGGTAAAAACAGATATTCCGATAAAGTTTATGAACTGTATAAAAACGATTTTCAGAATACAATGACAAGCAAAGTTACCAAGGAGAGATAAGCTATATGTGTGAGCTTTTTGGAGCAAGTCTTTCAAAAGCGTGTGATTTGAGAGAATATCTTAAAATCTTTTACAGCCATAGTGTAAGACATCCGCACGGCTGGGGAATGATGAGGTTTTGCGACGGACAAATTCAGATTATAAAAGAACCTGTTTCCGCTGTTGAAAGTAAGATTCTAAATGATGTTATCGAACAGACAATACCTCAGAAAAATCTTCTTGCACATATAAGGCTTGCTACCGTAGGAAAGAAAAAGCCTGAAAACTGTCACCCTTATTCAGCTACTGATAATTCAGGCAGACAATGGACGCTTATTCATAACGGCACTATTTATTCAGGAAACAAGCTAATGAAATATCTTAATATTCAGAACGGCGATACTGATTCCGAGAGGATATTTCTGTATCTTCTTGACCTTGTAAACTATAAAATTTCTCAGTGCGGTGAACTTGACGAAAGACAGAGGTTTGATATTGTTGATATTCTTGCACATAATCTTTCGCCGAGAAATAAACTGAATCTTATGATTTTTGACGGAGATATTCTGTATATTCACAAAAATATGCACAACACACTTTCATACAAGTATACGGAAAATGGCTTTTTATTTTCAACAGAACCGCTTGACGACGGTTGGAAAGGCTTGCCTATGTGCAAGGTGTTTGCTTTCAGACAGGGAGAAAAAATATTTGAAAGTGAATCCTGTACAAGTGAATTTGTGCCGACACTGGAATATCTTTCGGCTCTTGCAGCAATGAATATATAAAAAATTGTATCTTCCTATTGCAATTTCCGAAATTTTTTTGTTAAAAGGTCTTTTATATTTTTTGATTTAATGTTATAATATCATCGAAATGATTTAATCATATTCAAGTACAAAGGCGTATCAACAATGTTGGTACGTCTTTTTTTATTCTGAAATTTCAGGAGGCTGATATTTATGCACCTTACCCCAAGAGAACAGGAACGTTTAATGACTCACTATGCCGGTGAACTTGCAAAACAGAGAAAGGCAAGAGGTCTGAAACTTAACTATCCCGAGGCAATAGCACTTATTACATCAGAGTTACTGGAAATGGCTCGTGACGGACTGTCCGTTACAGAACTGATGAGTGCCGGAAAGAAAATTCTCTCCGCTGATGATGTTATGGACGGTGTAGCCGAGATGATACACGAAATTCAGCTTGAAGCTACATTCCCTGACGGAACTAAACTCGTTACCGTTCACGAACCGATTATGTCGGATAATAAAACCGTTCCGGGCGAATACCTTATTGATGACGGCGACATTATTATAAATGACGGCAAGGAAACCGTCGAAATTACGGTTACAAATACAGCCGACAGACCTGTTCAGGTAGGTTCGCATTTTCACTTTTTTGAGGTTAATAAAGCACTTGAATTTGACCGTAAAGTTGCTTACGGTATGCACCTTGATGTCCCGTCAGGTACAGCGGTACGATTTGAACCCGGCGAAAGCAAGCGTGTTTCTCTTGTGAAAATCGGAGGAAATCGCATAGGCTACGGTCTTAATGATTTGGTTCAGGGACAAATGGACGATGAGGAAGTAAAAGAAAAGGCTTTTGAAAAGGCAAAAAAACTGGGATTTAAGGGGGTATGATTCAAATGTTTAAAATGTCAAAAAAGAATTATGCTGATATGTACGGACCTACTGTCAATGACAGGGTACGACTTGGCGATACATCTCTTATAATCGAGGTCGAAAAGGATTATACAGTTTACGGTGATGAGGCGAAATTCGGCGGAGGAAAATCCTTGCGTGACGGTATGGGACAGTCGTGTTCAGTGGCTGACGAGGATTCGCCCGATACCGTTATAACAGGTGTGCTTGTGGTCGATTATACAGGAATTTACAAAGCCGATATAGGCATAAAAAACGGCAAAATATGCGGCATAGGCAAGTCGGGCAATCCCGATATTATGGACGGAGTTACACCGTCGCTTGTTTTTGGTGCGGGAACAGAAGCCATTGCCGGAGAGGGACTTATTCTTACAGCCGGCGGAATTGACACACATATTCATTTTATCAGCCCTACTCAGATTGAAACTGCCCTTTATTCAGGAATTACAACAATGATTGGCGGCGGTACAGGTCCAGCTGACGGCACAAATGCAACTACCTGTACTCCCGGAAAATTCAACATTGAAAAAATGCTTGAATCAGCCGAAGAATATCCTATGAATTTAGGTTTTCTCGGAAAGGGCAACAGTGCTGACTATGATGTACTTGCAAAACAGATTGAAAGCGGTGCGTGTGGACTGAAAATTCACGAGGACTGGGGTGCAACACCGTCAGTTATAAATCAGTCACTTAATGTTGCCGATGAATATGATGTTCAGGTTTCAATTCATACCGATACACTTAACGAGGGCGGATTTGTTGAGGATACAATAAATGCTATCGGCGGAAGAACCATACATACCTATCATACAGAGGGTGCAGGTGGCGGACACGCTCCCGATATTATTAAGGCGGCGGCTTTTCCTAATGTTTTACCGTCGTCAACTAACCCGACAATGCCATTTACAAAGAACACCATTGACGAACATCTTGATATGCTTATGGTTTGTCATCATCTTGACAGCAGAGTTCCCGAAGATATTTCCTTTGCGGATTCAAGAATACGTCCTGAAACTATTGCCGCTGAGGATATTCTGCACGATATGGGAATTTTCAGTATGATGAGTTCGGACTCTCAGGCTATGGGACGTGTAGGCGAAGTCATTACAAGAACGTGGCAGACAGCGTTTAAAATGAAAAATCAGCGTGGAATACTTCCCGAAGACAATCTGAGAAATGATAATACACGTGTAAAGAGATATGTTTCAAAATATACGATAAATCCGGCAATAACACACGGAATAGCGAATTATGTCGGTTCGGTTGAGGTCGGAAAAATGGCTGACCTTGTACTGTGGAAACCGTCAATGTTCGGTGTAAAACCCGAAATGATTATCAAGGGCGGATTTATCATAGCCGCAAAAATGGGTGACGCAAACGCATCAATTCCTACACCTCAGCCGGTAGTCTATACAAAAATGTTCGGTGCATACGGTCTTGCGGTAAAACGCTGTTGTGCAAGTTTTGTTTCAAAATCAGCCGCAGAAAACGGAATTGCCGAAAGACTCGGTTTACAGAGAATGGTTCTTCCTGTTTCAGACTGCCGCAATATCGGCAAAAAGGATATGAAGTTCAACGACAGAACAGGCGATATTCAGGTTGACCCCGAAACATACAAAGTTACCGTTGACGGTGAGGAAATTAGCTGTGAGGCGGCTGAAAGTCTGCCGCTGACACAAAAATATTATTTGTTCTGACCTGAATGGAGGGAAAATTCTATGATTACCGAAAAAATATACGGCAAACTCGGCAATACAGACAAAAGAATTGATAAAGTTCTTGTTGACTGGTTTGAGCGTGATAAAAAACTTTTGCGAAAAACTACTTCTGCCGGAGAGGAAATAGGAATAAAAATCAATGAACCGCTTAATGACGGTGATGTGATTTATGAGGATAATGAAAAGATTGTTGTTGTTGAAATTGCCCCGTGCGACCTTATTTCTGCGGAAGTTTCGACAATGCGTGAAATGGGCAGACTTTGCTTTGAACTCGGCAACAGGCATTTGTCGCTTGCAATCGGAGATAATAGTGTAAAATGCCCGTTTGATGAACCGACTTTTGAATATCTCAGACGACTGGGATTTAATGTTTCAAAAGTCAATGAAAAGTTTGTCGGGTTTATTGAGTGCAAGGCACACGCACATACACACAGTCATAATCATAATGACAACAAAGAGGGCTGATTATGGGCAATGACGGCTTTTTGAAACTCTTACAGGCTCTTGATTCCCTGTTTCCAATAGGAACTTTTACTATGTCAAACGGTATGGAAACCTATGTTCAGAAAAATCTTGTATATGACAAAAAAACTCTTACAGATTTTCTTGATGAATTTATTTATACACTTCCGTTCAATGACCTTGGTTTTGCCGCAAAAGCCGCACAGGGAGAAAATTTCAGACTTCTTGATAAAATATGTACAGCGGCTAAATCACCGTATGAACTCAGAAACGGCAGTCAGAAATTATGTGCAAGATTTCTCAAAGCCGAAAATTCACTCGGAGAATATCGTTTTTTGAATGATTATTTCAGGAGTATTACAGAAAATGAATGTCAGGGAAATTACAGCATAGCAGTCGGACTTTTTATTCTTGATACAGGTGTTGAAATATCACGTGGACTTGAAATGTACTGTTACAGTATGCTTTCATCAATGGTAAATCACGCTGTTAAACTTGTGCCGTTAAGACAGCTTGACGGTCAGCAGTGTCTTGCACAGGCTATTGAGAAAATTCCGCTTGCAGTGCAGAAGTCGCTTGAAACGGAAATTGAGGACTTGGGCATAAGCGGTGCGGGATTTGATTTGAGGTCTATGGAACACGAGGTGCTTTATTCAAGATTGTATATATCATAAGTGTGGAGGAATTAAGATGTCTTATGTAAAAATCGGAGTAGGAGGCCCTGTCGGTTCGGGTAAAACCGCACTGATTGAACGTCTTACAAGAATTATGTCAGATGAATACAGTATTTGTGTTGTTACAAATGATATTTATACAAAAGAGGACGCTGAGTTCCTTATAAAAAACTCAAAACTGCCGCCTGAAAGAATTGTCGGAGTTGAAACGGGCGGCTGTCCGCATACGGCTATCCGTGAGGATTGTTCTATGAATCTTGAAGCCGTTGACGATATGGTACGCAAATTTCCCGATGTACAGATTATTTTTATTGAGAGTGGCGGCGATAATCTTTCGGCTACATTTTCGCCTGATTTGGCGGACGCATCAATTTATGTCATTGATGTGGCACAGGGCGAGAAAATTCCGAGAAAAGGCGGCCCCGGTGTTACACGTTCGGATTTGCTTGTAATAAACAAAACCGACCTTGCGACTATGGTTGGTGCAAGCCTTGAAGTTATGAAAAATGATTCAAAAAGAATGAGAGGCGACAGACCTTTTATATTCACAAACCTTATGACGCTGGACGGTGTTAATGAAGTTGTAGAGTGGATAAAAAAATCCGTACTGTTTGAGGACCTTAAATGAGCAGATTATACCTGAAAACCGAAAATATAAACGGCAAAACCTTAATGTCGGATTGTTTTTTTACTGCACCGATAAAAATTGCAAAACCGTTCTGTTACAAGAACTATACCGAAATTATGATGATGACTGCAAGTGCCGGTATTCTTGAAGGGGATTTTTACGATACAGAAATAGAAGTATGTGAAAAATCCGCCTTGAAATTTACAGGGCAGTCATACACAAAACTGTTTAAGGCTTCCGATAAGGGTGCCTCTCAGAAAGTTAAGCTGACAGTTAAAGACGGAGGAAGATTCCTGTATTTTCCGACACCTGTTATTCCGTTCGGTGATAGTATTTTTTATAGTAAAACGGAAATTCATCTTTCAAAGCAAAGTAAATTTGCAATGCTTGATGTAATTTCCTGTGGTCGCAAGGCTATGAATGAGGAATTTAAGTTTAAATATTACCGTTCAAAAACAGCGTTTTATATCGATGATGTGCTTTCATTTCTCGATAATCAGCGGCTTGTACCTGAGGAAACCGCACTTAACAGAATAGGCTTTTTTGAGGGTTTTTCTCATATCGGAATGATGTATATTTACGGTGTGAATAAATTTACTTTGCCCGAATGTCAAAATGTTGAGGCGGCAATTACGAATGCACACAAGGGTTTATGCGTGAGAATTTTTGCAAACAGCGGCGATGAAATAGTTCGCTATTCAAAGAAAATTATTGAAAAAATTGATTTTTGGAAAAATTGAAAATAACGGTTTTTTAATGTATTTTTATTGATTATTGATGTTTTTGTTTTCGATGATTAGTGATATTATAAAGCTGTAAGTTCTTGAATTGATTTTAGGGAGGAATTTTAATATGGCATGTTTTTTAGTACCGATGACCGAGGCAATAGTAACAACAATAGCGTCAAAGACTTTGAAGTCACATAACCTTAAAACAAATAAATCAGCTAAAATATCTGAAAGACTTAACAGACTGTCAGGTTTTTTGTGGGGAGGTTCAGCACTGCTTGCGTTTGAACACGTATGGCACGGAGAGGTTACACCATTTTTTCCTTTTCTGACTGCAGCATCAAATCCTGCCGACGCTGTGGAAATGCTTGGTGAAATGTCAACTGCCGGGGTGGCTATGGCACTGCTTGTGACGGCTGTCTGGGCGGCAGTTGAGATTGTTATGAGTCAGATGAAAAAAAGAAAAACAATATCAGAAAACGCAGAGGAGGGAATGGTATGACCTTGCTGATTACAATTTTTGCCGCAGTAATTTCCACTGTTGTATGGTATGCAAGCGAAAAGGCACGAAAAATGAAAGTCGGCGTATTGTGCTATATGTACTGGGGTGCAGGACTTATGTGGCTTGTTGATGCTATTTTTGAATACTCAAAACTTGGGGCTGAATATTTTGTTTCTGCAACAGACGAAATGATGAACGACGCTTATTTGGGATTGTCGGCAGTTATACTCGGGCTTGTAATATGGGTTGTTATACTGCTTGTTAAAGACCCGAAAAATATAATAAAACGTGAGTTATGCCAAAAATAGAAATATATTCTAATCTTTGATTATAACTTTACATTGAATATACTCCAAAAAAGACTGAGGACTGCTGTCGATATTTTATCGTCAGCAGTTTTCGGGTTTTATCTGTGAAAAATATTATCAGAGGTGTAAAACCGTGAGTATAAATACGGATAATATAAAAAGTGGTAAGAATATAACATTTTTATCAATAGCAGTGTTTATGTTGGTTGTGCTGATACTGATTTTAAGTACATTTTATATAAACAACTGTATCAACGAAGAAGAAAAAGCAAACTATGATAGAAATACTTACAGACAATTAGGACTTGACCTTGCTGACGCATCGGATTATCTTACATCAGAGGTTCGGCTTTTCTCCATAACACACGACATACAACATTTGTATAATTACTGGAATGAAATTTATGTGACGAAAACAAGGGACAAGGCAATAGAAACATTTGAAAAGGAAAGTCCTGTGGAGGAAGAAATATCTTTTCTGAAAGAGGCTAAAAAATATTCAGACTTGCTTATAAAGACTGAAACATATTCAATGAAACTGGCGATTATGGGTGAGGGTTGGACAGCAGATAATTTCAGATATGACAGCGAATTATATAATTATGTCAGCAAAGTAATGCAGTATGATATAAAAGAAAACGTGAACAAAGCAGATATGAAAGAAAAGGCTATATTGATTTTGTATGATGAAAATTATGATTATTACAAAAATCATATAACGGGTGCGATAAACAGTTTTCAGAAAATAATGAATGACCGTCTTGATAATGATGTTGCAAAAACAAAATCAGGTACACAGACAGCAACAATTATACTGGTTGTTTCGTCCTGTTTTACTATGTTTGCAATAGGCGGAATTTTTATTATATTTCATAAGCTCTATATCAATCCTATAAAAAAATACACTGAAAGCATATACAGAAGTAAAAATAATAATAAGTCAAAATTTATTTCCGATTTGAATGTAAATAAAATGGCAGTAAAAATGATTCCTGACGGTGCAAAAGAAGTAAAAGAACTCGGAATAGTGTTCAACAGACTTATTGATACCGTACATTCAGAGCTTTTTCAGCGTAGAAAAGCCGAAGAAAATATGCGTCGTGAACGCAACAGGGCGAAAACCTCAAACCGTTCAAAAAGTGTTTTTATGGCACAGATGAGCCACGAAATGAGAACCTCGCTTAATGCTGTCAGCGGATATTCGGAACTCCTTTTACAGACCGAACTCAACGAAAAACAAAATTCCTATGTCAACGGAATTTATTATTCAGTTGATGTTTTACTCGGTGTTGTAAACGATATTCTTGATTATACAAAGTTTGAGTCGCATTATATGAAAACTGAAAAAACTGATTTTGATTTTCCGAAACTTCTGTCTGAGGTTTATTCCGTAATGAAAAATCAGGCTGACAGAAAAAATCTTTATCTTGTTTTCAATAAAGATTCTGAACTTCCCGAAATGCTTGTGGGCGACTCGTTAAAACTTCGTCAGGTGCTTATAAATCTTATAAGTAATGCCGTGAAATTTACATCAGACGGCGGTGTAACTGTTAATATCAGGCTGAAAAGTATTGATAAAGATAAATGCACAATTTATTTTGAAGTCCGTGATACAGGCACAGGAATGGACGAAAAAGCGTTACAGTCAGTTTTCAGACCGTACATACAAAGTGGTTCATCATCAGGAGAGTTCAAAGGTACAGGACTCGGACTGCCGATATGTCAGCAGATTGTGTCAGCACTCAGCGGCGGAAAAAGCAAGATTGAAGTTGAAAGCCAAGTCGGAAAAGGTTCGGTGTTTTATTTCAGCCTTGAATTTTTTATATCAACGAAAAGTCCTGTAAACACTATTACATTAAAACCGACATATAAAAACGAAAAAGTTCTTGTTACTGACGACAACGAGGTAAATGTACAGATTCACAAAGAAATTCTTGCAAACTGCGGACTTGAAGTATTTACTGCATACAGCGGAAATGAGGCACTTGAAATACTGAGAAAAGAAAAGAACATAAAACTTATCTTTATGGACGTAAGAATGCCCGATATGGACGGTTTTGAAACGGTTAAAAAAATACGTCAGACAGAAAATTATAAAACCGTACCTGTAATTGCTTTAACGGCAGATGTGATACACGATTTTGATAAAAAAGCCGCTGAAACAGGAATGACAGATTATCTTACAAAGCCTTTCAAGGTGAACCGCCTTTATTCCATTCTTCAAAAATATCTTCCAAATTATCAGACTTCCAAGACAGTAAAAACTGAATACGAAAACAAAGAAGATTTCTTTGACAGTTCATATTGCTGTGAAAATTCAGGATTAAGCCAAAAAGAATTTTATGCGGTGCTTAACGGCTTTATTGAATGTAACGGCGACGACTGTACAAAAATCAGGAGTTTTATATCAACAGGTGATTTTAATTCTGCCGAGAATATTGTACATACGCTTAAAGGCATAAGTGGTTCAATCGGCTGTCAGAAATTGTCGTTGTCGTCACAAAAACTTATGGAACAGTTAAGAAACAAAAACTATGATGAGTTTAAAAACTTTGAGGAGATATTCAACAAAACACTTGAATCCATAAAAAATTATATGCAGTCAGAAAAACAGGCTGATAAAGCTATTGTGTCATTACCGCCGGATTTCAATATAAAAGAGGTTTTTGCGGAAATAAAAAAATTAAGCGAAAAAAATGACGTTTCCGCCATAGAGCTATTCAATGAAAATATTGATATGATAAAAATGCTGACGGACAGGGAAACATTCGATAATCTGAAAAAATCGTGTGACAGCTTTGATTTTAAAGGCATTATCGGATATATTAACAGGGGGAATGAAAAATGTACAGAGTAATGATTGTTGATGACGATATGGCAATATGCTATGTTTACCGTAATATGAAGTCGTGGAAAAAACACGGCTTTGAGATAGTTCTTGAAGCCAATAACGGCAGACAGGCACTTGAACTCCTTGAAAAAAACAGCGTTGATATAATTTTCACGGATATAAGAATGCCTGTTATGGACGGAATTGACTTGCTTAAAGCAATTAAACAAAGGGAACTGGATATTTTTGTCGTGCTTATAAGCTCATACAAGGAATTTGAGTATGCAAGAGAGGGTTTGAAATTTGGTGCGGTTGACTATGTTATGAAACCGCTGACAGAAAATGCCCTTGATGAAAGTCTTGAATCTCTGAAAAAATATATGAACGAAAAAAGCGAAAACAAAGAAGTCAGAAATATGATTTCTGATGTTATGAAAAAGTACGGTGTCAATCCTGATGACAGCCTTATTAAAAATGTATGTTCATATATCTCGGACAATATCGGTACGGATATTACTATGGACGATATTTCATCAAAATTCGGACTAAGCAAGGATTATTTCGGAAAACTCATAAAACAAAAAACAGGTCAGAATTTCAAGACAATATATATCGACATAAAAATGGAATATGCCAAAATGCTTATAATAGGCGGTCAGCATAAAATGTATGAAATAAGCGATATGCTCGGATATTCGTCAGCGGATTATTTTGCACGGGTTTTTAAGGATACTTTTGGTATGAGTCCGGCGGAATTTCGCAAAAATAGCTGATTTTTGACGGAAAATAGCTGTAAATTGCAGTGGTAAAAAATATAAAGTAAATTTATAATATAATCAGCTTGAAAATGAATAATTCATAAAGCAATTATTCATTTTCGGATAATTCCTTAAAGGGAGGAAGTCCGATGAAGAATTATATTATAACCATTGCAAGAGGCTTTGGAAGTGGCGGTCGTGAGGTTGGATTCAATCTTTCCGAAAAGCTCGGAATACCGTGTTATTGGAGTCAGATTTTATCTATGGCGTCGGAATACAGCGGAATAAACGAAAGTCTGTTTGAACTTTCCGACGAAAAACTCCGTCACAAGAAACTGCTGAAAAAACTCAGTGTGGCAAAGAACACGGATAAAATTGTTGAACCGTCAGACAAGGATTTTACATCTGACGTCAACCTGTTCAATATACAAAAAAAGATAATCTGTGAATTAGCGGAATCTCAATCCTGCATAATTATCGGCAAGTGTTCAAATCATATTCTGCGGAATTATGATAATGTCGTGAGTGTTTATATAGAGGCACCGAGAAAAGCCTGTGTTGAAAGACTGAAAAAATATCTCGGTGTTACAGATGACGAGGCTGCGTCAATGATTTATCAGACGGATAAATACCGTGCGGATTACTACCGTTATTATACCGGCGGCGATTACTGGACAAATCCTACGTCATATCATATGACGCTCAACAGCGACAGAATCGGTATTGAAAAATGTGCCGATATTATAATCAATTACCTTAAAATCAGCGGAAAAATGTAATTTTGTTTCAATACGCCTGACAATGGAGTCAGTACCACAGAAATATGGTATTGACTTCATTTTTTATTAAAAAAGATAATGAAAGGAAGAAAGGAAAATGGGAAAAAAGGGGTTTTTAAAAATATTTGCAACGGTGACTGCGTCGGCATTGCTGGCAACGTGTATGCTCACAGGCTGTGGAAACAGCGGAGGGGAAACATCTTCCGGAGCATCTACGGCTTCAAATCAGACAAACAGCGGAGAAAGCGTAAAAGTCGGACTTCTTCATTCGCTGACGGGTTCAATGGCAATTTCAGAAAAGGCTGTAAGCGATGCGGAAAAACTCGCTATTTCAGAAATCAACGAATCGGGCGGTGTGCTTGGAAAGAAAATTGAGTATCAGGAGGAGGACGGTGCGTCTGACCCGTCAACATTCGCTACAAAGGCAGAAAAACTTATTGATCAGGACGGCGTTACAACGGTTTTCGGCTGTTGGACATCTTCATCAAGAAAAGCCGTAAAACCTGTATTTGAAGATTATAATGCACTTCTTTTCTATCCTGTTCAGTATGAGGGTATGGAAAGTTCTTCAAATATCGTTTATACAGGTGCTGCACCGAATCAGCAGATTGTACCGGCTATTGATTACCTTATCGAAAAAGGCTACAAAAAATTCTTCCTTCTCGGTTCTGACTATGTATTCCCGAGAACCGCAAATGAAATTATTGATGCACAGGTAAAAAATGCCGGACTTGAAGTTGTCGGAACAGAATATGCCGATATGGATCAGACGGACTTTTCGACAATTATTTCAAAAATCGAGGCTGCAAAACCTGATGTAATTGTAAACACACTTAATGGTACAGGTAATGTATCATTCTTCAAACAGATGGCAGAAAAGAACTACACAAGCAAGGAATATATGACAATGTCGTTCTCTATTGCCGAAGAAGAAGTAAAGACTATCGGTGCAGATATTCTTAAAGGTCATATGATGTCTTGGAACTATTATCAGACAACGGAAACGGATACAAACAAGAAATTTGTTGCCGCATACAAGGATATGTTCGGTAAGGACAGAGTAACATCAGATCCGGCTGAGGCGGCTTATGACGCTGTATATCTCTGGAAAGCAGCCGTTGAAAAGGCAAACAGCTTTGAAGTTGGCGATATACTTAAAGCAATTAAATCAGGCGAAATTTCATTTGACGCTCCTGAGGGCAAAGTAACCATTGACGGAGATAATCAGCACCTTTACAAGAAAGTTATCATAGGTGAAGTAAAGGAAGACGGTCTTATCTATCAGGTTCACGCAACAGATGAACCAGTAAAGCCCGACCCGTATCTTGAAACTTATGAATGGGCTGTTAAAGCCGGTGTCAAACCGCTTGAATAATAAGTCGGTCAATTTATAGTCTGAGTAGTGGTTCTGAAATTTTCAGAGCCACTATTTAATGACAGGGTAAAAACATTATGTGGAGGTGTAGCAATGGAACAGGTTGTAAATACATTGTTTAACGGTCTTAGTCTGAGTTCCATTTACCTTTTGGTTGCACTTGGATTGTCGATAACATTCGGACTTATGGGTGTTATAAATATGGCACACGGCGAATTTGTTATGATTGGTGCATATATGACATTCGTAACACAACAATTCTTTAATCAATATATGCCTGAATCAATAGGAAGTCTTTATTATTTTGCCGCAATTATCTCTGCCTTTGTTGTTACATTTATTCTTGGCTGTATTATGGAAAAACTTCTTATCAGCAGACTGTACGGCAGAAAAATAGATAGTCTTTTGGCAACATGGGGTGTCAGCCTTATATTACAACAGGCGGCAAGAACAATATTCGGAACACAGGGCGTAAATGTAACTGCACCGTCGTTTCTTTCGGGCGGACTTACGATTGGCGGCTGTACATTCTCATATAACCGTATATTCATAATCGGTCTTGTTGCTGTTACAATCGTAATTGTGTGGGCAGTAATGAACAAGTCGGGTTTTGGTATGAAAATGCGAGCAACAATGCAGAACAGACCTATGGCACAATGTATGGGCATAAATTCAAGAAAAGTGGATTTGCTTACATTCGGTATGGGTTCGGGACTTGCCGGTATTGCCGGTTGTGCAATAGCTTTGCTCGGTTCGATTGACTCCACAGTCGGTCAGAATTATATCGTATATTCGTTTATTACGGTTGTTCTCGGCGGTGTAGGAAATATTCTCGGCACTGTACTTGGTTCGGGCATTATCGGTTTTGCAAGCGTATTTGTGGAAACTTACCAGAGTTCGTCTATTGCAAGGGCAATCGTGCTGATACTTGTTATTGTATTTCTGCAATTCCGTCCAAAAGGACTGTTCACAATCAGAAGCAGAAGTCTTGACGAAGAATGACAGGGGGGATTATTATGCCGAATACACCACTTTTAAAGAAAAAGGGCGGGTTTATCAGCAGATTTAAATACGGTTATCATATAGTATTTGCCGTATTGGTAATAATCCTTGCTGTATGTCCGTTTGTTATGTCCACAACCGCAATGATACAGTTCCTCGGAAAATGTATGTGCTATGCAATGGTTGCCATAGGACTTGATCTTGTATGGGGTTATACTGGAATGTTAAGCCTCGGACACGGATTGTATTTTTGTCTTGGCGGCTATGCAATGGCTATGTATCTCAAACTGAAATCAAACGGCGGAAACATCACTGATTTTATGCAGATTGCGGGTATAAATGAACTCCCGACATTCTGGAAACCGTTTCTCTCAGAACCGCTGACCTTTATACTTATACTTGCGGTTCCGGCTGTTGTTGCCGGAGTTATCGGATTTTTCGTGTTCCGCAGCCGCATAAAAGGCGTATATTTTTCAATTATTACTCAGGCACTCACGTGGGCAGCTTATTCCATATTTATTGCAAATTCCGGCTTTACAGGCGGCAACAACGGTATTACCGATTTTGACGCTATTGTCGGAAAAACAAGAGGCCCGGCAAACAAAGGAAATCTTATCACACTGTTTATAATTACGCTTGTTGTACTTGTTGTTATTTATGCAGTTGCGTCGTTCCTTGTAAACAGAAAGTTCGGAAAACTTCTTATTGCTATACGTGACGGCGAAAACAGAACATTCTTTTCGGGTTATTGCGTAAACAGATATAAAAATGTAATTTATATTATCTCGGCAATTATGGCAGCAATAGGCGGTGCGTTGTTCGTAAACTTCAACGGAAGTATCACACCTACTCAGATGACAATTTCTTTCTCCGTTACAATGGTTATATGGGTAGCAGTCGGCGGCAGAGGAACAATTCTCGGTGCTGTTCTCGGTACTTTCCTTATCAATCTTTGTGAATACAATCTCAGTTCAGGTGCTTTGGTTGATGTATGGCAGTACATACTCGGTGCAATTTTCTGTCTTGCAATCCTGTTCTTCAAGGGCGGTATTATCGGTCTTTTCAAGGAGCAGATACCGGCTCTGATAAGACGTATTACAAAATCAGACAAAAACAAGAAGGAGGCTGGTACTGATGCCGCATAATAAAGAAAATGATACTGTTCTTGCGATAAAGAACATATCGGTTGTATTTGACGGTTTCAGGGCTTTGACAGATGTAAAAATAGATGTAAAGCGTCACACAATACATTTTTTTATCGGACCTAACGGTGCGGGAAAAACCACACTCCTCGATATTATCTGTGCAAAAACCAAGCCTACTCAGGGAACAGTACACTTTTATCCTCAGGGACGTGAATCTGTTCGTCTTACGGGTATGAAAGAATACAAAATAGTAAACGAGGGAATAGGAAGAAAGTTTCAGGTTCCGTCGGTGTTTGTAAATCTTACCGTTCTTGAAAATATGATACTGTCGCTTAAAGGTCACAAAGGTGTACTTGATTCAATTTTCAGAAATCCTACAAAAGACGATATGGAAAACATTATGGAAATTCTGAAAAAGGTTAATCTTGACGACAAGGCAGATGAAAAAGCCGGTTCGCTTGCACACGGTCAGAAACAATGGCTTGAAATTGCAATGCAGCTTGTTCAGAAACCTGAAATTATTATGCTTGACGAACCGGCGGCTGGTATGGGCAAGCCTGAAACATTTAAAACCGGCAGACTGTTGATGGAAATTAAAAAAGAGTGTACAATAATAGTTGTTGAACACGATATGGACTTTGTAAAACAAATTGCCGATACAGTCACGGTACTTCACGAGGGCAAAGTTCTTATGGAAGGCAACGTTGATGATGTTCTTGCCGACAAAACCGTACAGGCTGTCTATCTTGGAAGAGGCGGTGAGAGAAATGCTTAAAGTGGATAAGCTTAATTCGTTTTACGGCGAAAGCAAAATAATAACAGATCTCAGTATGGAAGTTGAGGATAACAAAATTTGTTGTCTTATCGGCAGAAACGGTGTAGGAAAAAGCACAACACTTAAAAGCATTATGGGACTTGTAAAAACACCAAGCGGAAGTGTAAAATTACAGGATACCGAAATGATAAAAATGCCGACCTTTGACAGAGTAAAGCTGGGAATAGGCTATGTTCCACAGGGAAGGGAAATTTTTCAGCAGATGACTGTTCAGGAAAATTTACAGCTCGGTTTACAACCAATAGGCAACAAGGGACAAATTCCTGATTTTATCTATGATTTGTTTCCGATTCTTCCTAAGTTTGCAAAGCGGAAAGGCGGCGACTTGTCGGGCGGTCAGCAACAGCAGCTTGCAATAGCGAGGGCATTGGTTGCAAAGCCCAAACTTCTTATTCTTGATGAACCAACAGAGGGTATTCAGCCGTCAATCATTCAGGATATAGGTGTTGCAATCAAAAAAATAAATAATGAACTGGGAATTACCGTTCTTATAGTAGAACAGTACCTTGAATTTGTACTTAATATTTCCGATTATATTTATGTTATGGAAAAAGGCGAGATAGTTATGCAAGGAAAAACAAGCGAACTCCCCGCCGAAGAAGTACAGAAAAAAATGACAGAATAACGAATATTAAAGGGATATACGGAATGTAACTGTTCCGTATATCCCTTTGCCGATAATAATTATATGAATTTTTGAGAGGAGAAATTTTATGTCGGAGAAATTTATCCCGTCCGTATTGATAATTGATGATGACCCAAAACAGATTGTTATTGCAAGTTCAATACTTAAATCAGAAAATTGTTCTGTGCTTGCCGCAACAAAATGCAGTGAGGCATTTGAAGTAATAAAAAGAGAAATGCCAAGTCTTATAGTTCTTGATATTGTTATGCCGGATATGAACGGTTTTGAGTTTTGCAAAAAAATCAAATCCGACCCGAAAACGGCAGAAATACCTGTTATTTTTGCAACGGCTTACAATGATTCGGAAAATATACGCAAAAGTTTTGAGGCGGGCGGAAACGATTATGTTGTCAAACCGTTTATAAAAGATGAACTTTTGCAGAGGGTGAAAATAAGAATAAAACTTTCAAGACAAAATCAGAAACTTAAAAAATCATACGAGGAACTGGATAAATTCTGCTATATGGTTGCACACGATATACGTTCACCGCTTTATGTCATAGCACAGCTTATTGATATTATGAAAGTACAAATCAAAAACGGTTCTGTTGATGAAGTGGAAAAAATTTGTACAATGATAACTGAAAAATCCGACAAGGTTGTGGAAATGGCAAACAGTCTTTTGAAATTTTCAAAAGCAACACAGGAAAGCTCGGAAAAATCCGCCGTTGACCTTAATGCAATAACAGAGGAACTTTTTGAAGATTTTAAATTCATAGAAAAAGACAGAACTATTGTATTTGAAAAAGATGACTTGCCCGTTGTATCGGGAGATGTAAACCTGTTCAAAACCGTATTGCAGAATATTATCGGTAATGCTGTCAAATTTACACGAACAAGGGAAAAAACCGAAATTACTGTAAAATCGCATAAAAACAAGTACGAGTATGAAATTTCAGTAAGTGATAACGGAATAGGTTTTGATATGAAATATGCAAAAGATGTTTTTGATGTTTTTCAGCGTATTCCCGATACCGCCGTACAATTCGAGGGAAACGGCATAGGATTATCCGTTGTCAGAAAAATAATAAGACGCTATGGTGGTGATGTGTCAATATATTCTGTTCTTGATAAAGGAACAACAGTGACATTTACTTTGCCTATACCTGATAATCTCTGATATTTCTAAAATCAACGCAGTCGTAACCGTATTGTTTTTTGGTACGACTGTGTTTTCTGTACTTTGATAAATCAGAATTATTGAAAAAATCGGCTTTTTGTGATATGATATAATAGGTTTTTTACAGAGTTAATATGATGTGAGGTGTTTTTATGCTTGAAAATAAACTCGGAACAGACAATTCCGCCGAACTTGCCCGTGAGGAAGAACGCATAAGCAAGAAAAAGGCAAAAGAATTATTTGAAAAAAATCTTTTGGATAATTTTGAGGCGGGTAAATTTTCGACACTTAAATTTATACACAAATATCTGTTTGAGGATATTTATGAATTTGCAGGAAAAATACGAACCGTAAATCTTGCAAATGGCAATTTTCGCTTTGCACCTGTTATGTATTTGGAGGCGGCTCTTGAAAATATAGAAAAAATGCCGCAGTCGGATTTTGATGAAATAATTGAAAAATATGTTGAAATGAATGTTGCTCACCCTTTCAGAGAGGGAAACGGTCGCAGTACACGAATATGGCTTGACCATATACTTAAAACCGAAATAGGAATGGTTGTTGATTGGAGTAAGGTTGATAAAGAGGATTATCTGCTTGCAATGGAGAGAAGTCCTATTAAAGATATTGAAATAAAATATTTGTTAAAAAACGCACTGACTGATGAAATTAACAGCCGTGAAATCTATATGAAAGGCATTGACCACAGCTACTATTATGAGGGATATACGACCTTTAAGGCGGAAGAATTGTGATAAAAACCGAAATTAAGAATATAAAAAGAGGTACATTTATTATGAGTGAAAATCATTTTTTTGCGATTATGTCAAGAATGAAGTATATTAACCGCTGGTCGCTTATGAATAATACAAGAACCGAAAATATAAGCGAACACAGCCTTACTGTTGCAATGCTTGCACACGCTCTTGCAACAATAAGAAATAAAAAACTTGGCGGTAATATTGACGCTGAACACGCCGCCGCTGTTGCACTTTTTCACGACTGTACGGAAATTATCACAGGAGATTTACCAACACCGATAAAATATTCAAGCAAAACTTTAAGAAATGCTTATGCCGATATTGAAAACGAGGCGGCAAATCAGCTTTTGTCAACACTGCCTGACTATATGCGTGATGAATACCGTAAACTCATTATTCCGTCAGAAAATGATGTTGAAATACAAAAAATCGTCAAGGCTGCCGATAAACTGTCTGCACTTATAAAATGTATCGAAGAAGAACAAATGGGAAACAATGAATTTCACAAGGCAAAAGAGGAAATTATGAAATGGCTTGAAAACAGCAATATGAAAGAAGTTCAGATATTTATTTCTGATTTTTTGCCGTCATACAGTCTTTCTCTTGATGAACAGAATATAGCACTTTAAGGCGAAAAATCTGTAATATTTTACACAATATAATATTTTACTGTTCGTAAAAACTATTTAATATGATATATTTTTTAATTTTATTTGCTTAAAACGGATTTATAATATATAATGTTCTAAAAAATGTGTTCTTTTTTACTGCCATTTTAAAGCGAAGGAGATTTTTAATATGCCGGATGACAACAGAGAACAGAAAAATACAGAACATAAAAAGGAAACCGAAAACATTAAATTACAGAATAATCCAAAGCGTGTTGCAAAAAAAACAAAAGTTAAACTTTCCGCAAAGCGAATAGCATTTAACATAGTTGCGGTTGTTCTGGGAATAATTTTTATTGTGGTGGGTTCGGGTTGTATAGTTGTTTATTCTTATTTTAATCGCATAAATTATAAAACGCTTGAATCGTCAACCAATACGTCATCACAAAACAGTGTTCCAAGCGGTGCCGTTCCAAATTCGTCACTGCCAAAGGTAAATACTTATGACGGTACACTTATGAATGACCCTATGATACTGAACATTATGCTTTTTGGTGAAGATACAAGGGCTGACAGCAACGGCGGAAATTCCGATACAATGATTCTTCTTTCGATTGATACACGACACAAAAAGCTAAAACTCCTTTCTTTTATGCGTGATACCTACGTTGAAATACCCGGCTACCAGAACAACAAACTTAACGCTGCCTATTCAATCGGCGGTGCAAGTCTTTCGGTAAATGCCATACAGGCAAACTACGGTATTCAGATTGACAGATATGCCGTTGTTGATTTCAGCAGCTTTAAGAATATAATTGATACTCTCGGCGGAATCGATGTTGAACTTACTGCTGATGAAATAGAATATATAAACTGGCAGTACTGGATTAACAATCAGGCTGAATACAAAAATACCGCTGACCCCGAACAAAAAGAATATGTCCGTGAAAATCTCAGAAACTATTGGCTGTATAATGTCGGTGAATCCGAAAAACAGCTCAAACTCAGCGAATATACTTTCCACGAAAACAGCGACGGCGAACAGGTTGCAAAAGTACATCTCAACGGTCGTCAGGCATTGTGGCATTCAAGAAACAGGGGCGAGGACGGTATATGCAGCGGTGACGACTACACAAGAACACAGCGTCAGAGAAATGTTTTAGGTGTTATAATCAACAAAATGAAGTCAGCCGATATTACAAAGATACTTTCGATAATATATGAAATAGGTCCTATGATTACAACAAACCTTAAAACATCTGAAATAACCTCACTTGCGACAAATATAACAAAGTATCTTAATTATGAAATAGAATCAAAGTCAGCACCTGAACTTTCAGGTCTTGGAACCGATTTCTATTTTTCCGACGCAGATAATCCGATTTATATTGACGGTTATCTTGTCAACTGTATTGTGATAAATGACTGGGATAATTTCAGAACACAGGTAGCGGATTTTGTTTTTGAAAATCAGCCGAAAAAACCCGAATCCGAAAGTTCAATTTCTGAGGAAACGGCTGAGAACAGCGAAATTTCTTATGCAGGATAAAATGAAAATCAAACCTTAAATTTATTAGTGACAGGTGCATAAAACACCTGTCACTAATGCTATACGGTTATATGAGGTGGTTTATATGTCTGAAAATAATTATAACAAAAATTTCAAAAACAATAACTATAACGATAATTACTATGATGACAGCACAGACAGATACAATTCAAAAAATGACAGTCAGTATGAAGATATTTATTCTGATTCCGGCAAAAGAACGAACAGAACCCGTACTCAGAAACCAAAAAAGAAACGTTCAAAAGCTAAAAAAGTCTTGACAACTATTTTGATTATTGTTCTTGTGCTGATACTCTTACTGACAGGTTATGTCACACTTATTATATTCCGCATAAACTATTCGGATAAAAGTCCTGACACAGCATCTGTTGAGGCTGTAACGGGCGAACTCAGAAGTTCGCCTGATGTTCAGAATATTATGCTTTTCGGTGCGGATAATCACGCTGAAAACGAAAACGGACGTTCAGACTCAATGATACTGCTTTCAATAGATAAAAAGCACCATAAAATCAAACAGACATCATTTTTGCGTGACCTTTATCTTACAATTCCGGGTTATGACGAGGACAGGCTTAATGCGGCATATTCTTATGGCGGTGCGGCTCTTGCTGTTGAAACGATTGAATATAATTTCGGCATAAAAATTGACAATTATGCAATGGTTGATTTTTCAAACTTCACTGCTATAATTGACGCAATGGGTGGTATTGACCTTGAACTTACGGCTGATGAAATTGACTATATCAACTGGCAGTGCTGGAAAAATAAACAGGTAGAAACACGTCACGAACTGAACATTGATGATTACACATTCTATGAAAATGACAACGGCGACGAGGTCGCAAAGGTTCATCTTAACGGACGTCAGGCATTATGGTATGCACGTGACCGTGACAGTGCCGGTTCGGACTTTGACCGCACAAGCCGTCAGAGAATTGTAATAAATACGATTTTCACACAGCTTAAATCCGGCAATCCGCTGACACTTATGCGTGTTTTATATGAAATTGCACCGCTTATTACAACTGATATGTCAAAGGGAAGTGTTATATCTCTTGGTATGGGACTTATTTCTTATCTCGGTTATGAAAGAGAGGAGCTGAGTATTCCGGGCAGTGATAACTTCTCGAATACGTGGGTAGGTGAGGCACAGGTTCTTACAATAGATGATATGGATTATGAAAAAGAACGGTTATATCAGTTTGTTTTTGAAGAATGAAAATTTTGGAGGAAAAATAAAATGAAAATCAGACGTGCTGAAATAAAGGATAAAGATAAAATAATGGATTTGCTTTTACAGGTTCTTACGGTTCACCATAACGGTCGTCCTGATATTTTTAAAGCTGAATGTCGCAAGTATAATGACAGCGAGCTTTCAGAGATTATTGCTGATGATAACAGACCTGTATTTGTTGCCGTTGATGAAAATGACGACGTGTGCGGATATGTGTTCTGTATTTTTCAGCAACACATAAACGACAATATTCTTACGGATATAAAAACTCTTTATATTGACGATTTGTGCATTGACGAAACAAAGCGTGGACAGCATATAGGAAAAAGTCTTTATGATTTTGTTCTTGATTTTGCAAAAAACAGCGGTTGTTATAATGTTACACTCAATGTATGGGCTTGTAATAATTCTGCAATGAAATTTTATGAGAATTGCGGACTGCAAGTACAAAAAATCGGAATGGAAAAAATCCTGTAACAACAAAGGACGGTAATAAAATGGCATACAGTGAGCTTATCAAGAACTTTGATAAAATACGGGATTATATGAGAGATTTTTATGTCTATGGCTTTAAAAGCCGTGAACAGTATAACAGAAAAAGTACCCGTTCATACGATGATGAAAAACGCAGACTTGAAAGCTGGCTGAATGACTGTATGTACTTCCGTCAGACAAATGACGGAAAAACTGTATATATTTCCGTTGACACACGCACCACAGTTCACAATCCGCTGTATAAAGCGTGGAAAACAGCAAGTTTTACTGATGGAGATATAACGCTGTTTTTCATTATTTTTGATATTCTGTATGATTCTTCCGTTTCACTGACGCTGAGTGAAGTTGTTGAAAAAATTGACAATGATTATTTATCCTATTTTTCAGAGCCAAAACTTTTTGACAGTTCTACCGTCAGAAAAAAACTCAGAGAATATGAAACAATCGGCTTGATTTACAGCGAAAAACAGGGCAAGACTCTTTATTACAAAAGGGCAGAGGAATACAATTTTAAAAATATTGATGTGTTGGATTTCTATTCTGAAATTGCACCTTGTGGAGTAATAGGTTCTTTTCTTTCAGACCGTCAAAATGACAAAGGCGACAGGTTTGCTTTCAAACACCACTATATAACACAGACGATTGATAGTGAAATACTTTGTTCCCTGTTTGATTCAATACACAAAAAACAGGAAATTGAAATTACAAAGCTGAATCGAAAAAACAGTAAAATACAAAAAATCAATATTGTGCCGCTTTGTGTTTTTTGCAGTGTTCAAAGCGGCAGACAGTATATTATGGCTTATCGCAGAACTACACGGAGAATAATGTCATTCCGCATTGATTATATACTGAGTGTAAAGCCGTACAAAACAGCAGAAGATTATGACCTGTTGCGTTCAAAACTTGACGGAATGATGCCGTATATGTGGGGTGTCAGCACACAGGGCAGAGGAGGACGGCGTGAAACGGTAGAATTTACTGTAACTTTTGATGATGATGAGCAATATATATTTAATCGCTTGCAAAGAGAAAAACGCTGTGGCACAGTTGAACGTATTGATAATAACAATGCACGATTTTTTGCCGAAGTATATGATACTAACGAAATGCTGACGTGGATTCGCTCGTTTATATGCCGCATTACTTCTTTGAATTTTTCCAACAAGGAAATTGAAAAACAATTCAAATCGGATATTGAAGAAATGTATCGTATGTATGGAGTGAATTAAGAATGATATTCAGTGAAATATACAGTGCTTATTATCAGGCGGTTTCTCATATCTTGTCTGAGGCACTTAAAAGTCCTGTCAGTGCAGAACAAATTCGTGAGATTTCCGAAAAATATGCCTTTTCGGAAAGTGCATTATCAATAGAAACGGCTTTTCGTGAACAGCGTTGGCAGCTGATTTTGCCAAATGGTACAACACCGCTGAAACATATTCCAAACATTCCTGTGACCAATCTTGAAAAACGCTGGCTGAAAGCAATTTCTCTGGACAGAAGAATAAAACTGTTTGATTGTAATTTCGGACTTCCCGATAATATTGAACCGCTGTTTACGGAGAATGATTTTTATATTTATGACAATTACCGTGACGGTGACGACTTTGAAAACGAGGAATATATACGGAATTTCAGGTTGATACTCAGTTCCATTCGTGAACGTAAACCTCTTGATATTACAATCATAAACAAAAAGCAAAATAATGTTTCTTTTACGGTTATGCCTGATAAATTAGAGTATTCTGAAAAGGACGATAAATTCAGGCTTTTAACAAGCGGCTGTCGTACTGCGTCAGTAATAAATTTAGGAAAAATTGTTTCCTGTGAACTGCATAACGGTAAATTCAGCGTTGAAAAAAGCTGTGAACATATCGGCAGAAAACGTACACTTACACTGGAACTTGTTGACGAGAGAAACGCACTTGAACGTGTAATGCTGCATTTTTCGCATTTTGAAAAGACAGCACAACAGCTTGATGAAAAACATTATCGGCTGACGATTAAATATGACCAGAGTGATGAAACGGAAATGCTGATACGGGTTCTGTCATTCGGGCAAATGGTGCGTGTGATTGAACCGCAAAGATTTGTAAATATGATAAAAAACAGACTGAAACGACAAAAAAGCTGTGGGCTATAAAAGCTCGCAGCTTTTTTTCCACGATAAAACAGGAAATATTTGTTATCATAAATGCAGTTAAATCGACAGGAGGTATTTAAAGTGTTACTGACAATTACAATGAACGGAATAAACACACAGGAGCTTGGCTATCTTTTACATAAAAATCCGCAAAGAGCCCAATGCTTTGAACTGAATTTCGGAAAAGCCTATGTGTTCTATACGGAAGTAAGCGACGACCGCACAACAGCGGCATTGCTGTTAGAACTGAATCCTATTGACCTTGCAAGAGGCAAACTCGGTTCAAAGGACGGAGGTTTGTTTGATTATGTCAACGACAGACCTTATGTGTCCTCATCATTTATGAGTACGGCAATCAATAGTGTTTTCGGTACGGCTATGAGTGGCAGATGTGCAAAGCGTCAGGAACTGGCAGACAGTGTTCTTGACCTTGAAACAACAATATATAATCTTCCTGTGAGAAGTGAAAAGGAATTTGTGAAAGAAATCTTTGAGCCGCTCGGTTATGAAATTACTGTCCGTGAAAGCGTTCTTGATGAAAAATTCACAGAGTGGGGAGAAAGCTGTTATATTGATTTGACACTAAAAGGTAAAGTGAAACTCTCGGAGCTTTTGAATCATTTATATGTACTTATTCCTGTGTTCGATAAGCAAAAGCACTATTATATCAGTGAAGATGAAATTGATAAATTACTCCGTCACGGTGAGGGCTGGCTTGCGACACATCCGCTGAAAAATAAGATTATTCGCCGTTATTTTGATATGAGGAAAAGCTATGCCAACAAAACTATTGCAAGACTTCTTGAAACGGAATCCGAAACAGAAGATGAAACAGAAGAAGAAAATCCACAAGAACAGGAAACCCTCGAAAAGAAAATTCCGCTGAATACTCAGAGAATGGAAACGGTAAAAAATGCGGTACTGTCAAGCGGTGCTGAAACAGTTTTAGATATAGGCTGTGGAGAAGGAAAACTGACTGCTATACTTTTGCGTGAACAGCAGATTAAAAAAATTACGGCGGCAGATGTATCCGTCAGCGTTTTGGAAAAAGCAAAACAAAAGCTGAATTACGAGAGTATGAAACCTTATCTTAAAAACAAGCTGACTCTTATACAAGCGTCTTTGATGTATAAAGACGAGAGATTTTCAGGTTTTGACGCTGCCTGTGTTGTTGAGGTTATTGAACATCTGGATATACAGAGAATACCGTTTTTTGAAAAAGTATTGTTCGGCTATGCACAGCCGAAAACAGTTATCCTCACAACACCGAATAAAGAATACAACGTTAAATATCCTACACTGGCAAACGGTACACTTCGCCACCGTGACCACCGTTTTGAATGGACAAGAGATGAATTTAAAAACTGGTGTGAACATATTTGTTCAGAGTTCGGATATAAAGCAGAAATAAAAAATATCGGAGAAACAGATGTAGAATACGGTTCTCCGACACAGATGGGAGTGTTTACAAAATGCGTATAGAAATACCGGAATTTGCCCTTGTTGCTATGGTTGGTGCGACTTCAAGCGGCAAAACAACATTTGCGAATAAGCATTTTTTGCCGACAGAGGTATTATCTTCCGACTTTTTCCGTGCAATGATTTCAGACGATGAAAATAATCAGACTGTATCGGCAGATGCCTTTGATTTGCTTTATTATGCGGCAAATAAGAGGCTTGACCGTATGAAAACGACAGTCATTGACGCTACAAATGTTCAGCAGAGTGCAAGAAAGCAAATTATTGACCTTGCTTATAAACAGAATGTTCACGCTGTGGCAATAGTGCTGAATTTGCCCGAAAGAGAACTTTTGAAAAGAAATGCCGCAAGAGCCGACAGAGGTTATCCCGAAAGAGTGATAAGGAAACATTGTACTGACCTTCGCAGAAGTATAAAGCATCTCAAAAAAGAGGGTTTTCGGTTTGTTTATGTGCTGAACTCTCAGGAGGAAGTCGATAATGCCGAAATTGTTCGTACAAAATTATGGAATAACAAGCGTGACGAACACGGAGCGTTTGATATTATCGGCGATATTCACGGCTGTTATGATGAACTTGTTATGCTGCTTGAAAAACTTGGTTATTACAAGAACGAACAGGGCATTATGGTTCACCCTTGCGGCAGAAAAGCGGCATTTCTCGGAGATTTATGCGACAGAGGAACAAAAAATACTGAGGTACTTCGTCTTGTAATGGATATGGTGAAGTCAGATAACGCTATTGCCGTACCCGGTAACCACGATGTTAAGCTGCTGAAATATCTAAGAGGAAAAAATGTACAAATGACGCACGGACTGGATATTACCGTTTCACAGCTTGAAAATGAAAGTGATGATTTCCGTAATGAAGTCGCCGCATTTCTGGACGGACTTGTCAGCCATTATGTACTTGATGATGGTAAACTTGTAATTTCTCACGCCGGTATCAAAAAGGAATATATCGGACGTGGTTCTATGAAAGTTCGTGATTTCTGTTTGTACGGTGAAACCACGGGAGAAACCGACGAATACGGTTTGCCTGTTCGTCTTGACTGGGCGACAGATTATCGTGGACGGGCAACTATTGTTTACGGACATATTCCGCAATCGGAAGTAAGGGCAGTCAACGGTACATATTGTATTGATACAGGTTGTGTGTTCGGTGGCAGTCTTACGGCATTTCGTTATCCCGAAAGAGAATGTGTGAGTGTTAAGGCTCTGAGGCAATATTATGAACCTGTTAAGCCTATAACAAAATCAAAAAGTGAACCCGACGATATGCTGACACTCGGTGATATAAGCGGAAAACTGTATCTTAACACTAAACTTATGCCGAATATTTCCGTACACGAAAATAATTCCGCAGCGGCATTGGAGATAATGTCACGATTTGCGGCTGACCCGCACTGGCTGATTTATTTGCCGCCTACTATGTCACCGTGTAAGACGAGCAGTCTTGACGGATTTCTGGAACACCCGATTGAAGCTTTTGAATATTACCGTAGCCGTGATATTAAAAATGTGGTCTGTGAGAAAAAGCATATGGGTTCACGTGCAGTTATTGTGCTTTGCAGAAACACGGAAACAGCGGAAAAACGCTTTAATATCACTGACGGCAGCAGAGGTATAATATATACCCGAACAGGCAGACATTTCTTTAATGATACTGAAACAGAAAAGCAAATTCTCAACAGACTTGATAATGTGCTGACACAATCGGGATTCTGGAAAGATTTTGAAACTGATTGGGTATGCTTTGATACGGAACTTATGCCGTGGTCGGAAAAGGCACAGGAACTTTTGCAAAAGCAATACGCACCTGTCGGCAGGGCAGGTCGTGACGGCTTGACAGCGGCTGTACAGGCACTTGAAAAGCTGTGTGACAGAGGAAATGTTCCGTTTGAGGTATCAAAGGAAAGCTCAGGACAGAATTTTGACCCTGTTGAGTTGCTGAAAGAATACCAATCCAAAAAAGACGCTATGGAGCGTTATGTTGACGCTTACCGTGAATACTGCTGGAAAGTCAATAGTGTTGATGATTTCAGAATTGCACCGTTTCATATTCTTGCGGTTGAGGGGCATACATTTTCAGACAAGCCGCATATATGGCATATAGAAACAATCAAAAAGTATTGTACGGGGATTGACCCTGTATTTATGGCAACGGACTATATTTGTGTAGATACAACCAATGAAGAAAGCGTACAAAAGGGTATTGACTGGTGGCTGAATCTTACCGGAAATGGTGGGGAAGGTATGGTTGTAAAACCTGAATTATTTACATCATTCTACAAAGGTGAAGTTATTCAGCCGGCTGTCAAGTGCAGAGGCAGAGAATATCTGAGAATTATCTATGGCCCTGAATATCTCAATTCAAATAATCTCAGACGTTTGAAGAACCGTTCACTGACAAGAAAGCGTAGTCTTGCACTGAAAGAATTTTCTCTCGGTATGGAATCACTTGACCGCTTTGTGATGAAAGAACCACTGTATCGTGTACACGAATGTGTGTTTGGTGTTCTCGCCTTTGAAAGCGAACCCGTTGACCCGAGATTATAAGTAACAGGAAGTGTTATTATATGAAAATACCAAAAATCAATATAATAAGACAAATTGATGTAACTGAATATGAATGGTGCGACAGTGCTGTTCTGATTGACGTGTCAGACGGCAAGGCGGCTTTAAAGAAAGTTACATCATACTATGGCGAAAATGATTATACAAGACGTTCACAATTACTTCTTAATGGCAAGCCGATTATGCAAGGTCGTTATCCCGATTGCCCGACTTGTTCAGCAATGCTTGCAAGAGGCTACGGCATTGAAAAAACAAATACACCTGAGCTTTTAAGTATCAGAGAAAAAATAAATGCGGATTTTACGGATTTTAAAACCGCCGTTGAAAACATAGAGTCGATTCTTGGACTTTTGGAGGACGGTTATTATGTCATAGCTGACGCAAAACTTTATACGACATCAGGTGAAGATTATTTTTTTGCAAATGTTCCCGATAAAATGAGTTATATTGACTCTGCCTGTTCGGATTATTACAGCAGTGATTTTTTCGATGTAACGGAGAGTTTTCCTGCCTATATTTATCCGACACAATCTAACGATTGTCTGTATAAAGAACGTGCAAAATACTACCTTAACAGGATTGATAAGGAAAATGCACCCCGTGCAATAGCTTATTATGATTATGGCTTTTTGTGTGCGTTGCTTGACGGTCACCATAAGGCTTATGCGGCTGCTATGAAGGGTGTGCAGTTAAGAACACTTCTGATTATTCCTGTGACAGCTTATATGTCAAAAGAATATGACAAAGTATGTTTTGCTGATATTGTTCTGCCGCTTGATTATACAGTAAGATACAGACCTTTTAAGCCATTATCAAAAAGAAAAATTGTATTTGAGGACTATCATAACGTACCGATTTCGGAAGACGGACTGTGTTTAGAATGTTATCCGACGGTAAAAGAGTTGACGGGTTTTCTTGCCGCAGAACTTGATGGTGTAAATATAACGGAAAGGCTTGTCCTCGAATGGCTGACAAGCACGGACGCTGACGATTACAGCAGACTGAAATATGCACTTTTATACAATGAGAAAAAGGATATTGAAAAAGCCTTTATAATAGCAAAAACGATTTTGTCGTATGAATATGTAACAGAGGAAGAAACACAGATTGCGTTGTGTTTTCTTATCAGACACAAAAGCGATAAAGCCGAACAGCTTATTGTTGATTATCTTATTGACCATAACCCGACAGATTCATATTGGGGACTTGCAAATTCGTATTGGAGTAAAACTTGAATTTATTACGTTGAAAATATTTCGTATGTGTGTTATCATTTTCTTACAGTAATTGATAAAAGAAAGGAAAAATTTATGAATTTACCCGTACAAGTAACACAGGAGGAATTATCTGAAATACTGCTGACGGTAGCTCCCGTAAGACCTGTTTTTATCTGGGGTGCTCCCGGCATAGGAAAGTCGGCATTGGTTGAACAATTTGCGTCAGATGTAGGTATGGAGTGTGTTTCTCTGCTTGGAAGTCAGCTTGCTCCTGAGGATATTATCGGTATTCCGAGAATTAACGGTAATGTGTCGGAGTTTTTGCCGCCAAAAATGATTGCAAGAAATGAACCGTATGTATTGTTTTTAGATGAACTTAATGCTTGCTCTCAGGAGGTTCAAAAGGCATTTTACAGCCTGATTTATGAAAGACGGATAGGTGAGTATCATTTACCTGTTGGCAGTGTTGTAATCGGTGCTGGCAACAGAGCACAGGATAATGCGATTGTCAAAACTATGTCTTCGGCTCTTGTAAACCGTATGTTTCACGTACAACTGAAAGTTGATGTAAAACAGTGGCTTAATTGGGCATACCGTGAAAACATTCATCATTGGATAACGGATTATATCACGGCTCGCCCGGAGCATTTGTTTTCCGTGCCTCCTAAAACAGAAGAACCGTTTTCAACACCTCGTTCCTGGCATACTCTAAGCGACCTCATCAAAGAATTTGAGAGTTCCGGTCTTGAACCCGGCTCTCCTATGCTGAAAACGCTTGCCTACGGCTGTATTTCTCCCTCTCACGCAGGAATGTTTGTTGCTTATACCAAACAGCTTGGAAATAAGAATTTACTTTCTCAGATTATTAAAGGCGATGAGCGTTGGCCGTCAAAACCCGAAGACCGTGATGTGCTTTACTTTCTGGCACAGTCTTTCCGTGACAGACTGCTGTTGGAATTGCCACAGAATAAAGAGTCGCTTGATTCCAATACACAATTTCTTACACATAGAGCCAAAGCACTGATAAAGGAACTTGCCGCTATAAATTTTGAACTGGCACAGTTGGTAGTGTCAGATGACAAAGAAAAAATTCTGCCCGATTGGTTTATGGTTGAGATAGTCCGTGATTTGCCAAGACTGATAAAGAAATAGGGTTGCTTATGGCTAATAATACAAAAAACAAAAACAAAAACAAACTTCCTCCTTCTGTTGAATATATCAATGAAGGGTGGAGAATAATCAATCAACATCAACTTTTTGGAAGACTCGAATTTGATTACCGTATTCAAGAATATGATTATAATAAAAAAAGCGGTTCTGCTTTTGTTACATCTGACGGATATATTGTCTTTAATAAGAACAAGCGTCATTCTCCTCAGGAATGGGCATATATTATTGCTCATCTTATGCTGCATTTAAGTCTTGGACATACTAATCCGGATAAAGTGTCAAAATCTGTTGACATAAGATTATGGAATATAGCCTGTGATATTTATATTACAAAGTTTTTACAGGATATTAAGTTTTCGGGTGCAACAATGGAAGCTGATATTATTCAGAATTTTCCCGGAAGTATGAGAAGTGAACAGACAATCTATGAATATCTTACACAAAATATCGGACAGGCGGATTTTTATACTGTACTTGGTACTTATGCAAACGGTTGCGGTGATATTTTTGATTTGGAGGATATA
>JAQXZA010000149.1 GCA_029226955.1 Clostridia bacterium | reverse complement strand
GTTCTTCAACTGGCAGGTTCATTGTCATTTCAGATGTTTTTATATACTCATCAATGATAATCCTGTCAATTATTAACGCTAATGTATCAGCCGTTTCTTCTTTGCACGAAAACGATTGTTCAACCAATATTTGCTCCTTGTCAATTAAAACTTTTAACACTAAAATCATCCTTTCAAAATTGCTTGATTTAACAATAATATATAATTTATATCCAAAAGATTTCTTTGAGGAGCTTAAAAAGTTTATTTTCCTTTTTTACAACAGGTTTTCCGTCAGTCGATATATTATCTCTTGCCGAAATTTCTTTTTTAAGATGTCTTATATACAATGCCTGAGCTAAATCAATAAGCATAAATATAATCAAAAAGCCAACCACAACAATCACCTCTTACCAAAAAATTTCTTTTCTGTATTAACATCAGTATATAAGTGTAAAATTTCAGCGTAAACATCTCTGTTCCACTGACAAGGATTTGTATAATTCGGACTTGTCCTCAAACGGTATGCCTTACAATGTCCTTTTGCCATAGCCCGATTGAACTTGATGAAATCCTGCTGAGAAATAGGATAGAAACAATAATTGATTTCTTTGCTGTACGAAAGAGGAAGATTAAGATATTCTTCAAGATAAGAAATATCCCATTCCGTTCCTCTGCACATTACGATTTTTATATCAGCCTTTTCAAAAAGTGTATCATTTATATCTAAAATGGCTGTAATCGTGTACTTTGCCGTTATATTTTCTCTGCTATAAACGGAAAGAGGATAGATCGGCAAGTTATTGACAGTACAGCCGTTTTTGACGGCAGTTGTATCAATCTCGTGAAAATTCAGAAACCTATCATATACGCTATCCGGCAGAAAAAGAGAAATACTTTGTTTCGCTTGTGACAGGATAATTGCCATTTCAAAGGCAGTTTGAATGACACCGCTTGAATTATGCACAGATGAAACACCGATAACAAAATGTTCTGCATTTTTCCATTCCTGCAATTCATCAAATTGTACTGTTTCATTTTCTGAATATTCGGTCGTTACCTCTTCATTGCTGAATTTTACCTTTGTGGTATCAACCACTTTGGCGATTTCTGTTTGCAGTGTTTCGCTAACCTCAAAATATTTATTGTTTTCAGCTCTCTTTTGCAGCAACTCCTTGAAATCGTCAATATCCATCGGAGTTTTCATACAGTCAAAAAAGTCTTTCTTAAATCCCTGCTCATACAAATCAGAAACGGATATATCATAAATTCCGTTTTCTACCAGTTCCTTTGTTGCTTTCAAAAACTCCTGTTCGTCCGTTATTTTGCCATAGATGTAGATAATCCGTATATTTGGTAACTTCTCTCTGATCTTTTTGATTTCTTCTGTCAGATCAGCACCACGATTACGATAGCCACGAAAGATAACCACAATATTTGGCAGAAGATGTGTTATCTTTTTGGCAAAATCCGTCCGTAATTCGTTTTCATAGCTTAAAACGGAATAATTGTTTTCTTTAAAATCCAAATTACGATTGAGATATTTCTGCACAGTTTTGGCACATAGAATAACCAAGTTCATAATTCATTCCTCATTTCATCAAGTAAAAGTTTAATTTGACTTATTTTCTCGTCGGAAAATATTTCATACAGTATTGACGACCATATAAAAATATAGCTTTTGCCGTTTATTGAACGCAACATAATCAAACTGCTGCGAAATCTCTCGGATACGGATAATCCTGTTGCACGACGGATAACAGTAATATCAGCAAAAGACAAGTATTTTTCCAATGTTATATCTGAAAGATTCAGACTTCCGAATACCTTTGAAAATTTAATGCGATTATCCGATGTGTAGTAAGAATATACGGAAAAATCAGAAAGATTTAAGGTATTAACTGATATTGAAGATATTTCTTTTAATATAGTTTTTAAATCTTTCGTTACCTTTATCTTTTGTACATCCTCTTTTTCTGTAACCTGTATTTCAGGTACAACCTGTAATTTATCGGTTTTTTCGGCAGTTTCTGCTTTTTTGTTTTCAGGCTCATTGAATACTTTTATTTTTAATTTTCGCCTGCCGAATGATATTCCCATATTATTCTTTCCTCCCAAGAAAAAATAAAGGAGTATTGCAAAAACAATACTCCTCATACCTGTATTTTTTACTGTTTATCCTCAAACAATTCTTTATCTTCAAATTTAGTGGTACAAATCTGATACATAAGACTGTTTTTAGGTATTTGCTTGTCAAACGGAATTATTTTACTGCCGCATATAATCAAGCCACTGCCTTTTATTCCGCTTTTAAGATATGACGACTGTGACGGTGAAAGAGAATACAGTTTTGTCAGTGCGTCCAAATCTTCTTTTTTCTGTTGCAAAAGGACAGAAAATTCCGAGTTAGAAAGCATTGTTTTTGCTTGCGGACTTTCGAGAACCTCTGTGATGTTTTGAGTGATAGCAGTCGGAACACCGCCGTACTTACGGATACGCTTGTAAACTTTTGCGAAAAATTCGCCGGATTTATGCGTTGTTCTTCCTGCACCGTCGTTAAACATAATTGAGAACTCATCAATCCATACCCAAGTACGAACACCACGCTTTTTATTTTCAACAACTCTCTGCCAAACATATTCAAGTATAACCTGTAATCCTACCGGACGAATTTGTTCGCCCATAGACGATATATCAAACACCATAAAACGCTTGCTGACATCAATATTTGTTTTTCCAGCAAATATATTGAACGAACCTTTGACATAAAGTTCAAGCGACAATGCAAGACTTTTTGCTTCCTGTTCAGGCATCTTCAGCAAGTTATTATAGAAGTCAGTAAAAGTCGGTACTTTGTCTGCACTGCCGTCACTGTTTATAAAATCCTTGTATGTAACTTTTACGCAACGGTCAATAACTGTTCGTTCATTACTTGTCAATTCCTGTCCTTTGGCGGTTTCGGCAATGGTCATTACAAATTCCGATTTAACCGATATAGCGGAAGCACCGTCCTCAGAGAATTTCAAATCCGTATCAAAGACATTAAGACGGGTAGGAGAATTTGGTGCAAGTTTAAGCATAGTGCCGTTAAAGACTTTTACAAGCGGTTCATATTCCCGTTCAGGGTCTATTACTATAACTTCATCATACGGATATTTAAGCATAACATTCCAAATTTCAGCCTTTGAAAACATTGATTTACCCGAACCGGAAGTTGCAAGAATAAAGCCGTTGCTGTTCATTTCCTGAGTTCTGTCAAGAGCAATAACACTTCTTGTAGCTAAGTTTTTGCCGTAATACAGACCGTTATTGGTAAAATGGTCAATATAACTGAACGGTATAAGCACACCTGCCGCATCGGACAGCATTGGTGTGGCTGTATTGTTTTCATTCTTCATAGTAAACGGCTGTTGTGCAAACGGCAATACTGCCTGCAAGCCTAATGCCTGTTGTCTTGACAATATTTCGATTTGCACCTGATGTTTAACACCCTGATTTTGTATGTAATGTGTAATGTCATTAAGTTCTTCTTTGGTCTGAGCTGATACCGCAATATAGACTGAAACATCAAAAAGCTCACAGCTTGTTGAGCCTAACCTGTCTTGCAGCTGAGAAAGATATTTGCGTTCATCGCTAAGACTGTACGGAATGAAATCGCCGCCGTTTTTATGGTTCTGCTCCATTCGCTTCTGAATACGCTGTTCAAGTGCAAGCTGCTTTTTACGTATTTGTTCCATAGCGTCCGACTTTGTTATTCGTTTTATCTGTTTTGAAACAACAACTTTTTGATTGTTTGAATGTAAGTCATTTATCAGTTCATCATCAACATAGCTTGAATATGTTTTGATGAAAAGCACTCTTGTAAATTGTTCACCTATTTCTATCTCATTTGTATTAAAACGAAACAGAGCCGGAGCAATATAGTCTTTAATTCTGCTTCCGGCAGCCAGTGTGTTTTTTGGCATCATAAACGGCACAACAGAATACTGATGATAGACTTTATAGAGTATTTCAAAAACATCATTCGGAAAAAGCTGTTTTATGTTTGCACCCAAGTTTGAAAAGAGTCCCTGAAAATCCTGATAATACTTAAACAGAACATTCGCATTATCAATGTTTCCGTTTGGCTTATATGACATCGCCATAATCAACATCTTTTTTTCTCCGGCAGATGAACAGTCCGTAATAACATCTCTCATAATGTTATTGTAGTCCTCTGATATTTCGGGATATTTTTCCGAATGTGCCATAAGAGTTTCTTCCAAAACATCAGTATTAACATCAGTGTTCATAATAAATTCCTGCAACTGTACATCACTCGGAATTGAGTTGATAAGATGAGTGTATTTTTCGTAAATATCCTGTTTTTCCTCATCTCTGAAAAAAACATAATCAATGTTTTCAAAAGCAAAAATCAGGGTATATCTGCCGTCATAGGTCAAAAACAAACCGTTTTCATACGCTTCCTTAAAAGGTATGGTTTTTTGAGCATTTTTAGGAACAACAGCCTTTTTTGCCCCAAGAAAGTTACTTATATTATTATTCTTCTTCCTCATCATCAAACACTCCTTTTCTGTTAAACGCCCTTTGGTCTTTTTTCATACCTTTAATGAAGTATGTAAAAAAATTCATTCCGTTAATACGAACTGCACCAAATCCTATTATTACAGCCATCTCAGCAAAAACTATCCAACCTATAACATCAATGGACATATTATATTGCAGAAGCCATAAAGTAGTTAAAATTCCGACCACAACGGCTATCCCGGCAAAAATCAACTGTATAGGTTGCAATCCGAACAAACCTGAACTATGATTAAATACATTTTTTACCATAGGTGCTTTAATCATTATTTACCAACTCCTTTTTAAATAAAAAAAGACACGATATATATCGTGTCTGTCATTAATTATTTAGCTTACAAATCAGATCCAATTTTTACTTTTTGCAATAGAGTATAATGCAACAGTAGCAATAAAAATCAAAAGAATAAATATCAGTAAGCCTATAAATTTGGTATTGGTTTTTTTATTGTTCTCACTATCTTGTTGTGCAAATTTCCAACTGTTACCACAGTTGTTACATAATGCGTATGTAACCCTTACAGTACCTTTCTTTTCGTGGAACATTGCAAATAATAAGATCCATCCAAGAACAGGAATAAATAAAAGAAGAACCATAACAATATAACTTAAAAAACAACCCTCTCCGCTACCTCTTTCTTTTTCTTCCAAAGCTAAATTGAAAGAAATATTAGAACTGCCACAACGAGGACAACAATTAACTTTATTCATACTATTTATTGCTTCCGATATTATGTGATTATCATTCTTTTTTCTCATATTGTACTCTCCTTGTGTGATTATTTACACATTGATTATACAACAGCTTTCTGTGCATTTCAACATTAAATTTATGCTGTTATAAGATTTTTTAATATTCTTGGCGGTTTTATCATAAGGATAAATGCACCTACTGAAACCATAAAGAAATTCAAAATTCCGTTTTCTAAGCTATACATTTCTGTAATACTGGTTGTAGTTGCACTTATAGAAAAAGCTTCATTCAAATATTCAATGTAGATGTACCAAACTATAGCCATAAAGACTACTTCAAATACAACGGATATGTAGGTCAGAATAAATTTTCTGAAATATTGCTTTGTTGTTTCTCCTGTCAGGCAGGCAAAAAATACAGGTGATACACATTGAAGTATTGCTAATTCAAATGACCTTACGAACAATTTAGCATATAGTATGATTACAAAGATGATTAAAGGGATAATTAAGAGAAGCATACCTAATGCCAATAATAACCCATTAAAGAAATCTATCAACCAACCTATTATCCAAGCATCACTCGATTTAAGCGTTGCACCAACATTGATATTATTCAATATATCAGTTGTCAATGATGTAATTTTTCCAAGCCACTCTATTGCAATAGCAACGATACCTCTGCACACAACAAGCGAAATATCAACCCATACTTTCGCAAATACAAGTCTGCCAAGCAGTTTTACACCGCCACGCATTGTAAACATTTCGTATTGCAATGCTGATTCAATGGCGTTAATACCGGCAAGAATAATAATTATGGCATAAGCAAAGGTCTTGAATAAAGGAAAAATCTTATCCGCAACAGCATTATAATCAAAACCATACATAGCTGCACTTGTAACACTTGAATCTGATAGTGATTTGAAAGTATTTGTCAATGTAGACAATAAGCTTTTATACAATGCAAATATAGTATTTGCAATTCCAAGCGGTGTATCTCCTGTTTCCAAATCAGCACTTACATACCCACTGCCAACCAATCTTTTTAATGCGTCAAATTGTGTTTCAAGGTTGGCGTACAGTGTATCATAGTCTTTGTTTCCATCTGTGTTGGCACTTTTAGCAGCATTATAGGCAGCTTCATAATCAGAAAAAACAAACGGATATTCGTCATAATGGTCATTACCCTCTGCTTTCCATTCACTTATCTTTTTTACCATATCAAGACTTTGTATAGAACCTGAACACCAAGTATCAACTTTATCTATAAGTGCGTTCAAATCAGCAAGTGTATGTTCCACCTTGACCTTGACAGTATAACCTTTGATTATCTGTCTGTATATCAGACTGCTGTCACTGTTGCCTGTATTCTGAACCGAAACCCTGATAGCATAAATACCTGCGTCATCAGCACTGTCAACAGTAAAGTCTGTCGTATTTTCAGATGAAAAATTCTTTATGCTTTGCCAGTCAGAACTGTCATCAGGAGGTGTCAGTGAAGCTGAATTAAGCTCACCGTATTTTACATACTCAAATTTATATTCATAAGAATCACTTGTTCCGCCTTTGATATTATTTATCGCAATTACGGCTTTTTCATTACCGCCACCTGTAAAAAATTCTTTTGAGCCTGCGTCAATACTGAAAGTTATTTTTGGTACTGTTACAGTAAAATTACAGGTTTTTGAATATTCCTTGCCGTTTTTGTCCTTAATTGTTGCACGGAGTATATATTTTCCTGCTGATAAATCTTTTGTAGAAAATTTGTATTTTTCGTTGCTGCTGTCGCTGTCGGTATAATCTCTGAGTGTCTGATAACTTCCACCGTCTTTTTTATATTCAAATTTAAATTTATAAGGGTGAGGGGGATAATCTTCTGTGTCGCTTGCGTGGTCATCAACAATAAATGTTATATCCTTGCCTTTGACAACATCAGCACTTGTCGGGTCTGTTGATATTGTGGGTGCTAATGTAGGTGTTTTGCTTAATTTTACGGTAGCTTTTTGCGAAGCTGTTTTTCCGTTTTTATCCTTAATATATACTTTAACAGTATAATTTCCCTCTGACAAAGAAGATGTATCCCAGTTTACATTATCATTTGTACTGTAATTAGCTATCGTTTTTTCGGAATTATTCGTATTATCAATATAGATAAATTTATATTTATATGGACTTGTGCCACTTGTAACGTCACAATTCAATTTTGCCTTTTCACCAATTTTAACAACACTCGGTACACTGAATGATGATATAACAGGTGTGGGTACAGGCTTTACTTTAAGTGAAACCATTGATACATAAGAGAAAGTATTGCCGTTATCATCTTTAACGGTTACTTTTATGGAATAATCTGTATTTGCAGCCCAACTATCTGTTTTTACGGTCTTTGAAGAAGTTTCTGACCAATCTTGCAATGTGCTGTAACTGCTGCCCGATTTACAATATTCATATTTGTATTGATATGGTGCTTTGCCGCCTGATGCGGTTAGTGTAACAATGAGCGGTTCGCCTACTATGTAAGTACCAGCAGATTTTACATCACCTGTAACTCTTAATGATTCATCATCTTTTGGTATAATATTCAGAATTTTAGAAGTTGATGTCTTTACATCCGTACCGTTCAGTCTGGCGTGAGCAAGCACATATACTGTGCCTGTATAATCTTTTAGATGTCCAAAGTTGTTTGGCTTGAAATTAACAGACGAATTTGTCGTCCACGTTTGTATATAATAATAGGTTTTATTGTCAATAGAATAAAGAAAATCATATTCAAAAGAACCGCTTGAACCACCTGTCGCTGCTTTGAGTGTTACGCTACTGCCTGTTTTTATTTCATTTTGCGACAGTGAAATTGAAACAGAGTATGAAGCAGCGTCTGCTTTGTTAATCGGATATATAATGTCACATAATGATATTATTATCATCAAAACAGCTGTAATAGCCGTTAATCTTTTGAATTTATCTGTATGTTTACGCTTTGATAAAAGAGTCATTTTTCTGCTCCTTTCCGTAAAAATACGAAAACAGGTTTCCGCCGTCCCTTCAACCGACGGAAACCGTATTCGTGAATTAAAAAACGGACAAATTACTGTTTGATAAGAGCCTCGATACCGAATGTTGCCGCAAATGCAACACCAGCAATTACGACTGATACGATACCATTGTTTCTGTCACGGGGGTTTTCTTCCTGCTGTCCCTGTACAATCTTAATAATTCCCGGAATACCACCGATAGCGATAACGGCAATACGAACTATCCACATAATTATGCCGATAAGTCCGTTCATTGTGCCTGAACCTCCGACAGATGTAGGAGCTTTATTCTCACTATTTTCGGCAAACACCATCAAAGATGACATTGCAAGGCATACTGCTGATAAAGCTGCTACACTGACATATTTCTGAAATTTTCTGATTCTTCTTTCAGTTTTTACCTGCTTGCTTGTTTTGGTGATTACTTCACCGTTTTCTGTTGTAATGATTTTCTTAGCCATTTTGAATTACCTCCGAATTTTTAAAATTTTGTGTTTTGGCTTAATGTGTTTATGTTCGGACATTTGTAGATTTTTCCTACCACTTCTTTCAACTCGGACAAGTTGTCCGAGTTCAATATATTTATATATAAAAAATAAGACTTAAAGCATTTTATACACTCTAAGCCTTATTTATTGCGAATTTATCTTGTCATACTTTGATTTGCTGATTGTACAGCTTTTACAGCAGCTGATACTACTTTTTTTGTCACAACGATAACAGCACCGGGAACATTGCCGACTGCCGCAACCGTACCCTCTGTCAACGGCACGGACGCTGCCTTGAATCCTGCCGATTTCAGCATTTCTTTTCCAGCATTAGTCACAGTAGCTACTCCATCCTTGACAGTAACAGCTCCACATTGCTGCCACTTTTTGACATTGCTCAAAATCTTCTTTGACAGTTCTTTGTTTGGGTGATTGATAACGGTTGACAGGTCGATTTTATCTGTATGATTAAATACTGTAAAATCGTTGTAGTAATTCCCACGCAAACCGACACACATCTGCACTTCATTTGCGGCTACATTATCACTTGCCATTTTTGCCACAGCTTTCTGATAAGCTACCGTTTGATCAGTTTGTGCTGCTTTGATAAAGTCCGGCTGACTGATATAATCTTTGCCTTTGGCTGTGATTTTGATATTATCACCGTCAAGTTTGATAAGTCCTTGTTGTGCAGCCTTGTCAAAAGTTTGTTTGACTGCTCCTTTGATGTTTTCATCACCGATATTTCTGATAGCCGAGAGGGGCATAGTATCCGATTGTGCAAAATATGATAAATCGGTAGTCTGTCCCGTAAAATTAAAACTTGATAAGTTGCCGTTTTCGAGAGCCTGACTGATAAGGTTATCTGCTGAACAGTCCTTGTTCGCCAACTTTTCAAAATAATCAAACAACTGTTTAAGCTGCTGTATAGTTTGAATTGCACCTTGTGTTTTCTGTTTTATTTCGCCTGATATTTCATCTAACGTACTCATTCTATGCCTCCTCAATATCGTCAAGATCTATTGTCGGATCAATCAACGCATCATTGAATGACATCAATGTGCTTGAACTGCTTTCAAAGAGTTCTTTCAGTTTTCGCTTGTTTTCTTCTGCCTGACTTTCCTCAAAGGTAACAGTTTCTTCAAAATTACCGTTTTCAAGGGCATCGGAAATCAGGTGTGCCTTTCGTTGTAATTCTGTATATCGTTTCATTCTTTCGTCCTTAACACTTGCAAAATCAACTGTAATATCGGAATTATTCGCCCAATCCTTTTTGAATGAACTTCCGACCTTGCTAATTAACGGGTGCAGTAAGGTGTTAAATTTGTCAAGGAAAAACGGATTATATTCATCAACAAATACAATACATTTTCCGTTCTTTCCTTTTTTCAATGCTCTTGATATTTCATCAGGAGCTAACAGGTCACGAGCTGCATAACTTTCATTATCAGAACCGCCACCCTGATTACCTCTGTTGTGGCTTCTTGTGTCTGTTCGGACGGTTGTTTTGCCGAGCTTTTTCGATACATACTCTTTACTTTCCTGATCGTTTGTACCGAGAAAAGTAAAAATTGAGCAATTGCCCACTATACTGTCAAAGGTCTTTTCATAAATGGCTTTTAGCTGTGACAGACCTTGAAGCACAATACAAAGTCTGATGTTATACTTACGGACAACGGCGAGAGTTTCAGAAAAGTTTGGTATTCTGCCTATATTTGCAAATTCATCAAGCTCACACGATACAAGCAAGGGGAGTCGGTTATTGTATTTCACGCTTGCAATATACATCAATCTCTCAAAAAGCTGTGAATAAAAAATATTTGCAACCGCCTTGTAAGTCTGACGAGCCGCCGGAATAATCAAAAATATAGCTGTTTTGTGTACGCCTATATCATCAAAGTCCATTTCGTCCTCTCCGGTCAGCATATCTACATCTTCAACCGCCCACAAGCGAAGTCTTGTTGATAGAGTTTTTGCTATACTGCCGAGCGTTTCTTGCGGAGTGCCAAGCAAGCCGTTCCAATTTATCGAAGCAGCGTCATTTCTGTTCTTTTCGTTCATCTGATGTTTTTTCATACATCGTCCGAGTTCGCAAGTTTCATCAATTTTTCCGTCTTTATATTGAATAGAATTGACAAGTCTGATTACACGACCAAAGGACTTAACTTCATCATCTGCCTTAAAAAGATAGAGCATAATCATAACAAGCATATCCTGTGCAGCACCGCTCCAAAAATCTTCTTTTTCGCCCTCTCCGGCAGAGTTTTTCATAAACAAGTCGGCAATATTCAGCACATCCTGTTCCTCAACCATATAAATAAAGGGATTGTAGGAGTTTGAAAGGCTGATATTTGTCAGATTAAGAACACGGACTTTATATCCGTTTTCACGAAGTAATTTCGCACAATCACGGTATAATTCGCCGGACGGATCTGTTACAACATAGCTGCCTGTCATTTGCATAATATCAGGTTTGATTTTGCGAAATGATTTTCCTGCACCTGAACCACCGATAACGATTTCGTTCAGGTTATGGCTTGAATAAAATTTATGTTTCGGATTTTCAACCGTTACATAAAAATTATCACCACAGGGAATACCTGTCTTGTCGGTAAACATTTTTTCATCATACTTATCTGCCCACTTTGCTGAGCCGTGTTCCATACCACGATAATCGTTAGGGTTTCGAGATGTAATCATCAGAAAAACTGCAAGGGCAATACCAACATAAACCCACCAAACATCACGGACTTGCATAATCAAAACTTCTTGTATGACCTCAAATGTTATTGGTAATTGCAGGCTTTCTGGCTTAAACAGCGTACCCATAGCGTCCAAAATATCAGAAATACCCGGCTCTGTGATATTGTTCAGTCTGATGTAGCCTAAATATGCGTAAGTGGCATAGAGAATAAAAGCAAATCCCATCAGAGAAAGAATAAAAACAGTGTAAATAACAGGAGCTTTACTTTTACTGCCACGCAGCATATTTCTGTTTTCAGCCATAAAATCATCACCTCACAAATCGTTTAGGCGGCTGTATAGCTTTTTTTACCTTTTCAACATTGCTTTCATCGCAAATAATTCCGTATTCATCATCAGTTTTACGAATACAAAAAGGTATATCGGTCTGTGCCAACCTTTCAAGTTTTTCTTTGTCTGCTTCGATATAAACAGGTCTTTTGATACCTCTGATTTCAAGCACTTCTTCGGGAGTATTGAAACTGCTGTCAAACTTGTCCGGTATGCCGTCCATATCTCTGTCGTCAATCATTTTCGTTACCTCCAATCAAATTTATAATCTTGTCTTTTACCGACTTATCAAAATAAATCAAAATTTCGTCTTTGCCTTCGGTAAGTTTTTTAGCGTGAAGCAATATACCTGACTTTGACAATATTGCCAACTGCTCACTTGTAACAATACGATAATCATCATCAACGATTGTCGGGAGA
>JAQXZA010000148.1 GCA_029226955.1 Clostridia bacterium | reverse complement strand
CCCAACCCGACTTGACAAAGACGGCAAGAAAATTTTTGATGGTGTGTCAATCAAAGGTAAAAATTATACCGATAAAAAAGAAGCTGCCGAAGCATTGAAAAATGCCTGTATGACAGCTTGTCGTAATGGTGGCGGACACAGGGATTATGTTCCTGTCGGCGAATATAAAGGTTTTAAAATCGGTGTTATGTTCGACAGCTTTTCGCAAATATATAAAGCTACTCTTTCAAGAGAGGGTACATACTATCTTGATTTTGGTTTTGAATGGTATCACCGACAATACGATAAACAATACGATTTTTATCATCAATTCTTCTGCTCCAATATGATGACAAATCACCGGAAAGCCGTTCTGGTTTTCCGATACCGTCATATCCGTTGCGGTCAATATCATTGATGATTTTGAGGATACGCTTTAAAGTTTTTTTGTCCTGCGTTTCCCAATAGATGTAATCTTCCCACGCTTCGTCTGAGAAAGCCTTAATCATCGTCCTCTATCTCTCCAATCTCGTGTACTGTACCGCCTGTTCTTTCCATTTGTGCTGCTGATCGTCTTAAACGCTCCATATTTGCAGCTGAATAAAAAGGATCGGATTCGGTTGAAACTTCAAAAGGTATTCTGTGCTGTCTGACGACAGTTTTCGCAAAAATACAAAATGCGGTTGTCATACTCATACCAACTTCGGAACAAAAATTCTCAAACTGTTTTTTCAGATCTTCATCCATACGAATATTAATATTGGTTTGTGCCATAAAAACATCCCCTTTTCTATTATTATATTCATTATATCAAAAAAGATATATAATGTCAATAAATTTATTTGCATTGTATATCTAAAATTGTTTTCAGGAGGTCATAATCTATGACAAAATATGTAAGTACAAGTATCAATGCAGACTATTTCAAGAAGTGTGTTTTCGGCTACCTTTCGGAAACAACACACAGCAATCAAAGCGAAAACGCTTTTTGGCAGTTTGTAAAAACGCTAACTTTTGATAACGGAAAAATTTCAAGAGATTGTCCGTTCTTCAAATCAATGAAGGAATATGCAGACAAAAATCCAATGACAAAGACAGCTTTGATATGGCAACTTTTCTTTGAAAATGCTGATGATCTGTTTGTTAAAGAGATTATTCTTTATCTTATGGAAGAAAAGGAAAAACGACAGGACGACAGAAAGAAAAGAAAAACAGATTCCTATGCTACCACACTTGATAACTTTAATAATTATGTCCGTCAAATCAAATTCAAGCTGAAACAGAACAATCTGTCCGATGATTTGATAACTCAGTTTGATGAAATGCAGACAGAATGGCAGGAAAAAGTAAAATCAAGAATGAGTGAATATAAAGAAAATGATATTCCTCTTGATGAGGGTTTCTACTATTTCTTGTTTGAGTTAAAAACCACAGTAAGAGAAATGGCCGCAAAAATCAGCAGTTATGCTGACACTGTGGAGGTATCCGTATGACATTTGAAGATACCTTGGCAAAAGTAAACGAACTTGACTTTTCTGATAATAAAACATATTATGCCTGTGATTGTAACAATCCGAAGAATTATATGGAAATAACATCTTCTTTGGAAACACACGAAGACAGACAATTCGTCAATACGGAATTTAAGGTGTTCAATAATGGCGAACAACAGAAATGCGATGTCTTTCCGCACGGAAAGTTTACACATTTTTCAAAAGCTGACGGTAGCAACAGCACAAATTACGGTGTTGACCACTGGGACGAAATGAAAAAACAAATGAAAGAAAAGGGCGGTTTTAATGATGATATGCTTCTCTTTTCTGATTTTCAGAGTTATCAGAACTTTGTTAATACCAAAGCGACTGAACAAGAAACAAGTATGCCTGTCAGTACCGATGAAGTTAATTCGCAAATATCAGCAGAAACAGAGAAAATTTTTGAAAAATTTCAGTCTGCACAAACTGATAATCAGAACATAAAAATTGCAAAGCAACAGGATATAATCAACGCTTTAAATGAAAAAATCAGCAAAATAAAAACAAGTCAAAACAAACAGAATCAAACTGTTACGGCTTGCGAAGCTCTGCTGAAAAGTAACGCTTATCCTAAACTCAATCCTCTTATCACTGCTTTTTCCGACAAAACAAAAAACTCTGCCGAAAAGAAAAATGATAGAATCAAGAAATTGAATAAAAAGGTCAAGAAAGCAAACAAGAAAATCAAGAAACTAAAAAAGAAACAGCAACAGGGCGAATTGCTGAAATCCTTTATTTCTTCCCTGTTTGATTCAAGCACTGATAAATCTGCATATATTATCGGTATGCAAGCTCTCAAAGAGGACAGCTTAATGAGAGCGGAAAGAAAACTTGATAAAACCGAAGATAAGTTGAGTAAAGCACAAAAAGCTCTTAAAAGCGGACAGCTTAACAATGTTCAGCTTGCAAAGATAAATGCTCGTATAACAAAACTTACTGACAAAAAATCAGAGCTTCAAACAAAAATCAATAACCTTAACGAACTTGACCAAAGTCTGAATAAACTTGCCAAATCCGATATACTTGATTATCAATTCAACGAAATTGTGGAAGTCACGAAAAATAATTCTGTTAATGGAAGTACCGTAAACGAAGTTATTGACAATATAGTTGATAAGGAAGTTACAAACACAATCAGCAAGGCAGTAACAGGCGAAGTAAAAGAAGCAACAAAAAGCAGTTCAGTTAATGAAGAAACGGTAACAGCATCTGACGAAGAAATCCCAAAAGAAACATCTGTTGAACAGATACAGACTCAACAGGCAACACAAGAACCTGCAACAGATACAACGGCAAAACAAAAACAATCCTCATTTCCTGACAAAAAAAGTTTAAGAAAAAAGGACGGTCTGTCCGAAAAAGAAGTTACGGCTATCCTTAATGCCGGAATACCTATACACGCTGTCAAAAAGCCTGATAACACAATAACCGTAGTTTTTGATAAATCAAGAACAACAGAAATCAATCAGGCACTTGAAAATCCAAGAGCAACAATGAAACGGTAGGTGATGACTTTATGGACGAACAGATGATAATTGAAAACGGTATTTTCAAGGGATATAAGAAAAAGAATATTGTACAAATTGAATTACCGGAGGGCATTGTTGCAATAAGTGACAATGCCTTTTCTGATTTTCAGAACTTATACAGTATCACTCTCCCTGTTTCTCTGACGAAAATCGGAAATGAAACTTTTAAGAATTGTCCAAAGCTGAAATCTATTGACCTGAAATCCGTCAAAGTTATCGGAGAAAAAGCCTTTTATGGCTGTACCGCCCTGTCGGAAGTAAACTTTGGAGAAAATATCGGGT
>JAQXZA010000147.1 GCA_029226955.1 Clostridia bacterium | reverse complement strand
TGAATGGTGTATGCTATTATCCATAAGACAACGACTCCTTGAGTTCTTTTGGTTGTGTAGTGACTCCATTATAACTCATTTTTCGGTCGTTGTCTTTATTTATTTTTTGTGCATTTTTTCGATTTGCTCATTTATAGTTATAGTTGTTATATTGACAGTGCTTAATATATTAAAACGCCGTCAAACAGAATATTTCGATGAACCGCCAGCTCCTCAGCCTCCAACTCCAAAGCCTCAGCCACAGCCGATAAAAAATGTCACTCCTGCACCAAAACCGAAAGACCCTGACTATGTTGATATTCCGCTTGTTGAACACGGAAGTCTGGAATCACTCATCAAAAAAGGTGCAGAAGACCCGTTTAATACAAAGTTAGACGAATATAAGGCTGACCCGAATCTTGAAAAACTTATTAAAAAAGGTGCAGACGACCCGTTTAACACAAAGTTAGACGAATATAAATCTGACGAAAACCTCGAAAAACTAATAAAAAAAGGTGATGACGACCCATTTAACACAAAAGCAAATGAATATAAGTCTGACTCAAATCTTGAAAAACTTATCAAGTCAGGAGAATCAGGTCTTCAAGACAATGCTCAGAATAATGTCGACTTTAATGTTCAGAATGAATTTAATGTCAACAACACTGCACAGTCATCAGATAAAGTAAATCTTAATAAAACAACAGCACAGCCATCAGACAAAGTAAATCTTAACAAAAACACGAATAATAATCCATAATTATTCATAAAATTCAAGTAATTGATACGTCAGCTTTATGTCGGGAATTTCCTGATGTAAAGCTGACTTTTTCAAAGCAAACATAAAAAATACGGATACCAAAACTATTATAAAGTCTGGTATCCGTATTTTTTTAACAATAAATAATTTATTCACGGGGCGGAAAATAACTGCCCCATATCATAAACTTCAAACGCAATTACGCATTACGAATTACGAATTACGAATTTTTATTTTTAATGTATTCGTCAATGGCTTTTGCGGCAGCTTTGCCGGCACCCATTGCAAGAATAACCGTTGCGGCACCTGTTACAGCGTCACCGCCGGCATAAACACCTTCACGTGTTGTAAGACCGTCTTCACCATTTGTAATGATACAGCCGTGACTGTTTGTGTCAAGACCAGGTGTTGTACTTCTGATAAGCGGGTTAGGACTTGTACCGATTGACATAATCATTGTGTCAACATCAAGAACAAACTCGCTGCCCTCTTTAACGATAGGACGACGGCGACCGCTTGCGTCAGGCTCACCAAGTTCCATTTCAACGCATTTCATACCCTTTACAAAGCCGTCCTCATCACCGAGAACCTCAACAGGATTTGTAAGAGTTTTGAAGATAATGCCTTCTTCCTCTGCGTGTTCAACTTCTTCTTTACGTGCCGGAAGTTCAGCCATACCACGACGATAAACGATATATACGTTTTCAGCACCCATACGCTTTGCACAACGTGCTGCGTCCATTGCAACGTTACCGCCGCCGACAACTGCAACATTTTTGCTGTGTTTAAGCGGAGTTTTTGCGTGGTCTTTGTATGCTTTCATAAGGTTGATTCTTGTGAGATATTCGTTTGCGGAATAAACGCCTTTAAGGCTTTCGCCCGGAATATTCATAAAGCGTGGCAGACCTGCACCACTTGCGATATATACAGCGTCGTTGCCCATTTCAAAAAGTTCGTCAACGGTAAGAACCTTGCCGATAACCATATTTGTTTCAATGTCAACGCCGATAGATTTGAGGTTGTCAATTTCTTTCTGTACGATAACCTTAGGCAGACGGAACTCAGGAATACCATAAACAAGTACACCGCCGGCAAGGTGAAGTGCCTCATAAATTGTTACTTTGTAGCCAAGTTTTGCAAGGTCACCGGCAGCGGTAAGTCCACTCGGGCCAGCACCGATAACAGCAACTTTATGTCCGTTCTGAACAGGCATTTTTGGTGTTTCTGTGCAATGTTCTCTGTGGTAGTCGGCAACAAATCTTTCAAGACGTCCGATACCTACGCTCTCACCCTTGATACCTCTTACGCACTTGCCCTCACACTGTGTTTCCTGTGGACATACACGACCGCAAACAGCCGGAAGTGAACTTGACTGCGAAATAATCTGATAAGCACCTTCCATATCTTCGGCTGCAACCTTTTCGATAAAAGCAGGAATATCAATAGATACAGGACAAGCACTTCTGCAAGGTTTGTTTTTGCAGTTAAGGCAACGTTTAGCCTCATTTACTGCCATCTCGTATGTATATCCGAGTGCAACCTCGTTAAAGTTGTTTCTGCGTACTTCCGGGTCCTGTACCGGCATAGGACATTTTTTAGGATCCATATTTTTTGATACTGGCATAATTACTTTTCCTCCTGCTTCAATAAGTTACACTCTTCCTCACGGGCGTGTTTTTCAAAATCTCTGTACATTGAGCCTCTTTTCATAGCCTCGTCAAAGTCAACAAGGTGACCATCAAAGTCAGGGCCATCAACACAGGCAAACTTTGTTTCACCGCCGACTGTAAGACGACAGCCGCCGCACATACCTGTACCGTCAATCATAATCGGGTTCATACTTACAACGGTTTTTATGTCATATTGCTTTGTAAGCTGGCATACAAACTTCATCATAATGAGCGGACCAATAGCGATGACTTCGTCGTACTGGTTGCCCTCTTTGATAAGTTCTTCAAGAGCATTTGTAACAAGACCTTTTGTGCCGTAGCTGCCGTCATCTGTCATCATACAGAGTTTTGCACTTACTGCCTTAAATTCATCTTCAAGGATAACAAGGTCTTTATTTCTGAAACCTACAACGCTGTGAACTTCACAACCCTGATTTGAAAGTTTCTTTGCGATAGGATATGCAATGGCACAACCAACACCGCCGCCTACTACTGCAACCTTTTTCAGACCTTCCGTATGGCTCGGAACGCCGAGAGGTCCTACAAAATCGTGAAGACTTTCGCCCTCGTTAAGAGTGTCAAGCTCCATTGTTGAGCCGCCGACAATCTGATAAATAATTGTTACTGTGCCTTTTTCACGGTCAAAATCAGCGATTGTGAGGGGAACACGCTCGCTGTCCTCTTTTGCACGGAAAATGATAAACTGACCGGGTTCGGCTTTTTTTGCAATAAGGGGTGCTTCAATTTCCATCAATGAAACGGTCGGGTTCAAAGATTTTTTTCTTACTATCTTGTACATTTGATACAATCCTTTCTGTAAAATCATTTGGAAGGAAATTTTATACTTTGCGTCTGTTTTCGGACAGTATAAAATATTACACTGTCATTATACCATAAACTAATTATCCGTACAAGAGCAAAATGCAAACTTGTACGGAATTATTAGTAAATTTAATTATATTTTGTTGGAATTATGCAAATAAAGACAAATCAGAAGTCAATTTCCTCATCATAATAGCAAGCGTGGAGAAGTTTTTCCATATCTTCCTGTGACGGCTGTCTTGGGTTAGAACCTGTGCAAGCGTCACCGATTGCAAGAGTTGCAACAGATGAAAGTTTGTCGTTAAATTCTTTTTCGTCGATTATGCCGCCCTCGTATTCCTTGATACATTTTGGAATATTGAGAGATTCGTTCATCTTTTTGAGTTCAGCGATAAGAGCGTCAACAAGTTCTTCTGTTGTTTCGCCTTTGAGGTCAATGAAACGTGCAATTTCAGCATAACGCTTTGCGGCAGTTTCGTCCTTTGAGTTATACTTGATTACCTTAGGCAGATACATAGCGTTTGCACAGCCGTGAACGATATGTCCGCCGCTGTAAGCAGCACCTGTCTTGTGAGCCATTGAGTGAACAATACCGAGAAGTGCATTTGAGAATGCCATACCAGCAAGACACTGTGCGTCGTGCATACGATCTCTTGCGTCCATATCACCGTCATAAGATGCTTTAAGGTCATTGTGAATCATCTTTATAGCGTGGAGTGCAAGCGGGTCTGTGTAGTTACAGTTGAGTGTTGAAACATAAGCCTCGATTGCGTGAGTCATTGCGTCCATACCTGTGTGAGCCGTAAGCTTTGGCGGCATTTTCTCAGCAAGTTCAGGGTCAACGATTGCAACGTCAGGTGTTATATTAAAGTCAGCAAGCGGATATTTGATACCCTTGTTGTAGTCTGTGATTACGCTGAATGCGGTAACTTCTGTTGCTGTACCTGATGTTGACGGAATAGCACAGAAACGAGCCTTTGTACGAAGTGTCGGGAAACTGAACGGTGTGATAAGCTGTTCAAAAGTTGTGTCAGGATATTCATAGAAAGCCCACATAGCCTTAGCAGCGTCGATTGGTGAACCGCCGCCCATTGCTACAATCCAGTCAGGCTCAAATTCCTGCATAGCCTTTGCACCACGCATTACTGTATCAACGCTTGGGTCAGGCTCAACATTTTCAAAGAGCTGAACTTCCATTCCAGCCTCTTTAAGATAATTTACAGCCTTGTCAAGAAAGCCGAAACGTTTCATTGAGCCGCCGCCTACAACGACAATAGCCTTTTTGCCTTTCAGATTTTTAAGTTCTTCAAGTGAACCCTTTCCGTGATAAAGATCTCTCGGTAATGTAAAACGCATTTTAAAAACCCCCAGTAAAATATTTTATATTATGTAAAATTCTGTAAATTTTTTTGATAACGGTTCAAAACTATTATCAAATTACACATAGATATTATCACACTATTTTTTGCAAGTCAAGTGTTTTTTATCAAAATTATATCAATTATTCTGTTTATCATACGAAAATATGTAAAATATGTATTTAATTATTATCGTTATGCGTTTTTGTGCAAATATCTGTCCAAAATAATATCATCAGATTATGCTGACACAAATAATTGCACAAAAATAATTATCCGTTTATAAGACCATTTTGCATAGATATTATAATGCAAATCATCAAAAACGGCTTTATTACTGACTTTTCAAAAATAAAATATTTTACTGAATTTCATAATTAAATATTCAAAGCTATTTTCATTTATATAATGTCATTTTATTACTATTGAAGAAACGAAAAAACAGTATTATAATACAATTAACGAATATTTTGTCATATTATGACTCCAAAACCAATAACACAATATTACCCTTTTAACAGTCAGGAGTTAGGAGTTAGGAGTTAGGAGTGAATATGACCACTAAGTTTATGCGTTGAGTTTAGTCTGTTAAGATAAAATATAAACTAATAAAGGAAGGTAAGATATGCAGCACGATGAATTTATGAGCCTTAAAGAAACCGGTCAAAAGGGTGATTTTCTTCTGCCCTATATGGTATGTACAACGGTTTTGCCCGATTTTTACACTTCATTCCCTATGCACTGGCACGAGGAAATGGAAATTGTGTATGTCGAGGACGGCGAACTTGACGAATGTATAGACCTTGAAAATTATAAAGTCAAAAAAGGTGATATTGTTCTTGTAAACCCTTGTGTTCTCCACTCGTTCAAACAGCACAATGAATCAAGAGCATTCCTCAAAACAATAATCTTTAACTTCAATATGCTGACAAGCAATATTACAGACGCTTCATCAATAAAATATTTCACACCGTTTCTTGACGGTCAGTATATTTCACCGATTGTTGTTTCTTCTGACGCACCTCATTATAACGAACTGCTTACAGTTATAAAAAGACTTGTTGATATTTACACACAAAAATTTGATTATTTTGAGTTAAGACTTAAATCCGAACTCTATAATCTGTTCTATGTACTGTTTTCGTACTTCTTTGAGCTTGAATCGCACGAAACAAGCATTAAAGACAATACTACACGCAATATCAAGACAATACTTGACTACATCAGCGAAAATTATATGAATCCTATCACTATTGACGAACTTGCCGACAGCGTAAACCTCAGCAAACACTATTTTATGAGATTTTTCAAGAAATATATGGGTATGACCTGTATTGAATACATCAACGACTACCGTCTGAATGTCGCAACAAATCTTCTTCTCACAACAAATATGCAAATCACTGAGGTTTCAAGCAGTATCGGAATTACAAATCTTTCATACTTCAACAGAATTTTCAAGAAAAAATACAATATGACTCCAAAAGAATACCGCCGCAACATAGACAACCAGGAATAATGCGTAATTCGTAATGCGTAATGCGTAATTGTTGTGACCGTAAGTTTATGCGTTGAGTTTAGTTTATAAAAATTATTTTGAGGTAATACAATGGAATATAAATGCGTTAAACATAAAATTGTGTTTGCTGTAAGTACCTTTGTTATTATGATGATATGTGTTTTTGCATTTTTTGGCGGAACAGATGTAAATGCCGCTGAAATAATCGAAAGTGGCGACTATATCTATACCGTTCTTGAAGACGGAAAGTCAGTTGAAATCACCAGATATAAAGGTCAGAGCCTTTATGTTTCAATGCCGTCAAAGATTGATGACTACACTGTAACATCAGTCGGTGCGTCGGCTTTTATGTCCAATGAAACAATAAAGGAACTTGAAATTTCAAGCACAATAACAAATATTGATTCAAATGCTTTTTCGGACTGCACAGCTTTAATTAAACTGCAAATTCCCGGAAATGTAACAACAATAGGCAAATCAGCTTTTTCAGGCTGTACTTCCCTTGCTGATGTAACAATTCTTGACGGCGTTAAGTCAATAGAAGAATATGCCTTTGCAAGATGTACGGAGTTAAAAAACCTGACACTGCCAAACAGTATTGATTCAATCGGTGATTATGCGTTTTTTGGTTGTTCCGTACTCTCAGATATACAAATTCCACGTGCATTGAAAAATTTCGGCGGATATGTTCTTGAAGGTACTCAGTGGATGGAAAATCAACAACAGGAATGTGTAATTGTCGGCGACGGAATACTGATAAAATATTCAGGTACTGCCAAGTCAAAAGCCTTGCCCGAACAGGTCAAAATTATCGGCAGTTACGCTTTTGCCGGAAACAATCAGATTACAACCATACTTATACCGAAAACAGTTACCCAAATTGAACAGTCAGCTTTTGAAAACTGCACAAAGCTTGAATATGTCGATATACCGGAATCGGTTCTCAGCATAGGAAAACGTGCATTTTTCGGCTGTAAATCACTTAATGATATTACACTTCCTGCGTCTATGCCGAAAATTGACGAATCAACCTTTGAGGGCTGTTCAAAACTCAGTATGATAATTATTCCCGTAAATACCGTTACAATCTGTACTAATGCCTTTAAGGACTGTAACTGGTTGCAAAGCGTGAAATTTCAGGACGGTTTACAGGAAATTCAGACCGGTGCTTTTCAGAACTGTAAAGCAATAGGAAGACTGGTTTTTCCTAAAACACTGAAAAGTATTGACACATTAGCTTTTGAAAATTGCAACAGCCTTACAAGAATTGAATTTAACAGTGATGTTTATATGCAAAATTCGACTTTTTCGGAATGTCCTAACCTTATTGAAGCCGCATTTTATAAGAATATGACAAATATAGACACGGGAATATTCAACACTTGCCCTGATGTTGTCCTTTACAGCGACAATGATTATTACCTTGAAACCTACGCTACCGAAAACAAGTACCAATATGATAACATCAAAAATATGAAAGACTACGAAAACAAGGGAATTATTACCGTCACTGATAAAGAAGAATCAACAGAATTTTCGCTTGGATATACATTTATTGTAATTATTATAACGATTGTTGATGTCGGTGTTGTTGCTCTTGCAAGTGCGTATCTGCTCTTTATCTCACCTAAACGCAAGCGTAAAAAAGCGGCGGCAAAATATGCAGCCGTTAAGTCAAAAACAGACAGATGACATATTGACATTATATTTATATTTGTGATAATATTTAATTCAAGCATTTATACATTGAAAGGAAAGAAAAGGAAAAATGAAGAAAAAAATAATTGCCGTGACTGCGGCATTGATTGCGGTTGTGGCTTTTGCCGGCTGTTCAAATAACAGCGTAAAGCAAGCATCAGTTCAGCCATCAGAAACATCTGTTATTAAAGCTAAAAGCGTTTCAGCCATATTTGATGAAATTAAAACTCAGACAAAACTGCCCGAAATGCTTTTCCTTGAAAAAGCCGATGACCTTGACAGATATTATGGAATAACACCTGATGATGTTGAGGAATTTGCGGGCGGAATTGACAACAGCGGAACATCTCAGGACGAAATCGTCATAATTAAGGCAAAAGACGACACCGCCGCCGACAATGTTCAAAAAATGCTACAAAAAAAATATGACTCAAAGCTGAATCAGATTCAGAATTATGATGCTGACGAAACTGAAAAAATCAAAAACGGCAAAGTCGAAAAAAACGGACTCTATGTTACACTTGTAATTTCCAATGACTTTGATAAAATCACGGAAATAATTAAAAATTCAATCTGATTAAATCAGGCGGGCAATGTAATCTTTGCGGTTATATTCTCGCCTGTTTTGCGTAAAAAATTATGGGAGTTGTAAAATTTTGGTATTTTCAAGTATTATATTTTTGTTTGTATTTCTTCCTGTTGTGCTTTTGCTGTATTATATCACACCAAAAAAATTCAGGAATTTACTGCTTTTTGTGGTGAACCTTGTCTTTTACGGCTGGGGCGAACCACGTTTTATAGTTCTTATGCTTGTTTCGATAGCGATAAACTATGTGGCTGGACTTTTAATCGGCAAATTCAAAAATCCCGAAAAACAAAACCTCAAAGCCGCAAAAGCCGTTCTTGTTACCTCAATAATCGTTAATATCGGACTGCTTGTATTCTTTAAATATGCGGGATTTATCGGTAATACGCTGAATATTGTACTGCCTTTTGTGAATATTCCTGTTCTGGAAATTCCACTTCCTATCGGCATTTCGTTTTATACATTTCAGACTATGTCTTATGTTATTGATGTTTACAGGAATGACGCAAAGGCTCAGAAAAATATTATCACCTTTGGCACTTATGTTTCGCTTTTCCCACAGCTTATTGCAGGGCCAATCGTGCGATACAGAGATGTTGAAACTCAGCTTATAAGCCGCAAGGAAAACATAAATCAATTTAATAACGGTGTTAAACTGTTTGTAATCGGCTTATGCAAAAAGGTTCTTCTTGCAAATCAGATGGGTGCATTGTGGGATATTCTGCGTGAAAACTTCACCAGTGGCGGAATTTTATCGGCTTGGTTCGGAATTTGTGCGTATTCACTGCAAATATATTTTGACTTCTGCGGCTATTCAGAAATGGCAATGGGACTCGGAAATATGTTCGGGTTTGATTTTCTGAAAAACTTTGATTATCCGTATATTTCAAAGTCGATAACAGAATTTTGGCGACGTTGGCACATATCGCTTTCAAGCTGGTTTAAGGAATACATCTATATACCGCTCGGCGGCAACAGAAAAGGCTTTCCAAGACAGGTTTTCAATATGCTTGTTGTGTGGGCATTGACTGGCTTGTGGCACGGTGCAAACTACAATTTCATATTGTGGGGGCTGTACTTTTTCGTGATACTTTTCATCGAAAAGCTGTTTATGTTAAAGGCACTCGAAAAAATCCCCTCAGTATTCCGCCATATTTATTCACTGTTTCTGATTGTACTCGGCTGGCTGATTTTCTACTTTGAAGATATGGGACAGCTCTGGAATTATCTTTGTGTTATGTTCGGCAGTTCGGGAGTGTTTGTTTCAGCAAAAGCACTGACGGATATTATATCATACTTGCCGGTTTTTGCCGTTGCTGTGTTTGCGTGTACACCTGTTGCAAAAATCCTTTACAACAAAATCCCGAAAAACAACATCTGTTTTATTACGGAAACAGTCGGCTGTATGTGCGGACTTCTGCTGAGTACGGCAAGTCTTGCAAGTTCGGGTTACAATCCGTTTTTGTATTTCAAATTCTGATGACAAGGTGAAAATAAATGAAACCAAAAATTAAAAATCCACTTAAATATATGCCGTCAATTCTTTTTTGTGCATTTATATTTGTGATATTTATACTATATATCGTACTGCCGAAAGACAGCTATTCTGCCGAAGAAAAGCGTAATTTACAGACAATGCCCGAAACAACTGTTGACAAAGTTTTCAACGGTGAATTTGAACAGGACTTTGAAACATTCCTGTCAGACCAACTGCCGTTCAGGACATTTTTTGTCGGCACGAATGCTTATTGCAGTCTGTACAGCGGTCAGAACGGTTCAAACGGAATTTACAAAGGCAATGACGGCTATCTTTTTACTAAGCCTGTTGAATATAATGAACTTCTCGACAAAAACATATCATATCTTGCAGAATTTGCCGAAAATACCAAAATTCCGACCTATATGTGCATTGTGCCGACATCAGCATATATAATGCAAGATAATCTCCCGAAAAACCACTATGAATACAAGGACAACGACTTGATAAATACCGCAAAAAACGACCTGAAAAAAGCCAACAGCAACATAAAATTCATTGACCTTATCCCCTCTTTTACCGAAAAATCAAACTCCGAACAGCTTTTCTATAAAACCGACCACCACTGGACATCAGGCGGTGCATACACTGCATACGGCATTATTGCTGACGCTATGGGACTTAATACGACACCGAAATCCGAATTTACTATCACAACCCATAACGATTTTTACGGAACATCTTATGCAAAGAGTGCATTGTGGCTGACTAAGCCCGACACAATCGAACTATGGAAAAACAAAAACCACACAAACGACACAATCTCAGTTTACATAAAAGACGGACAAAAAGAGGTAAACTCAAACACAATGTTCTTTGAAGAAAATCTTTCAACCAATGACAAATACACAACATTTCTTAACGGCAATCACGGCTATGTAAAAATCACAAACAAAGACAACAAATCCGCCAAAAAACTGCTTATTATCCGTGATTCATACGCTCATAGCCTTGCACCGTTTCTTGCGGATAATTACAGTGAAATTACGCTTATTGACTTGCGTTACTACAAATCTCCTGTTTCCACACTCATAAAAGACCAAAACATTGAAGAAACCCTTATCCTCTACGGTCTTGACACCATAACCACCGACAACAACATAGCATACCTTTTTTAAGAGTGGAGTGTGGAGAGTGGAGTGTGGAGTTATTTTTGTAAGTCGTCAGTCCGTTTCAATTCCGTAAGTTAAAAAACTTTTTGCCCGTGGCTTAATTGTCACGGGCTTTTTTAGGGTAGCGGTTCACACAACAATTTCACTCTCCACTCTCAACTCTCCACACTGATAAAAAAAGGTGGAATTTCGATTTATCTCGAAATTCCACCATAAGTTTGTTTAAATCAGACTGCTCTTGTAACCTTGCCTGAACGAAGGCAACGGGTGCAGACATTAACTCTTTTTGGAGTGCCGTTTACAATCGCTTTAACTTTAACGACATTTGGCTTCCAAGTTCTGTTTGAGCGTCTGTGTGAGTGAGAAACTTTAATACCAAAAGTAACTCCCTTACCGCAAATGTCACATTTTGCCATTTTTTGTGCCTCCTTAGGATGTTTAAAATGAAAAGCAATGCTTTTCTTGTCAGTGAGCGAACATTAAATAAAATGAATAATACTTTACGGGGCGGACAAAGACTGCCCCATATCATAAACTTCAAACGCAATTACGCATTACGAATTACGCATTACGCATTATTATTTAACTTCAACCTCAGCACCAACTTCTTCGAGCTTAGCCTTGATAGCCTCAGCGTCATCCTTAGAAACAGCTTCTTTGAGTGTCTTAGGAGCTTCGTCAACGAGAGCCTTAGCGTCTTTAAGACCAAGACCTGTGATTTCACGAACAACCTTGATAACCTTAATCTTTTCTGCACCGGCAGCTTTAAGAACTACGTCAAATTCTGTCTTTTCTGCTGCTGCATTATTATTTTCAGTAGAAGGACCCTGAACAACTGCAGTGGCAGCTGATACACCAAATTCGTCCTCAACAGCGTGTACAAGCTCTGAGAGTTCAAGTACAGTAAGTCCCTTTAATTCTTCTACAATATTCATAACTTTTTCTGATGCCATTTTAATTTACCTCCAAATTAAAAATTTGTAATTTGTAAAATCAGAATTATGCTTCTGCTGCTTCTTCAGCAGGAGCTTCTCCGCTCTTGTCAACAATAGCCTGTACGGCTCTTGCGAAAGATGCGATAGGAGCGTTGAACGCACCGAGTACATTAGCAAGCAATACTTCTCTTGACGGAAGTTTTGCAAGGCTCTGTACCATTTCAAGACTGATAACCTTGTTGTCAAGGTAGCCTGTCTTTACTGTAAAGCTGTCGTGGCTGTCTGCAAACTTCTGAAGAATACGAGCAGCAGCAACATAGTCGTTTTCACTTGTAGCGATTGCAGAAGTACCATTAAGTACATCATCAATGCCTTCAAGACCTGCTTTTTCGGCAGCACGTTTGATAAGTGTATTCTTAACAACTGTGTATTTAACATCAGCTTCACGAAGTTCCTTACGGAGCTTTGTATCGTCCTCAACTGAGATACCCTTGTAATCAACAATGATACCTGCAACCGAACCCTGTATTCTGTCAGCAAGATCAGCAACAATCTGCTTCTTTTGCTCTAAAGCTTTCTCGCTTGGCAAAACAATTCACCTCCTTGAAAATTGGCGAAATCAAAAAGAAAACGCCCTCCCGTTTTGCGAGGAAGGGCGTATAATTACATAGTTATATAATCACACAAGCTCACAACCTCGGTAGGCGGGAAACCCTTTATGCTTAAAGCACCTACTGTCTTTGGTCAAACAGCAATTATTATATTACCACACCGAAGTGTGTATGTCAAGTGCTTTTTCAAAAAAATGCGAAATTAAACGAGTTTTGCCGGATTTATCTTTACGGCCGGACCCATTGTTGTTGTAACAGCACAAGATCTTACATACTGACCTTTTGATGCTGCCGGTTTAGCTTTGATAATTGCTCCCATAAGAGCGTCAAAGTTTTCTGCGATCTTATCAGTACCAAAAGATACCTTACCGATCGGGCAGTGAATGATGTTTGTTTTGTCAAGACGGTACTCAATCTTACCAGCCTTAGCCTCTTTAACAGCCTTAGCAATATCAGTTGTAACTGTACCTGCCTTTGGGTTAGGCATAAGACCACGAGGTCCGAGTACCTTACCAAGACGACCAACAAGACCCATCATATCAGGTGTTGTGATAAGAACGTCAAAATCCATCCAGCCTTCGCTCTGGATTTTCTGAGTAAATTCTTCGGCACCTACATATTCGGCACCAGCTTCCTGAGCAAGCTTAACATTGTCGCCCTTGCATATTGCAAGAACACGAACCTGTTTACCTGTTCCGTTAGGAAGAACTATTGCACCACGAACCTGCTGGTCAGCGTGACGGCTGTCAACACCGAGCTTTACGTGAAGTTCAACTGTTTCGTCGAACTTAGCTGTTGCTGTTTTAAGGCAAACGTCAATAGCTTCCTTAGCATCATATGCTTTTGTTTTGTCGATGAGTTTTACGGCATCAACATATTTTTTACCATGTTTCATCGGTTTTCCTCCCTATTGAGTGGTAAAATCGGAGTTATTCCTCCCACCCGGGTTTAATCAATCTACTACTTCGACACCCATGCTGCGAGCAGTTCCTGCGATCATACTGCATGCTGCTTCAATGCTTGCTGCATTGAGGTCAGGCATTTTCTGTTCAGCGATCTTCTGAACCTGTTCACGAGTAATCTTAGCAACTTTCTTCTTGTTTGGTTCGCCTGACGCTGTTTCGATTCCGACAGCCTTTTTGATAAGAACTGCAGCCGGCGGAGTCTTTGTTACGAATGTAAACGAGCGGTCTGCGTAAACTGTGATAACAACAGGAATAATAAGACCTGCGTCATTCTTTGTGCGTTCGTTAAATTCCTTTGTGAACGCCATAATGTTGACACCATGCTGTCCAAGTGCAGGACCAACAGGTGGTGCCGGGGTAGCCTTTCCGGCAGGTATCTGGAGCTTTATAAAGCCTGTTACCTTTTGAGCCATTTTCTTTGCACCTCCAAAATTCGTGGTAAAACACGGAGCGATGTTTGAATTTCGCTTCCTCCCACGAGGGAATATATCCCTCAATAACAACGGAAAATTTTCCGTTATCGGCATAAGTTAATTTTGATTACAACGGTTCAACCTGATTAAGTTTGAGTTCAACCGGTGTTTCACGTCCGAACATATGAATAATTACACGGACGCAGTTATTCTGCTTATCGAGGAAATCAACGACTCCGATTGAATCTTCAAACGGACTGTCAATAATGCGGACGGAATCCCCCACATCATAGTTGACCTCAATCTGCTTTTCTTCAAAGCCCATTCTCTCCACTTCTTCATCAGTAAGTGCAACGGGTTTTGAATTAGGTCCGACAAAGCCGGTACAGCCACGAATATTTCGTACTACATACCACGCATCGTCGTTCATTACCATTTTAACAAGTACATATCCGGGGAAAACTTTTCGCTCGACCTCTTTGGGTTTGTTGTCCTTAATTTCGGTTACCATTTCTGTCGGAACTTTAATTTCCTGAATAAGATTTTCAAGTCCTCTGTTCTCGACAGTGGTTTTAAGGTTAGAGGCTACTTTGTTTTCATAACCTGAATATGTGTGAACAACATACCATCTTGCTTCACTGTCTGGCATAAGTATCTCCTCCGAAAGTATGGTATCAGTTTCCGGCTACATTCATTACAAGTCCGAAAAGGAACTGTAATCCGTAGTCAAGACCGAATATTACTACACCTACAATAATCATTGCAAGAAGAACAATACCTGTATTCTTGAATGTTGCCTTTGGTGTAGGCCATACTATCTTTTTGATTTCGCTTTTCGTATCACGGAAGAATTTTGCTATACCCTTACCCATTCTTTTGAAGATATTGGGCTTTTTTTCCGGCGTTTTGTTTTTTGCCATAGCTATCCTCCGTTCAATTACTTGGTTTCCCTATGCAGAGTATGCTTCTTGCAGAATCTGCAATACTTGTTCATTTCAAGCCTATCCGGATCGTTTTTCTTGTTTTTCATGGTGTTGTAGTTGCGTTGTTTGCACTCTGTGCAGGCTAGTGTTACTTTTACTCTCATTGACGGCACCTCCCGGTATTTCGGAATATTTTAGCCTCCCTCAAAAAAGGCACAAAAAAATAACCCCTGTTTTTGAGGTATAATAAATATATCACACACAAGGGTTATTTGTCAATAGTTTTTCTGATTTATTTTTCAGAATTTTTACTTACTGTTGTGTAAGGTTATCGGCAACATATTTTTTCTGCTTTTTGACTTTTTCAGGCTTGATGTTTTTGCCCCTGAGTTTTCTTGCCTCTTTTGCAATCTTCTGTTCATTCGGCTTGAACTCAGAAATAAGCATATTGAACTTGTTGTCGTCCTCAATCGCATTAAACATTATATATGTAATAATGCCCTTTACGTCAAGGTCGCCGGCATTGTAGAAATCCGAAAGATTCTTTGACAGCTTTTTGAGTGAATTTTCGTTAGCAAAAGCCACATACTGCTTAAATTTCGGAACGATTTTTTCATCGGCAAAGGTAATACCTCTGAACGATTCATAGTGATTTTTTTCGTAGGCAATTTCCGCTTTAAGTTTCGGAAAATATGCTACCATTCTGTTAGCAAGAAACAGCGGGTCAACGTTGCTGTCACCGCTTTTTTTCTTTTTCTTCTGATTCTGGCGTACAGCAATCTGTTTTGGTCCTCTTATAGTTTCTACAAAGTCGTTACCGATATTTTCCGCCTCTTTTGCGTCATCGCAGTCGGGGTCAAACAGCCACGTTGCAACGGTTTTCCAGTTGTTGTCGGGTTCGTCGCCGACCATTGAACAGGAACGCAAAAGCACACGCTTTTTGTCGGTATAATAAACTATACTATAAGCAATTTCACCTGTAAACAGTGCAGTAATCTCCTTTTCTGACGGTGCAACGGCTTGTTTTGTAAAGCCTTTTTTTGTGAGTTCTTCCTCAACTTTATCTGATATTATTTCAAATGCCTTAGTTATTTCCATTTTTATCTCTCCTGAATAAATTATCGGGGAACATTAAATATTACATTCATATTAGAAGATTATAACATACTATTTTCTGTTTGTCACGAACTTTTTTTCAGAGTGGAGTGTGGAGAGTGGAGTGTGGAGTTGTTATGGGAATCACCGCTATTCAAAATGTAGAATGTAAAATGCAAAATGCAGAATTAAAAAACAGATAACCATTCTTAATTCTGCATTTAATAAAAGTTGAATGCTCTATGAAATTAGTTCATTGTATTTTACGCAACAACAATGTTAAAACAAACTAAACCCAACGTACAGACTTAAAATCCGCACAACTCCACTCTCCACACTCCACTCTCCACACTCATTTAAACATTTCCTGTATGCCATCAAGGATATCCTGTGCGGTGTTTATTGCTTTTGAGGCTTTACGTTTTGACTTATGGTTGTTTTTCATCATAACCGAGCTGACAAGTCCGAACAACATTCCTGCCGCAACTCCTGCCCCTATACCTTTTACAACATTCATAGTATTTCTTGCCATAATAAATATCCTCCATAATATAATCAGTGCTTTTACGCACAACATAAGTATTCCCCCTTTTTTAATGCGTAATTCGTAATGCGTAATGCGTAATTATTATAACCATAAGTGTATGCGTTTATTTTGAATCACTCCTGACTCCTCACTCCTCACTCCTGACTCCTGACTGTATTGTCACTGTCAACAATATTTTATGTAAAAAGTTCGTAGTTTTGGATAAGTAACCGTTTTTTAGTAATTTGGTATAATTTTTGGTAGGTTTTATTTGACAAGCTGACGAAATATCGTTATAATTTTGAGTGTAAAGCATTTAGCTTTTTCGAGGAATTGTATGATTTTCAGGAAAGAAGGATTTTATTATGGCTACTAAGAAAACTACTGCTGCTAAGGCAGAAACAAAGGTAGAAACAAAGACAGAGGCTACAACAGAAGTTAAGGCAGAAACAAAACCTGCAACAAAGAGTTGTGCTAAGAAAACTGCTGCAAAGGCTAAGGCTGAAACAAAGCCTGTTGAAACAAAGACAGAAGTTAAGGCTGAAACAAAACCTGTTGAAACAAAAACAGAAGTTAAAGCTGAAACAAAGGTTGAAGTTGCTCCTGTTGAAGTTAAGCCCGCTGAACCGACAGTATCAATCACTCTCGAATATCAGAACAACAAGGTATCAATGGACAGCGTTGTTGCAAACATTAAGGCTGCTTATGCCGCAGAAGGCAAGACAGACGAAATCAAGAGCATTGAAGTTTATGCTCAGCCTGAAACAAAGGTTGCATATTACATCATCAACGGCGAAATCAACGGTAAAGTAACCCTTTAATCGTTAAAATTCAATATCGGCATTAAGCCTGTATGTTTCGGATAATCCGTACATACAGGCTTTTTTGTACAAAAAAACCATTATTAAATATATTTTTTATTAAAAATATTATTGATTATATGTAAAAACTATGTTAAACTAATATAAAACAATAATAAAATTATGACTTTATGTGCATTTTTATTATGTAATTTTAAACAGGAGGAATTTTGTATGGTTAAGCATATTGTCCTTTGGAAGATTAAGGACGATGAAAACAAGCAAAAAAATATTGACCGTATGATAGAAATGCTGACAGCATTGGTCGGAAAAATTGACGGTCTTGTAGGAATAGAAATGGGATATAATTTTGATGTATCTTCGGAATATGATGTTGTGCTTTATGCAACATTCAAAAATGCCGTTGCACTCAAATATTATCAGAATCACCCCGAACACGTTAAATGCAAGGAATTTATCGGCAAAATCGCAACGGGACGTACTTCCGCAGATTATTTCTGGGAAGAAGAAATCTCGGCACAAAGACCGTTTGCAGAAACGCCTGATGCTCCCGAACCGCCTGAAACGACATCTTCAAAGGTTGAGCCAAAGCCTGTAACTCCACCTGTTCAAAAGGCTGAGCCAAAGCCGTTTGAATTTGAATTTACTCCGAACAACACAACGGCTAAACCTACTGAACAGGTAAATGCTCCAACTCCGCCGTTTGTTCCAAAGACAGAGCCGCCTAAGACTGAACCAAAGCCGTCAATTTTTAAGAAAAAGGAAACTGTTCCAACTCCACCACCGCCGCCAATGGCTACATCTGACGACACGTGGACTTGTCAGAACTGCGGTAAGGTTATGCCGAATTATGTAGGCACTTGCGGTTGTGGCGAACCTAAACCGTTTGAATTTGAATTTACATCGAACAATAACGCACCTGTTGCAACTCCTCCTGTTGCCCCTGTTAAAGTTCAGGAGCCAAAGTCAACTGTAAACACTGCGTCATACAATTCTGCGGAAAAAATCAGTAGGAAACCGATATTCTCACAAACTGACAATAACACACAATCGGATAGCTGGACTTGTCCGAACTGCCATAAAGTTCTTCCGAATTATGTAGGTACTTGCGGTTGTGGTGAGCCAAAGCCTTTCGGGGATTTCAACAATACAACACCGCCTGATATTCAGAACAACGATAACTTTGAAAATACCGAAAATACATACGAAATAAACGAGAAATTCTCAAATGTCGAACCAAGTCTGCCGTCATACAATCCTCAGATTCAAAATCAGAACACTCAGGATAATGATTTCACACAACAGGATTTAAGCTTTATAAAAAATGATTCTGCAAATACCAACAATGTAAACAATTATAATAACACATCTGCCCCAGACTTTTCATTTATAAAGCCGTCAGACAATAATTTCTCAAATACTGAACAACCGATTTATCCTAATGCAGTTCAGCCGACAAATAACGAACAAAACACCCCGACTAACACCAATAACGAACCTGAAAACAATGAAACTGATGACGGATATTTCTTTAACTTTGACAATATGCCTCCACCTGCACCAATGCGTTTCAGTGATGAACCGCCGGCATCATTACACCTCAATGTTAATGACCCAAAACCTATGAATTATAATGATATTAAAAAACAGGTTCCGGGATACGAAAACAATCCTCAACCTGTTGAAATAAAGTCGGTTTCACGTTTTAAAAATTCTGATACACCAAAGATTGAGAAAAAACATCTTTTCGGCAAAAAGGCAAAGGAAGCTGATGCACTCAAAAAAGCCGAAGAAGTTGCAAACTCACGCAAAGATGTTCCAAATGATGGCACATGGACTTGTCCTAACTGCGGAAAAGTTATGCCCACCTATGTTGGCACATGCGGTTGTGGTGAACCTAAACCGTTTGAATTTTAAATATCAGTTTAAACAAAATCATATTTTCAGGTTTGTCATCATAAAAGATACTGAATAAATTTAATGCCCGTGACAAAATTGTCACGGGCATTATTTTAGTGAATAATTATTTATTGTTTAAACTGACTTATTGATTCTTAACAACATTAACGTCTGCCGTATAGTTACCATAAACCCAACACGACGAGAATTTGCTGTTTATGTTTATTGTAACAGGCATTTCAACAAAACCAATAAAGTTATTCTTTTGTTGCATATCAATTACAGCCGTAAGATGTGCGGAAGTAAGATTTTCAATCTGTTCTTTCGGGCCGATAACATTGACATCAAGTGATTTTGTTGAAACAGTCGGCTTACGGTCATTACCTTCATTTATTACGGTAAAACGGTCAATTTTGAGAGTTTTACTAGTCATACCTGTCATATCAAATTCAACATCAACTGAGGTAATCTGATCAAGATTTCTGCACCCTGACGGTATAACAAGAGATGCTGTCACCTTATTGTTTTTGATATTGATTTTTGAGAAGTCTATTTCAGAAGTGGAAATAGATTTTATTGTGTCTATAATATCGTCGGGAGCCGCTATATTGATTTCTGACGGTGTAACTTTTATCCTTGAATTGTCAAAATCAAGATAATCAGGCATATTTATGATGTTTGGAACAATATCAACTGTTTTCAGCTTTAATACAGGAACAGTTGCGTCAACTGATGTAATATCCGATGTTATATACTCGCTTGTAATCTGATTTCCGCTTGAATCATAAAACACCAAAGGTGCTTTTACAACCGTAGTTTTTGAAAGAGTATTGTCAAATTTATATTCTGCGTTTACTTCCGCAATACTGTTTACTACTGACTCAGCACCGGTAATTTTTACCGTCTGCTGTGAGAGTATCGTTGTTGAAGCATAAGAAGATGAGTCAACAGAACTTACATCTATTTTATCAGTTATTGTTATTTCACGCTCGGCATATCTGTCAACATAGACATCAATTTTTGACGGTGATACGGTAGATTCAAAATTATAATCGGTCTTTACTCCGCTCTTTTTTGGAACAAGATTCAGGGTATATGTTCCGGGTTCGGTTATTTTGCTTGTATCTGTGGGTGAAATGTATATATCACTGTTTGTTACGCTTGCAACGACTATTGCATTGCCCGAAATCTTTACTTCTGCTTTGAGGTCTTCGGTATTGAAAAATCTCAGGTCATTACTCAGCTCCGGCAATGTTACAGGAATATCAGTTACTGTAAAAATCGTTGTTTCCTGTGATGTAGTCGATACCACAACCCACATTATGAATGCAACAAAAACCGAAAACACCATAACAAACTTATCATTATAAAACAGCTTGCCGATACTGAGTTTACTTTTTGTCTTTTTCATTCTTCTTTCCTTTCCTCAGGCTCGCAATGCCCGTGATAATCGGAATACGGTCTGATTTTTCTGATGACTTTGGTATAAGCTGTTCTTCAAGTGCGACATTGAGTGTTTCACGTGTATAGTTTCGTGTTATTACACCGTTTAGTGCCATTGAAATTGTGCCTGTTTCCTCTGACACAACAACGATAATTGCGTCGCTGTTTTCACTTATTCCAAGAGCCGCCCTGTGCCTTGTGCCAAGGTCAACGCTGACACTGCTGTTGTTCTTAGTAAGCGGCAAAATACAGCCTGCCGCATAAATCTTTCCGTCACGCATTACAACTGCACCGTCGTGCAAGGGTGCTTTATTGAAAAATATGTTGCCTATCATTGGCACTGATGGTTCAGCGTCAACTATTGTACCTGTGTCAATTATGTCGCCAAGTTTGGTTTCACGTTCAAACACAATCAAAGCACCTGTTTTAGATTTCTGAAAATCCGCCGCCGCCTCGACAACGCATTTTATACCACGCTTAATCTGTTTGATTTTTTCTTCTTCAATGCCGTTTGACTGCGAAAGGTTATTCCAGTATTTTCCGATTTTACTGCGACCGATTTGCTCCAAAGCCCGTCTGAGTTCGGGCTGAAACACAATAAGAATTGCAAGAACCGAAAACTGAAAAAATGACGTAAACAATGAATACAGCATTTTCAGCTTGAATATGCTTGACGCCGCAAAAGCTATCAGCAATATAAGAATACCCTTTACAAGCTGTTCTGCACGTGTTTCTCTCACAATTTTTATAAGATTATATATAATAAACGACACCACGACTATATCAAGCACATCTGTAACCTTGAATGTTACCATAAGTGCCACAAACCAGTCATAAGCTGTCACTATTGCGTCCCACACTTTTATCACTCCGTTCTTGATTCAATGCGTAATTCGTAATGCGTAATTCGTAATTGCGTTCAAAGTTTTTGTTAAAGTCAAGTCATTGTCCGCACCATAAACAACTCCACACTCCACTCTCCACACTCCACACTGTTATAGTCTTATTTTATCATATTGATTTGTGTTTGCAACAGTTTTTTTGAGTTTTTTGTAAATAGAAAAATTCGGGATTGCTGTTCTTTGCAACCCCGACTTATAAAATGCAAAATTCAAAATGCAAAATGCAGAATTATTTTTAACGAATAATTGTTGTGACTTCACACAACTCCACACTCCACTCTCCACACTCCACTCTGATTTAAAGTTTTTTGAGGACGGAAACAAGATAGTCAATGTCAGATGTTTTTGTGCTGACGGACGGCGAAATTCTTATCGCTCCGCTTTCGAGTGTACCGCACATTTTGTGTGCCGCCGGACTGCATTGAAGTCCGGCACGAACAGCAATATTATTCTTGTTGAGAATTGCGGCGGCTGTTTCGCTGTCGTAACCCTCAATGTTGAATGACAATATCGGCACAAAATACTGCGGGGTCGGCATTGGCATATAAAGTCTGATTTTTTTCATCTTTGCAAGTTCTCTGTATAAACGCTGTATGAGCATAAATTCGTGTTTAGCGATATTTTCGGGTTTTTTCTGACGGACAAACTGTATTCCGGCACGAAGTCCGACGATGCCGCTGACATTCGGTGTGCCGCTTTCAAAACGGTCTGGAAGTTCCTGTGGCTGTTCAAACGAAACCGAGTTACTCCCTGTGCCACCCTCGATTATCGTGTCGGGAATTGCGTTTTCGGACAAAATGAGAATACCTGTTCCCATAACCCCGTACAATCCTTTGTGACCGGCAACACAAAGAAAATCAATATTACTCCGCTGTACATCAATCGGGACAATTCCTGCACTTTGTGCAGCGTCAACGGCAAATAACAAGCCGTATTCGTGTGCAAGAGCCGATATTCTGTCTATCGGAAGTTTTATACCCCATACATTTGAGGCGTGAACGCATATTATCATTTTAGTTTTGGCATTTATTGCCTTGCGGAATGAATCAACAGTTTTGTCATTATCTTCTGGAAAAACCGTCGCCTGAGTGAATGTCACGCCCTTTTCTGCCATTTTTTCAAGTGGACGCATTACTGCATTATGCTCCATTTCTGACACAACAACGTGGTCGCCGCTTTTGAGCATACCTTTTATCACCATATTCATTGACATAGTACAGTTAAGAGTGAAAATGACATCTGTTTCGTTTTTTGCATTGAAAAATTCCGCCGCTGTCTTTCGTGCAAGAAAAATCTCCTCAGACGCTTTTATAGACAATTTATGACCACTACGTCCCGGATTTGCGGAATATTTCAAAGAGTTATTCACGGCATTCTGAACAATCCATGGCTTTGGAAAGGTTGTCGCTGAGTTATCAAGATATATCACGGCACATTCTCCCTTTCCGTCCGTCCGAGAGTTTTTATATTGTTTTCTTTGAGTATTGTTTCTGCCTCGTCCGTTTTATTCTCTATATAAAGACTGTAACCACAACTACGGTTTTCGCCCTTTGGTGTACGCTCAATTTCGGCTTTTATGCCGTGTGAAGCAAGGATCTGGCGACCTTTTAATGCATAAGTCACTGACGGCATCATAATCAAAGGCTTGCCCATAAAAATCACCTCACTGTTCTGTACTAACAGTTTATGACAACGCAAGCAAAAAAGTTACAATTCATAATTCATAATTGTTATGACCGCTGCTTTTTCGATGAGTTGAGTTTTTTATAAAAGCAAAAAATTGCCCGTGACGATTAAGACACGGACATTTGAATAAATTGATTTTTAATTGTTGTTATGCGGTGTACAGTAAAATATTTTTTCGACTTCGGAAATATCTGTCCAGCCGTTTTCCTTTGCAGATTGTTCGCCTTTTGAGAGTTCGCCCATTAGTTTAAGTACAGCCTTTGTTTTTTCGTCATTATAATTTAACAAAGCTACTCACCTCACACTATGATAAATTTTCTGAACAAATTGGTGACACACACAATTCCTAATTCCTCATTCCTAATTAAAGTACTACTGTGAATTTTGCCCATTTGCCGTAGTCACTTTTGGCAAAGATTTTGCCGTTGTGACGTTCTACTGTTGCTTTGGCGATTGCAAGTCCAAGACCATAACCACCGCTTTTGCTGTTTCGTGCCTCGTCCTGTCGGTAAAAACGCTCGAATACTTTATCAAGTTTATCCTGAGGAATACCGTCACCTGTGTTATAGACTTCAATTATTTTTTTGCCTGAGTGAGTGTAGAGTTTTACGGATATTTCGCCGTGTTCTGAGGAATATTTTATTGCGTTGTCTATGAGAATTGTCAGAACGTGCTTGATTGAACTTTCATCGCCACGATACATTATATCGGGTTCTGCGTCAACATCAAACTTTTTGCCCATTTCAAAAACTGTGCTTTCAAAAGGTAATGCCGTCTGCAAAACAACATCTGTAAGGTTAAATTCGGACACAATCATCTTGTGACCGCTTTTATCGTCAAGCCTTGCAAGACACAAAAGTTCATTGACAAGTTCACTCATACGGACGCTTTCGGAACGGATATACGACAACCATTTATTGTCGCCGATTTCGCTTTCAAGAACATCAGCGTTTGCACTTATTACTGCAAGAGGTGTTTTAAGTTCGTGACTGGCATTTGAGATAAACAGCTTTTGTTTGTCCATAGTTTCTTTTACAGGCTTTACAAGCCAGAATGAGAGTATCAATGCAATAATGAAAAAGATAAGTATTGAAATTAAACCGATTGTTACTGTGGTTGCAATAAGGTTTTTGTTTTGCTGTTGCTGAACGCTTATGTCAAGGAATACAACAATTTTTCCGTAACGCTTTTGCTGAACCGTAAACGCATAAGTACCGATTACACCTGTTTCCTGACCTGTTGCAAGAGCCGCATTGACATAAGAAATAATGTCGGTCTGCTGAACAATTATGTTTCGGTTGAGGGAAATTTTCAAAACCTCGTTATTATAATCAAGCAAAACAGAAAAATTGTCTATATATCCTATTGCGTTGTTATAGGGGTTAATCTGAGTAGGTGACATTGTGCCGTCACTGTTTGCGATACTCTGCAAACGCTCCTGTGTCTGCTGTGATGAGTTATTCTGTGAAATTATGTTTATTGCAAACATCAGTGCTGTTATTACGATTGTGAGCAAAAGCGTTATTACAACAACAATTTTTATTTGCAGTTTTCGTATCATTTTGCACCGTCCAGACAGTAGCCTATGCCACGACGTGTTTTAATTTGTACACGTGAATGTAACATTTGTAATTTCTTACGCAAAAACGAGATATAAACTTCAACGTTATTGTATTCGCTGTCGTCGTCATATCCCCATACTTTTTTGACAAACGTTTCTTTTGTGATAATTTGCCCCGCATTTGATATAAGCATTTCCATCATCTGAAATTCTTTTCTGCCGAGAATTACGGAATTTTCTCCGCAAATAAGTTCTCCACGCTTGATGTCAAGTGTTATGTCGGCATATTTCGGGTTGATGTCGGCGGTTGTTCCTTTTCGCCGTGTCAATGCACGAACCCTTGCAAGAAGTTCACCTGTCGAAAACGGCTTTGTTAGATAATCGTCAGCACCACAGTCAAGCCCTTTTATCTTATCGTCGGTTTCGGATTTTGCGGTAAGAAGTATAACAGGCGTTTCAATATTCTTTACACGCAAATATGTCAGCACATCAAGACCATTCATTTTCGGCAACATTATATCAAGTATAATGCAGTCATAAACACCTGTCAGTGCGTTTTCAAGACCGCTTTCACCGTCATTTGAAATATCAACGGAATAGTTTTCTTTTTTAAGTATTGCCCCCAATGCGTCAGCAAGACCACATTCATCTTCAACAATAAGTATTCGCATAACGTGTCCCCTTTCTTTTACAATAAACCTTTGTTTTAAACAAACTGTATTTTAGCGTACAGACTCACGGTCACACTAATTACGCATTACGCATTACGAATTACGCATTAAAATGTCGTTTGTATAGTCTTGACGGGCGGTGACCTGCGTCTTTGGTGAGTTGGTCGGTTTCTTCGGCAAGATAGCTGTATTTTCGTCTGAACGGTGCTTTGAGTAAAGTTTTGTTGAGAATAATCTCATAAACCTGTTGAAGTTCGGTAAGAGTGAAATATTCAGGCATAAGATTCAGTGCAATATCGGTGTAAGTTATCTTTCCCCTGAGTCGTTCAATCGCAAAAGCAATAATCTGTGCATGGTCAAAGGCAAGACCGTTGTTTTCGGTAATGGTGTAGGTATTATCGACACCAGTATGATTTCGTGTTTTTGTGTGATGTATTTTTGCCGAGAGAACAATATCACCGTTTGTAAGTTTAAGAAGATAATCCTTTTCATTGATAAAGCCGTCATCAGTATTCTGAGTATTTTCGCTGACGGTTTCAAAATCTACCGTGAACCATTCTGCCCTTTGTGCGTCGTCGCCAGCCGTTACATTAACCTGTGAACTGTCAATAAGTGCCATATATGAACAACTCATTACCCACATACGAGGGTCACGGTGCGGATTACTGAATGTATAAAGCTGTTCAAGATAAATGTTATCAACACCAGTTTCTTCGATAAGTTCACGTTTTGCCGCCTGTTCGGTTGTTTCGTCGGGATTTACAAATCCGCCGGGCAATGCCCAACAGCTCAAAAACGGGTGTCCGCCTCTTTTGATGAGTAAGATTTTCAGTTCTTTCTGTGGTATTCTGCGATAGTTTTTCTCTTGCTTATTTGTAGCCGTAAATATTACCATATCCGTTGCAACAGACGGACGTTCATAATCGTGCGGCTTATATTGTGCAAGATATTCTTTTTCTGTAAGTCCGTTTTTATCTCTTAATTCCATAAACAATCTCCTGTTAGTAGTTAGTTGATAATATCATACTATGATTATAATACCCACGCAAACATTTGTCAAGAGTGGAGTGTGGAGTGTGAAGAGTGGAGTTATTGTTCTGACGGTTAGTTTGTACATTGAGTTAAGTTTTTGATAAAGGCAAAAACTTTTATAATAGACTTCCTCGGAAACTAAATTGAAACTTCAAAATTGATGATACCGCAGATTAGATTTAATCTCAAAAGATGCCGCTTTCTACGATTGCGATAGGGATATTTCATGATTTTAAAGACCTTGATTTTTGCATTGATGTTTTCTATAAGAATACGCTCATGTGAAATACGGCAGTTCTCTCTTTTTTCTTCTTTGGTCAATTTGCCGCCTTTGGGTTTCTTCTTAGGAGTTTCACTATTGCGATGAATGGCAGTTATTCCTTGATAGCCACTGTCAGCCTGTGCTTTAATACTATCAAGCACACGACACCCAATGGTGCTTTTATACAGAGCAAAATCATGTGTTTTTCCACAGCTTTCGGCGGTGCATAAAATGATACCTGTTGCTTTGTTAACGACTACCTGAGCTTTTATTGTGTGTCTTTTCTTTTTTCCAGAATAGTGCTTCCGTTGTTTTTTTGAGGGCGTTCAATAGGACATTCGGTAACATCTACAAGTACCACTTCTATACTATCATCTTCCAGAAGTACTTTTTTACCAGGCAGCGAAAATGTACCATCTTTTATCAACGTTTTTTCGACCCATTTGATAGTATCTGAAACGGTTGCTTCTCCAACTTCAAATTCAAAAGATAGTGCTTTTTGGGTTATATAATAACGGTAATATTTCAATGTCAGCATGAGTTGTTCTTCGAAAGAAAGCTTCTTTCTTCGACCACCTCTCCACTTTCTTGGTCTTGAGTTATAAGCATTTTTCAAGATGCAAATCATAGCTTCAAATGTGCTTCTTTTAACACCTATGATTTCTTTGAAGTCTTGGTCGCTTAATTTCTCGGTTTTAGTATAAAAGTCCATTTTATCACCCCGTTTGATTATATCGCTTTTATGGTCATTTGTCGAGGTGATTTTAGTTTCCGATGAAGTCTAATATTGCATCGTTCCGCTAAATTACTTATTTATATGGATTGTTATTACACTGCCTGATTTTTAAGTTAAAGTTTTGTTCTTTCGTTATCGGAATTTTGATTATTTTCTGAATTGTTATCCGATTGATTTTCGGCGGTTTCATTTTTTTCCATTTCTTCGGATACTGTGTTTTTACTTTCATCTGGGATAGCTGACGGTTCAGAAGTTTCCGTGTCGGTATTGTTTTCAGTATCTGCTGTTTCATTTTCGTAAGATACT
>JAQXZA010000146.1 GCA_029226955.1 Clostridia bacterium | reverse complement strand
AAAAGATCCCATGTATGTAATTGAAGAAATTGCATCGTGTGAATTCATTTATTCTAGTAGTTTACATGGACTGATTTTAGCTGATGGTTTTCGTATCCCTAATATGCGTGTCTATTTTTCATCTGCGCCTCGCGGAGGTACATTCAAATTTGATGACTATTATTCCGCATATGGGTTACAAAATCCTCCGCAAACAATTTTAAAACCTGATGATTTACCACCAATTAATAGTATTATTGACAATTATATGATTACTGATGCTATGGTGAATAAAATGCAGAAAGATTTATATGAATGCATGAAGGAATTTTTATCACAGAAGATGTAGTTGAGGAGATAGTTTTCTAAATGAAAAATTTTTTGATGAGTCTAAAAAGAATTTTAATAAAATCTGATGCTAAGCATATTGTGATGCTTTCTGCGGGAGTATTATTCGGTCAGATTATATCTATTATACTACAACCACTGGCTACACGTCTTTATTCACCAGAAGCATTCGGTTATCTTTCATTGGTTGTATCATTAGGAACAATGTTTTCTCCTATTTCAACATTGCAGTATCATATATCAATTGTTCATTCACAAAAAGAGGATGAGTATGCTTTATGCAAATTGGTATTTTTATGCGTATTAGGTACATCTCTTCTTCTGATTGGTGTAATCCTTATCTTATTTCTACTTGGGGATGAACAGTACAGCAGTGTGGGACTTTGGATATTTGTTGCTGTACTCTTACATTTTATGACCGGGATTACATACTTAGTCGATTCATATAATAATAGACATGGCGAATATGCACTAATGACCAAGGTCACTGTTAGAAGAGCTATAGCATCTAGTATAACAAAAATTGGTCTGGGTCTATTTAGATTTAATTTTTCAGGACTTTTGATTTCTCAGTGCATAGGTACCATTGCAGGGATTAGAAAGCAATCTGTTTCAATGGTTAAACATATAAAAGAGATAATCGCAGTCAATAAAAATGATGTTTGGAGGGTCGCCAGAAAGTATTCTGATCAACCACTATTTGCCCTTCCAGGTGTTTTTATATTGCAGTTTTCATATTCCGCACTCCCTTTGATTATTAATACAGCATTTTCAACCAGAGAAGGTGGTTTTTTTTCATTAACAGTAAGTATTCTTGGATTGCCGCTAACTTTAATAAGTAATAATGTAGCACGAGTTTTCTTTAAAAATGCATCCGAGGAGTTAGAGAAAACTGGTAGTTTCAAATCTTCGTTTCGTAGCACTGCAATATTGCTTACCGCCATTTCATTGGTGGGTTTTTCTTTGCTATGGATAATTGCAGAACCTGTATTTTCCTTAGTGTACGGCGAAGAATGGATTCGTAGTGGTACATTCACTAAAATTCTTATACCTATGTACGCAGCACGTTTTGTTGTTTCTGGTCTAATGCACGGTTTCGTTATTTCCAAAAGACAGAAACTAAAGACATTTTTACAATCTCTCTTTATTGTAGCAATGGCTGTTGGTTATATTATTTCAAAACTTGAACTGGTCTCTGTTGAAGGTTTCTTGATATTTATTAATTGGATGTATTTTATTCTTTATGTTGTGCTCTTTCTTGTATTATGGTTTCAAAGCAAAAAATCTTGTACTACAACAAGGAATAAAAAACAAGAGTACAATTGATGTATATAAAGAGTTTATATCACATGATAAATGTAAGTGAGGAGAAAAATGATAAAAATGGTGCGTATTTCAAAGCCAAAATTGGAACGAGACAATGGAAAAATCAGATTCTATGTTGATATAAAAGGTTTAGAAATTGATAGACTATGGTATGAGATGCCTAAGTTTATTGAGCCGTATATTAATGTAAATGATTCCTCTCCATTTCTAGTTGCACTGCTCCCTCAAATTGCTATTCGGGGGGGAGAAATTGCTGTTGAGGGTTCTATTTCAGGCACTTTATATAACAGCATAGTCACTAAATTATTCCCTTTATGGAATAAGTATTCTTCTATATATAAACAGGTTACGCTTAAAGTTGAGTCGTTGATAAAGGATTCCCCATCTACTACTCATAAGAGATATATTGGAACAGGCGTATCATGTGGGGTTGACTCTCTTGATACTATCAAAACAACGTTAGAGTATTCAAAGGAAAATCGAATTGATACACTTACTTTCTTTAACACTGGATCACACAGAAACACAAGCGGGTTAACTATTGAGGAATCACGTAGACTTTTTTATGGTCGCATGAGTCGTAGTAAACAATGTGCTCAGGAACTTAATTTGGATTTTTTATGGGTAGATTCAAATGTTGGAGAATTTTTAAAGACAAAATATGTTCAGACACATCAATTTTGCAATTTTTCAGCAGTTATGGCATGTGGTTCATATTTCTCAAAGTATTATTATTCATCAGGATATCCATTAGATATGTTTGATATAACATATGTTGATAAGGATACTGCGTACTATGAAACTTATCTCTGTCAATTGCTATCAACTGAGAATGTTCATTTTGTAATAAGTGGCGAATGTAAATCAAGATTGGATAAGGTTAAAAATATCGCAGATATGCCAATTGCCCAGAAATATCTTAATGTTTGTTTTATGGATAATGAGAACTGTGGTCTATGTGAAAAGTGTGTTAGAACTCAAATGGAATTGTACTCCATTAGAAAGTTAGATGCGTTTTCTGATGTCTTTGATACTGAGAAATTTTATCAGAATTTAGGAATGCATTTAAAAAGAACATATGGGTCTCAATACAATATGGTGTATATAGATGTCATTAAAAGTATGAAATCAAACGAAATTCGAGTCCCGTTAATTTACAAGTTGTATGGCACGACTCTAAATATATTGCGCAGAATCAAACATTTATTAAAATAAATAATTCTATTAAGAAATGTATCCCCTCAATTTTTCGTTGGTCAAAATTGGGAGGATATGGATATTCAGTTAGTCCGCCAGGCTTTTCTATATTCTCTGATACTGATGCCCTCAACCTTTTTGAAAACACGACTGAAATAATAGACATCACCGATTCCACATTCAAGTCCGATTTGCTCGGCAGATTTGTTGCTGAAACGCAACAGATTTTTTGCGTGAGTAATTCGTACACTGAGCAGATAATCCATAATACTTACACCAAATTGTTCTTTAAAAATTCTGGTTAAATAATATTTGTTTATGAAATAGTGTTCGGCTAAATCGTCGAGCACTATTTTTTTATTGTAATTTTCATCAAGATAATTTTTTATTTCCAGTAAATTGCTTTTCTTTGTGACTAGAGGCGTTCTGTCGGGATGCCAGGAGTCTGCCATAAGCAGTGACAGAAGTTTTGCAATACCTGTGTTGATTTCCATATCACGAATATATGAGGAGCTGGAAGCAATATTATACAAATCTGTAAAAACAGATAAGTATGATGACAAATTTTTTGTATGAAATACCGGGGTACCTCCACGCTCTATGTATTTCTGATAAATATTAGCGACAGTAGGACCAAAGAAATGTACCCAGCAAAGATGCCAGAGGTCTTCTGAAGTAGAGTGGGAATATGGCTTTTTGCAGTCAATAAAAACACAGTCACCTGCATTGAGCTGATAAGTAGAATCGTCATAGGAAAGTGTTCCTGAGCCTGAATTTACTATAAAAAACAGGTAGGAGGCTAAGTTTTCACGCTTGCTGATATGCGGTTTTGTTGCCTGTAATGAACCTATTTCCTGAATATGAAACAAAGACAGCTTTGCAAAGTCTGATGGAGTATATATAATTCTTGATGTATTTACTAAATCTCCGTGAAATAATGCATTTTGAAACATATAGTGATGCCCCTTTTTCGTTTTGATGAATATGACATTTTTAATATATTTGTTGTTGATGTATAAATATATTTTATCATGTAATAGGATAAAGTCAATATAGTCCAAAAACATAGCAATATGTTTTATTTGATTACTCATTTCACCCCTGTATAATATAAACATAAAGTCGAAATATGCAGACAAAATATTATAAATTAAAGGAGATATATTATGAGTAAAGTTGCACTTATCACAGGCATTACAGGACAGGACGGTTCATACCTTGCAGAGTTTTTGCTTGAAAAAGGATATGAGGTTCACGGTATTACGCGTCGTGCATCAATTTCAAACACAGCAAGAATTGACCACCTTATAGCAAATAATTCTATCACACTTCATGACGGTGACCTCTCGGATTCATCTTCACTTGTAAGAATTATAAATCTCGTACAGCCTGACGAAATATATAATCTTGCCGCACAGAGTCATGTACAGGTTTCGTTTGATGTTCCTGAATATTCAGGCGATGTTGACGCTCTTGGTGTACTCAGAATTCTTGAAGCTGTCCGTATTCTCGGTCTTGCAAAAAAGACAAAGGTATATCAGGCATCTACATCAGAGCTTTTCGGAAAGGTTGAGGAGGTTCCTCAGAAAGAAACAACACCGTTCCATCCGTACAGCCCTTATGCAGTAGCAAAGCAATACGGTTTTTGGATTACAAAGGAATATCGTGAGGCTTACGGAATGTTTGCAGTAAACGGTATCCTCTTTAACCACGAATCAGAACGCCGTGGCGAAAACTTTGTTACAAGAAAAATCACTCTTGCAGCCGGAAGAATTGCCGAAGGACTTCAGGATCATCTGGAACTCGGAAATATGGATTCTCTGCGTGACTGGGGTTATGCAAAGGATTATGTTGAATGTATGTGGATGATTCTTCAGCACGATACTCCTGAGGATTTTGTTATTGCAACAGGTGAACAGCATACGGTTCGTGACTTTACAGAAAAAGCATTTGCTGCTAACGGTATCAAAATCCGTTGGGAAGGCAAGGGCATTGACGAAAAGGGTTATGACGCTGAAACAGGAAAAATGCTTGTTTGTGTAAATCCTCAGTGGTTCAGACCGACAGATGTTGATAACCTCTGGGGCGATCCGACTAAGGCAAAGACAGTTCTGGGTTGGAATCCGCAGAAAACAACCTATCCTGAGCTTGTTCGTATAATGGCTGAACACGACAGAGAGCTTGCAAAGCGTGAAGCCGCTTTGAAAAAAGCATAATATGAAAAGAATTTGCTTTTATATTTCAGACCACGGTTTTGGTCATATCGCAAGAAACATTCCCATTATTGTTTCCGTTCTGAAAAAATATGATGCGTTTGTCTATATTGTCTGCGGTAAAAACCATATAGATTTTGCACAGAAAAATCTTTCACTTATGCTTACCAAGGAAGAATACAATCGTATCGGATTCAGAACCGACAAAACCGACATCGGTCTTATCGTTAAACCTGGTACACTGCTTGTAGATACGGATAAACTCACAAAAGCCTGTACCGATTATCTTTCAATCATTCCCGAAAAATCCGACAGCGAATCTCGTTGGATGTCGGATAATAATATTGATGCGGTTTTGTGTGATATGCCAATATGGTCAATAGACGCTTGTGAAAAGGCAAACATTCCACTGTTGTATGTCGGTAATTTTACCTGGACGGAGCTGTACCGTGAGTTTCTGCCTGAAAAAATATGGCGGTCTTATGCTGAACATTATCTGAAAATTAAACATTCAATGCTTTATGCACTGCATAACACTGAAATGCTTGAATTTCTGAAAAACTCGGAGATGTCGGACACTTCTGTAACCGCCAGACCGTTCAGTAATGAGATTGTCAGAAAAACTAAATCAGAGCATAAAAGACAAACAGTTTTTGCCGCACTCGGAATGTCGGCTCAGTTTACTGAAGCTGTTGATGTAAGCGGTGTTCCTTACGATTTTTATACAACCGAGGGTGTTCCGCTTGTTGGCAGTAATGTAACAGTTATCCCTTTTTCAACACTTGATACTCAGAATTATATTGCCGCCTCGGATTATGTTATTACAAAAGCCGGCTGGGGAACTGTGTCAGAGTGTCTGCTTGCAAAAAAGCCTATGGCACTTTTTAAGCGTGAAACCGTGCTTGAAGACAGAACAACAGTAAGGCTGTTGGAAGAAAAAAGTCTTGCTGTTTCAATAAATCAGGAAGATTTAAAAGATATTGACGGCATAATCAAAAAATTAAACAGCTTAAACGGCAGCTATGAAGAATTTTACGATTGTGCAGATGAAGTTGCCGAAAAGCTGTATTCACTTTAAGATTGGAGTAATTGCTATGATGGAGAAAAACGCTAAAATTTATGTAGCCGGTCACAGAGGAATGGTTGGCTCTGCCATTGTCCGTGAGCTTGAAAGACAGGGCTACACAAATATTATTACACGCACACACGCAGAGCTTGACCTTCGCAGACAGGACGCTGTTGAAGAATTTTTCAGTCAGGAAAAGCCTGAATATGTATTTCTTGCTGCTGCTAAGGTTGGTGGTATTGTTGCAAATCAGAACGCACTTGCTGACTTTATGTACGACAATATGATACTTGAAATGAATGTAATTCATTCGGCGTGGAAAAATGGCTGTAAAAAACTTGAATTTCTCGGTTCATCTTGTATTTATCCGAGAATGGCACCTCAGCCGATGAAAGAAAGCTGTCTGCTGACATCAGAACTCGAAAAAACAAATGAGGCTTATGCACTTGCAAAAATTTCAGGTCTGAAATACTGTGAATTTCTTAACCGTCAGTATGGCACTGACTATATAAGCGTAATGCCGACAAATCTCTACGGTCCTAACGATAACTATCACCCTACACACAGTCACGTTCTTCCGGCACTTATCCGCCGTTTTCACGAGGCTAAGGAAAGTAATGCTGAATTTGTTACCTGTTGGGGTGACGGTTCACCGCTCCGTGAATTTCTTTATGTTGATGACCTTGCTAACCTTTGCGTATTCCTTATGAATAATTATAGCGGTAACGAAACAGTAAATGCCGGCACAGGCAAAGAACTCACTATCAAAGAACTTACTGAACTTGTTGCAAAAGTAGTAGGCTATAACGGAGAAATCCGCTGGGATACAAGCAAGCCTAACGGAACACCGAGAAAACTTCTTGATGTATCAAAGGCTGAGGCACTCGGCTGGAAATACAAGACAGAACTTGAAGACGGAATCCGCCTTTCTTATGAGGACTTCCTCAATAACCCGATGAGAGCTGAAAGATAATCCGCTTTTTTAAGGAGATTTAAAATTTATGAATATTGTACTTTTATCAGGCGGTTCAGGAAAAAGACTCTGGCCGCTTTCAAACGATATACGCTCAAAGCAGTTCATTAAAATATTCAAAACCGAGGACGGCAAATACGAATCTATGGTTCAGCGTGTTTACCGTCAGATAAAAAAAGTTGACAGTGACGCAAAAATTACTATTGCCACATCAAAAACTCAGGTTTCGTCAATACATAATCAGCTTGGTGATGATGTCGGAATTTCAATAGAACCTTGCCGAAGGGATACTTTTCCGGCAATAGCTCTTGCAACAGCCTATTTGCACGATATTTTAGGCGTTTCAGATGATGAGGCTGTGGTTGTTTGTCCTGTTGACCCTTATGTTGAAGATGATTATTTTGAGGCACTGAAAGCACTCGGCGAACAGGCTGAAAAAGGTCAGGCAAATCTTGTGCTTATGGGCATTGAACCGACATATCCGAGCGAAAAATACGGCTATATTATCCCCGAAAGCAAGGACAATATCAGCTCTGTTTCCACATTCAAGGAAAAACCCGACACCGAAACAGCTAAACGATATATTTCTCAGGGAGCATTATGGAACGGGGGAGTATTTGCATATAAGCTGAAATATGTTCTTGACAAGGCACACGAGCTTATTGACTTTACCGATTATCACGACCTTTTCTCAAAATATGACACACTTACAAAGATAAGCTTTGACTATGCGGTTGTTGAAAAAGAAAATAAAATTCAGGTAATGCGTTTTTCGGGACAGTGGAAAGACCTCGGCACATGGAACACTCTTACAGAGGCTATGGTTGATAATACCATTGGTGACGCTGTAATGAACGAAAGCTGCAAAGATGTTCATATTATAAATGACCTTGACATTCCTGTACTTGCAATGGGACTTCACGATGTTGTTATTTCCGCAAGTCCTGACGGTATTCTTGTTTCCGATAAGGAACAGTCAAGCTATATCAAGCCTTATGTTGACAAAATAGACCGTCAGATAATGTTTGCGGAAAAATCCTGGGGCTGTTTCAGGGTACTTGATGTTGAGGAAAACAGCCTTACTATAAAAGTAACGCTTAACCCCGGCAACAGTATGAATTATCACAGCCATAAAAACCGTGATGAAGTTTGGGTAGTTATTTCAGGTAAAGGCAAAACAGTTGTTGACGGAATGGAACAGGAAATAACTGTCGGTGATGTTGTAACTATGCAAGCCGGTTGTCGTCATACAGTTTTTGCCGAAACAGAGTTACAGCTTATTGAAGTACAGCTTGGAGAAGATATAAATGTACAGGACAAACAAAAATTCCCCCTTGACCGATGATACAATCCGCAATAAACCGTTTCTTCTGAAACCTGTCGGAAAGGATTATCTCTGGGGCGGTGACAGACTTAATTATGATTTCGGGAAAAATATTCCGCTCAGTCCGCTTTCTGAAACCTGGGAATGTTCAACTCACCCCGACGGAATAAGCATAGTGGCAAGCGGAGAATTTAAGGGGCAAAATTTAACTGATGTTTTGAAAGCTCACCCCGAATTTTCAGGAAGTCACCCACGCAATAAGTATGAACTGCCGATACTTATAAAATTTATAGACGCTAAAAAGGATTTATCCGTTCAGGTTCACCCTGATGATGAATATGCTGAAAAGCACGAAAACGGACAGCTTGGCAAAACTGAAATGTGGTATGTGCTTGACGCTTCACCCGACGCAAAACTGGTTTACGGTTTTCATCACAACACTAATAAGAAAACTATCCGCAATGCCGCTGAAAACGGTAAACTTGAAAAATATCTTCAAAAAGTAAACATTAAAAAAGATGATGTTTTCTATATTGAGGCGGGAACTGTTCACGCAATAGGAGCTGGTGCTCTTATTGCGGAAATACAGGAAAATTCTAATCTTACTTACAGACTGTACGACTATGACAGAGTGGATAAGAACGGACAAAAAAGACCTTTACATATCGACAAGGCACTTGATGTCGCTAATCTTAAAAGCAGTGACACACCTGTTCAGCCTATGCGTGTCCTGAAATATCAGCCGGGCTGGGCATCTGAACTTTTATGCCGTTGCAAATATTTTCAGACTGAAAGAATAATTCTCAATACCGAAACAAACAAAAATATGGTACACTTTCAGGTAGGGAATACTTCATTTAATGTTCTTTTGTGCATTGGCGGTTGCGGAGTTATATTTTATGGCGAAGAATCACTGCCGTTTTTCAAAGGCGACTGTATATTTATTCCGGCAAATTCCGTAGAAATGAAATTGCACGGAAAAGCATCACTTCTTAAAGTCAGTTGTTGACAGGAGGAAAAATTATGGATTATAAAAAAGAATATGAGCGTTGGTGCGAAAAAGCCAAAGGCGATAATGACGTTATAAATGAACTTAATTCAATAGCAAATGATGACGCTAAAATCGAAGACGCATTTTATCGTGACCTTGCATTCGGAACAGGCGGACTCAGAGGTGTTATCGGTGCCGGAACAAACCGTATGAACATACATACCGTTGCAAAGGCATCACAGGGACTTGCAAACTATATTATAAAGAATTTCCCTGAAAACAAAAGAAAAATTGCTGTCAGCTATGATTCAAGAATAAAGTCAAAGCTGTTTTCGGAGGTTGCATCAGGTGTATTTGCCGAAAACGGAATAAAGGTATATATCTATACGGAACTTATGCCTACTCCTTGTCTTTCCTATGCAGTTCGTGAACTTGACTGTGTTTCGGGAATTATGATAACCGCATCACACAATCCGTCAAAATATAACGGCTACAAGGTTTACGGTGCAGACGGCTGTCAGATTACAACGGAAGCCGCTGAAACTATTCTTGCTGAAATTCAGAAGCTTGATATTTTTGATGATGTCAAAACAGGTGATTTCAACGAATATGTAAAAAGCGGTGCAATCGAATATATTTCAGAGAATGTTTATACTGATTTCGTTGAAAAGGTAAAACAGCAGTCTATGCTAACTGAAAAAGATAACATTGACAAAAATGTCGCTATCGTTTATTCACCCCTTAACGGTACAGGATTAAAACCTGTTCTTCGTACACTTAAAGAAAGCGGCTATACAAATATTACCGTTGTAAAAGAACAGGAACAGCCAGACGGAAATTTCACAACCTGTCCATATCCGAATCCTGAAATTAAAGAGGCTATGTCGCTTGGTATTGAATATGCAAAAAAGAACAATGCCGATTTACTTCTTGCAACCGACCCTGACTGTGACCGTGTAGGTATTGCAGTTAAAACGGAAAATGGGGAATACAAGCTTCTTTCGGGCAATGAAACAGGTATGCTTTTGCTTGATTACATCTGTTCAAGAAGAATTGCAAACGGCACAATGCCGAATGACCCTGTATTTATAAAGACCATAGTTACAATAGATATGGCAGAGCGTATCGCCTCGGATTACGGTGTCCGTACAATAAATGTGCTTACAGGCTTTAAATTTATAGGAGAACAAATAGGTTTTCTTGAAAAGCAAGGCAAGGAAGACTCTTACATTTTTGGTATGGAAGAAAGCTACGGCTATTTAAGCGGCGGCTATGTTCGTGATAAAGACGCTGTTGACGCTTCATTCCTCATCTGTGAAATGTTCGCTTATTATAAGACACAGGGTATAAGCCTTATTGAAAAACTTGAAGAGCTTTACAAAAAATACGGCTATTGTCTTAATACCTTACATTTTTATGAATTTGACGGTTCAGCAGGTTTTGCTAAAATGCAGGGCATAATGAAGAGTTTTCGTGGAAATATATCCGGTTTTGGCGGAAAAAATATTGTCAAAGTGCTTGACTATGCACCGGGACTTGACGGATTGCCAAAATCTGATGTAATAAAATTCGTTCTTGAAGATATCTGTTCGGTAGTAGTTCGTCCTTCCGGCACTGAACCTAAGCTTAAAACATACATTTCTGTAAGTGCCGCAACTATGTCTGATGCCGCAACACTTGAGCAAAAGATTGTTGACGATCTCAATAAATATTTTGCTTAAATTCTATAAAACAGGCTGTCTGAAACTTTACCAGTTTTTGACAGCTTGTTTTTTATATTGGTTTGCACAGAATGAGTGATAGTATGGTGACGAAAATTTGCTAAACACTTGGTGGTAGGAAGGTATTAGCTGAGGTTAAATGTGTCAATCGTGAGTTTGAGTAGGAAAGATACAAGGTACTGCACTCAAATTATCGAACCGCTGATGTACTGAACGGTACGCATGATGGTATCCCCTCAATGTTCAGGCGGCTACCAAATATAAGAGTGTAATGTTAAAATAACTCCAAACAGGTCTGAGCAAGTCTATAGACCGGAATGGAGTAGATTAGAATGGATAAAATAGCAATAACAAAAAGAGCAATAAGAA
>JAQXZA010000145.1 GCA_029226955.1 Clostridia bacterium | reverse complement strand
CGGTTATCGCAACTTTAAACGTTTTCGTAATCGTATTTTACATATATTTTCTTAAAATGAAAAACGAGTGGCAACCTGATTGCTACCACTCGTATTCCTATTTTTTCGGTTTTACCCCAACTATTGACATAGAGCCAATATAGATAAATATATATAAGTTCTAAATATTTTTAACAATGTCAGCAGCCTATTTTTTCTTTGATGAGGTCGGCTGTTTCCTGTGCAAGTTTATGAATAAGCGGTTGGTCAAGTCCTTCAATCATAACACGCACAAGCGGTTCTGTTCCCGATACTCTTACAAGTATTCTTCCGTCATTTCCAAGCGTTGAACGCACTTCATCAATTTTATTCTTTATATCCTGATTCGTGTAGAAATGGAGTTTGCCCTCCTGTGTTACCTTAACGTTTATGAGTACCTGAGGGTAGCGTGTCATAAGAGTTGCAATACTCGAAAGTTTTGCCTGTCGTCTGTTTACTATGCTGAGAAGCTGTGCGGCGGTAAGCTGTCCGTCACCTGTTGTTGCATAATCAAGGAAAATAACGTGACCTGACTGTTCGCCGCCAAAATTGTAACCCTCACGCAACATTGCTTCAAGAACATATCTGTCGCCGACATCTGTTGAAATAAACTTCAATCCGTTATCTTCACAAAATCTGCTGAATCCCATATTTGACATTACTGTGCCTACTGCCGCATTCTGATTGAGATGTTTTCTTGACGAAAGGTCAAGGGCACAAATTGCCATAATAAAATCGCCGTCAACAACTTTACCGTTTTCGTCAACGGCAAGACAGCGGTCTGCGTCACCGTCAAAAGCAACACCAAGATGTAATTTATTATCAACAACATATTTCTGCAAATTTTCAAGATGTGTTGAACCGCAGTTATCGTTTATATTTTTGCCGTCAGGTTTGTCTGAAAGCATATAACATTCTGCACCAAGTTCGGTAAAAAGTTTTTGTGCGGTTCTTGATGATGAACCATTGGAACAATCTATTGCTATTTTCATACCATCAAGTCTGTATGGTACGGTTGAAACAATATGTTCGATATAATCGTCAATAGCGTTATCCGCCATTGAAACACAGCCAAGTCCGTCACCTGTCGGTGTATAATAAGGCTTTGCATTATCAATAACTATTGATTCAATTTCTTCTTCAAGAGCGTCGGGCAGTTTGTAGCCGTCACTGCTGAAAATTTTAATTCCGTTAAATTCAAACGGATTGTGAGATGCTGAAATCATAATTCCGGCATCAGCACTGTATTTTTTGATAAGATATGCAACAGCCGGTGTCGGCACTACTCCAAGCAGTACAACATCTGCACCGACTGAACATAAGCCCGCAATCAATGCACCTTCAAGCATATCGGACGAAAGTCTTGTATCCTTTCCGATAAGTATTTTCGGGTGTTTGTTGTCGCTGTTATCTGTAAGAACCATTGCCGCTGCTTTTCCGATATTCATTGCAAGTTCACAGGTTAATTCCGTGTTTGCAACTCCACGGGCACCGTCAGTTCCGAATAATCTGCCCATAACTAAAATTTCTCCTTTGTTTCTGTTCAGTAATTATATGTTATCTGATTTACGGTTATGACATATTGATGTAAGAAGTGCCGTTCCCGCCGCATTATCTGCGGAAAACTGCGGTTCGGCAAAGTATGCGTTATATTTCTTTGACAAATGCGTTTTAATAATAGTGTCTGACATTACTCCGCCGGCAAAAAGCACGGGAACATCTCCGTATTTTTCAAGAAGTCTTTTGCACATTTCGTCAAGTGCCTTTTCAACATATAAAAGACAGGTTGCCGATATTTTTTCTTTTGAATTGCCGTTTTCGTACATTTTACGGCAAATATTTTCAATACCCGAAAGACAACAGTCCGAGCCTTTCAGCGTTGCTTTTGCGGATATTTTTTCGGTGTTTTTCAGTGCAAGCTGTTCGAGTTCACGACCGCACGGAAACGAAAGTCCGAGCATAACACCGATTCTGTCAATCAGTTGTCCGGCATTAAGGTCAAGCGTCTTTGCAACAAGTTCCGTTGAAAAGATTTTTTCATTATCCGATCTTACCAATACCGCCTCGGTTGTTCCGCCCGACACGTGAAATGCAAGAAAAGTTTTATCAATCAAATCTGTTTTTTCTGCTGAAAAAAGTGCCGCCGCTATATGTCCACTCTGATGTGAAAATGTATAGAGCGGAACATTCAGAACTTCTGATAATATTTTCGCCGTACTGAGTCCGACAGTAAAGCACGGCATATATGAACCCTCAACATCACGTGGCTTTGATGAAATACCTATGGCATCAATTTTACCTTTGTACTGCGAAAAAACTTTTCCTATTATTTCGGGTAACTGTTGAGTATGGTGAAAGACTGCATCACTCTGACGCAAACCGCACTCGCCGTTTTTTACGGGAAGAAGTTTTTTTGCGTGAATCATTCCGTTTTCGGTATCATAAATTGCCGCTGATGTTGTGTAATTGCTTGTATCTATTCCGAGAAATGCCGACATCAGTTTTCACCGCTTTTTTTGAGAGATTTTGCGATTGAACCGAGAACACCGTTTACAAACGAACCGTCTGCCGCTGTTGCATAATTCTTTGCAAGTTCGACAGCCTCATTGATTGAAACACTCATAGGAATATTCTTCATATAAAGCATTTCAAACACTGCTATACGCAAAATAGTAAGTGATATTTTGGAAATTCTGTTCTTTTTCCAACCTTTAAGATTTTTTTCGATAAGAGTGTCAATTTCATCAAGATGTTCTTCTACACCCTCAACTACTTTTCTTGTATATTCGCTGACCTGTATATCCCTTGCGTTTTCTGCGTCCTCAAACGCATCATCTATTGTGTCGTCACGGAACATACGCTCAAAAACAAAGTTAAAAGCCTGACTGCGTTCATCACGCCGTTCCTGAATTTTGTTGTCCTTACGGTTTGACTGTTTATCCATAGTATGATATTCCTTTCAGTGAATAGTGAATATTATCAATTATTGAGAATTGCTTTATGGAAAACCTTTTTGCCCTTTTTGATTACTACATAACCTTTTGAGAAATTATCTGATGATGAAAGTTCTGCTTTTACATCTGTGATTTTGACATCATCGACAGATATTCCGCCCTGTTGAATAAGTCTTCTTGCCTCTGCTTTTGACGGCACGAGTTTTGTTTTTGCAAGCAGGTCAATAAGTCCGATTTTTCCGTCTGTAAAATCTGATACTGAAAGTTCAGTTGACGGCATATTGTTGGTGTCTGATTTACTCATAAACAATGCTCTCGCTCCGTCAAGTGCTTTCTGTGCCTCGTCTTCACCGTGAACAAGCTTTGTAAGTTCAAATGCAAGAATTTCCTTTGCCCTGTTGAGTTCACTGCCTTCAAGTTTTGCAAGCTCGTTTATCTCCTCCATAGGAAGAAATGTCAGCATTTTAAGGCATTTGATAACATCAGCGTCATTGATATTTCTCCAGTACTGGAAGAAATCAAACGGGCTGGTTTTTTCGGGGTCAAGCCATACTGCACCCTTTTCGGTTTTGCCCATCTTCTTGCCCTCTGAATTGAGAAGAAGATTTATTGTCATTGCATAAGCGTCTTTACCGAGTTTTCTTCTTATGAGTTCAGTACCGCCGAGCATATTGCTCCACTGGTCATCACCGCCGAACTGCAAATTACAGCCGTATTTCTGGAACAGTGAGAAAAAGTCATAGCTCTGCATTATCATATAGTTAAATTCAAGGAAACTGAGTCCTCTTTCAAGACGCTGTTTGTAGCATTCGGCTGTAAGCATACGATTTACGCTGAAATGTGCTCCGACTTCCCTCAGAAAATCAACATAATTAAGTCCCATAAGCCAGTCAGCATTATTTACCATAAGAGCCTTTCCGTCAGAAAAATCAATAAAACGGCTCATCTGTTTTTTGAAACATTCGCAGTTATGCTGAATTGTTTCCTGAGTCATCATTTTTCTCATGTCGGTTTTGCCTGACGGGTCGCCTATCATTGCAGTGCCACCACCGATAAGTGCTATTGGCTTATTACCCGCCATCTGAAGTCTTTTCATAAGGCAAAGTGCCATAAAGTGTCCTACGTGCAAGCTGTCAGCTGTCGGGTCAAAACCAATATAAAATACGGCTTTTCCGCTGTTTATAAGTTCTTTTATTTCTTCTTCGTCGGTCATCTGAGCGATAAGTCCACGTTCCTGTAATTCTTCAAAAACTCCCATTGTGTTATCTGTCCTTTCGTAATCAAAAATATTGCGGGGACAAAAAAAACGCCCCCTGTTATTTTAAAAAACAGAGGGCGATAATATACCGCGGTACCACCTCAATTTACTGCCGCTTCGCAGCAACAGCCTTACGGGTACATTCATACCCATACACGATAACGTGTGTAAAACGGTCAGCACTACTGCAATTTTCGCACTGACAGCTCAAAGATGTATTTCTGCTGACTCTTATGGATATTTTCACCCAACATATCCTCTCTGAAATAAGACATTCAGCGTACTTCTTCTTATCACAGCTTTTATATTTTAATAGTATAAACATTATTTTTATGTTTGTCAATAAAATTATTAATTTTTCAGAGCGATATTTCCGTCGTCGGATATAATCACGGTATCGCCGTCCTTTGCGTTCTGTGGCATATCGGCTTTTTCGATTGCAAACATTTTTTTATCCTTATCCTCACAGATAAAATATGTTCCGTCAAATTTTATTATCTTTAATTTTTTCATTTTATTGTTTTGTCTGAGTTCGTTACAGACAAATCCTCTCTTTCTGTAAGTTTTATTATTTTATGTTTTTTCACAGAATACAGATATATTATTTCCGTCTGTGGCAACAATGATATTGCCGTTGCGGTCTGTTCTCAGAATTTCTGCACCTGAGTTTTTCAGCCTTTCAACTGTTTTTCGGTTGGGAAGATATTTGTTTTCATCTCCGGCTGAAATTATTGCATATTTGGGCGACACGGCATTAAGAAATTTCTGAGATGTTGCACTGGAACTTCCGTGATGAGAAACTTTAAGAACTGTTGAACGCAAATTAGTATTTTCATTCAGCATTTCTGTTTCGGCTTTTTCGCCTGAATCTCCTGTAAACAGATATGATACATTTTTATATTTCAGCTTTACAACAAGCGAATTGTCATTATCATCATTATACTTTTTTAACGGTGACAAGACCTGTAATTCTGCACTGCCAAAAGGATAAGTTTTACATTCTGGTGAAATGACATTTATATTCTTTTCTGAAATTTTTTTAAAGAATAATTTTTCGTTTTCGGTAAAGCCGGATTTTTTACCTGTGCAAAAATTGCTTATCCATAAATTATCTATTTCAAAATTATCGGCAATGGAAGAAAAATCTCCTATATGGTCGCTGTCTGTATGAGTCGCAACAAATAAATCAAGTTTATTTACACCGCTATGTTTAAGATAATACTCAGACTTTGAATTAAGTGAAAAACTGCCTGTATCAATAAGTGCAGTTCTGTCACCGCATTTTATGAGAATACTATCGCCGCAACCTACATCAATAAAATGTACGGAAAGCGGATATGAATCAGCATTTGAAGAAAACTCCCTTATTCCGAAAAAGGAATAAACGGATTTTGCAGAAATTCCGAAAAATGCGTCAACATAAATCAAAAACGAAAGTACAATTACAAGCACCAGCGAAACAGCACAAATAAATATTTTCTTCCGGCTGTATTGTTTTGAATTATTCATCGTCTTCTTTTTCAACAGGAGTATAAATCAGTATTATTGAATTTACACGCTGATCCTCTACATCATTTACTGTTATTGTAAATTCACGATAGGTAAAGCTGTAATCTTTTTCGGGAATATCCCCTATCTGTTCAATAACCCAGCCGCCGACAGACTTACTGTCAGAATCAATATACTTTGAATCCTTTTCAAAAAGTTCAAGCATATCGCTTATATTCATATCTCCGCTTATTTCGTATTTGTTGTTGTCGATTTTTTTGTATTTATGTTCGACTTCCTCGTCCTCGTCCCAGATGTCGCCGACAAGCTGTTCGAGAAGATCCTCCATAGTTACAATGCCAAGAGTTCCACCGTAATCATCTGTTACAACCGCAATATGCAGACGCTTATATTTGAAATCCGCAAGAAGTGCTGAAAGTTTCTTTGAACGATAAATAAAATACGGCGGCTGAATGAGTTTTTTTATGTCGGGTTCTTTGTTATTCAGCATTTCTTCAAGATAATCTCTTGTATGTAATATTCCGACAATATTGTCGATATTGCCCTGATATACAGGTATTCTTGAATAACGCTCGGTCAGTATAATATCTTTGATTTTTTCGGGACTGTCCTCAATATCTATTGAAATCATATCCACACGTGGTGTAAGAATATCGTAAGCCGTTTTTTCGTCAAATTCAAGTGCTGACTGTACAAGTTCGCTTTCCTGTTCTTCAAGCACTCCCTCTTCTTCAATGCTTTCAACAATATATTTGAGTTCATCTTCCGTTACACTCGGTTCTTTGTCGCTGTCTTTTCGTGCTAATTTCGTAATAAGACTGTTGAGTTTTAAGAGCAGAAATGTTATCGGTGAAAAAATTACCATAAGAAAACGCAGAACAGGTGCAGAGGACATACATATCTTTTCACTGTTTTCCATAGCGAAATTTTTAGGGGTAACCTCTCCGAAAATCAGCACTACAACAGTAAGAACAACTGTACTCATAAGCGTACCTGTTGCGTCACCGAAAAATGATACAAAAAGCAGTGTACCAAGCGATGAGGCGGCAATATTTACGATATTGTTTCCTACAAGTATTGTAGAAAGTGCCTTATCGTAATTATCGGAAATATAAAGTGCGGTTTTCGCTTTTTTACTGCCGTTGTCAGCATAATTTTTCAGTCTTGCCCTGCTGACCGCAGAATATGCCGTTTCGGTTGACGAAAAATATGCCGAACACATTATCAGCAGAATTATAAGGGCAGTTATCAGCCAAGGATTCAAAAAATATCACTCCAAATAGTTGGTTATTTTTGTAAAAAATTTTACAAACACTATTATATTTGTATAAATAAGAATAATAATTCTTTAAAAGAATATTTGCAATTATTTATACATTTTTTAATAGACCTGTTCAATAACTTAAAGTTGAAAATTATAAATACCACAAATTAAAGAAACACGCAACCCAAAATTTTTGCGTTTATTTCTATACCGAGAATACCAGTTTCCAAATTTTCATAAAATAAAATAAAAAGTGAATTACTGACTAAAAGGTGATAAAATGGTAGATAACCAAACCAACCATATAAAACCTAAAGGAGTAATTCACATGAAAATATTATATACCCAAACACCTATAATAAGCAATCTAAAAAAAGCATTTTGCACGTTCGTTTCATAAAATCAAATGCAAGAAATAAGTTCAAACAAAGTAGAATCATTCAATAAGCAATTAAGCATATTTTTCTTAACACTAACTTTCTTGGATTTCGATAAAGAAGAAAGGTGTTTTTTGTGCAAAAGCAAGGCAAGTTTACGAAAAGAATTTAAGATTATATGTGCATTTTCGTTCAAAAAAGAACAATTATCTTCCGAAAATACAACATCTAACATCCAGTGCATACTCTCAACTTTCCAATGCTCTCTTGAAAGAAAAAGCAGTTCTTTCGCAGAAACATCTAAATTGGAAATATAATAACTGGTTTCTTCGGTAGTTTTATCTTTATTTTTTACTATTCTGGTGACAGAAAACACAGTTTTTAAGCCACTCCAGGCGGTTTGTTGATCAAGCCAGGATAAATCTGATAATTTTCGGCAAATTCGTTTTTCAATTCGTCCGCCATTCTTTTCGGTTGTTGTGAAAGTTTCAAGCTCTGAATTTGTAATACTGCTTTGAAAGTAAAGATCAATATTTTCATACATAGTTTTTTGGTTTTCTTTTAGTCCAAAAACATAGTTTCCCTGTTTTTTAATTATTTTGGCACAAGTTTCTTTTTGACAGTGCATAGCATCTGCTGTTATCATTTTATCTTTTATGTTCAGGTATGACAACATTTGCTGAAATACAGGTATTTCATTGGTTTTTTCGTGTATTTTTTCTTGCCCAAGAACCACTCCGTTTTCTGTCAGATATGCTGTGATTATTTGAAGTGCAGAGTGAGGGTGGTTAGGTTGCGATGTGCTGCGAATAGCTTTACCGTCAACCGCAATCACTTCTCCTGATTGCTCCACAGCTTCTTTCATTATTGAAATTATCACCTTGCCAACTTGTTCTCCATCTATTATGCTCAACACACGGCTCATAGTTGGCTTTGATGGTATTTTTTCTATACCAAACTTTTCTTTGAAAAATTTTGCCTTATTTTCGGCAAATGTCATTATATCGCAAAGTTCATCTAGGGCGTGTCTGAAAACTCTAAAAATATAGTTATTTTGACAAAATAAAGATAGAGGCAACATAAATAAAAGCTAAAAAAGAAGAAGCCAATTTATCATAGCGTGTAGCGATATGTCGAAATTGCTTAATTTTATTAAAA
>JAQXZA010000144.1 GCA_029226955.1 Clostridia bacterium | reverse complement strand
GTAAACGTCTTTACAGGCTTTGCACCTGAACGCATATTTATAAGAATAGGACTCTTGCTTACTGTAATTATTCAGATATATCTGCTTTTCCGTGAAACAAAACAGCACCAAAAGGAACTTCTGCAATATCAGGAAATGCAAAATGAACTGCTGAAAATGCGTGTTTCGATTATGGTTTCACAAATTCAGCCGCATTTTCTGTATAATGCCCTGACATCTATTGCGTGTCTGTGCGAAAAAGACCCGAAACAAGCTAAAAAATCCATTATTGAATTTTCGGAATATTTACGCAGTAATATGAACTCTCTTAAAGAACAGGCACCTGTGCCGTTTGAAAGCGAATTAAAACATCTAAAAACCTATCTGTCACTTGAAAAAATGCGTTTCGGTGATGAACTGAATATTGAATACGATATTCAGACAAAGGACTTTACTATCCCCTCTCTTACGGTTCAGCCGCTTGTTGAAAACGCAGTAAAACACGGTGTAGGTATGCTCGAAGACGGAGGAACGGTTACTATTTCCACACGTGAATATGACGACAGATACGAAGTTATTGTTTCGGATAACGGTGTAGGCTTTGACCCCGAAAAAGTAGGTTCTGACGGAAAAATTCACGTCGGAATGGAAAACGTAAGAAACAGACTTAAATCAATGTGTAATGCCGTACTGAATATCGAAAGTACAGTCGGCAAAGGCACAAAGGCAACAATTACTATTCCAAAGGAGGAAAATTAAAATGAAAGTTTTAGCAGCAGATGATGAGGCTCTTGCACGTGAAATGCTGACGGACGCAATAAAGGAGGCTTTGCCTGATGCGGAAATATTCGACTTTGCAAAGCCGTCGGAATTGCTTGAATTTGCAAAGACAACAACTTGTGAAATTGCGTTCCTTGATATTCATATGCGTGGTATGACAGGCGTTGAACTTGCAAAAAAACTCAAAGACTTGAACCCAAAGCTGAATATTATCTTTGTAACGGGTTTTGACCAATATACAGGCGACGCAATGGCACTTCACGCAAGCGGATATATTATGAAACCTGTAACAAAAGAAAAAGTTGAGGCAGAGCTTGCGGAACTGCGACACCCGATAGAACCTAAATCAAACGCAATTCTTAAAGTTCAGTGTTTCGGGAATTTTGATGTTTTCACACCTGACGGCACACCTTTACACTTTGAACGCAGTCGGTCAAAGGAAATTTTCGCCTATCTTGTTCACCGTCACGGCAGCTCCTGTTCAATAAAGGAAATTGCCGCCGCACTTTTCGAGGACGAACCTTATGACCTCAAACAACAGGCTTATCTGCAAAAGCTGATTTCTTCAATGATGAAAACTATGAAAAATTATAATGCAACTTCTGTTATTTTTAAAAAATACAACAGCCTTGCGGTAGATACGACAAAACTTGACTGTGACTATTACCGTTTTGCCGAGCTTGACGTAGGTGCTGTAAATGCCTATTCGAGCGAATATATGTCGCAGTATTACTGGGCTGAATTTATGCTTGACGATTATTGATAAACGTGAAAGAAGTTTTAGAATGACCGAACAAATCAAACTGATAAATATTGCATTTGAACTGTGCGGTATTTTTCTTTGCATAGCGGAAATTGTGGCGGTGTGCATAGGTGCAAAAATCGGAAAAAGCACAAGCAGATATTTTATTGCAATATTTTTGTCACTCATGTTTTATCTTGCGTCAAACATTTCAGGGCTGATGTTTCGTGGTATTGAGGGAATATACGGATTTTATGCTGTGCGTATTTCTAATTTCTGTGAATTCTTTTTTGCAGAAATTTTGTCGCTCTGTGCAACGCTTTATTTTACATTCACTGTTGACAAAAACCGCAAAATGAAAAAGCTGTACATATTTATATGTTTTTATTACGCTTTACAGCTTGTAATGCTGATTATCTCTCAGTTTACGAATATGTATTACTATTTTGATGAGAACAACACATATCAGCGTGGCGAATTTTTCTGGGTTTCTCAGGCTTTTGTTATCGGTGCAATGGCTATCAATGCCGTTATTCTTATTGTCAAGCGTAACAGCCTTTCCAAAAAAGAAAAAACTTCTTTCGGAATATACCTTATTATGCCGTCTGTAAGTATTTTCATTCAACTGTTTTCTTATGGACTGAATGTTGTTATGTTTTCACTTATAACCGCCGCATTTATTTTGTTTTTCTATATTCTGAATGACCGTAACGAAAAATACTGCGAAAAAGAACGTGAAAACACTGATATGAAAGTGTCAATTATGCTCAGTCAGATTCAGCCACATTTTCTTTATAACACTCTGACATCTATATACTGTCTGTGCGACAAAGACCCGCAAGCCGCAAAACAGGCAATAAGTCAGTTTTCAAAATATCTGCGTGGCAACCTTGACTCTATCCGCCGTAAAACTCCTGTTTCATTTGATGATGAACTTAACCACGTTCAGAATTATCTTGCACTCGAAAAAATGCGTTTTGAAGATGAACTGGAAATCGTGTACGACATACAGGCAAATAATTTTCTTATTCCGGCACTTACTGTTCAGCCGCTGGTTGAAAATGCGGTAAAACACGGACTCGGCGACTCAGAAAACGGCGGAACAGTGAAAATATCATCAAAAGAACTCGACAACTGTTTTGAAATTGAAATCAAGGACAACGGAGTTGGTTTTGATACGGAAAATATTATAAAAAACGGTGAATCACATATTGGCATTGAAAATGTGCGTAACCGTCTTGAAATTTCCTGCGGTGGCACTCTGACAATAAACAGTGTCATAGGAAAAGGCACAACTGCCATTATCATAATACCCAAGGAGGCATAAATTTGAATATTCTTGCTGTTGATGATGAAAAACTGGCTTTGGAGGTTCTTGTCAATGCAATTTCGGAGGTTGTTCCAAATGCTGATATTTACAGTTTTCGCAAACCGTCAGAGGCAATGGAATTTGCCGCTGATTTTCCCTGTGACATTGCATTTCTTGACATAAAAATGCGTGGAATGACGGGACTTGAACTTGCAAAAAGGCTGAAAGACATAAACGGTAAAATAAATATAATTTTTGTCACCGGATATTCGGAATATTCTCTTGACGCATTCAGACTTTGTGCAAGCGACTATCTTTTGAAACCCGTTGATGTACAACAGGTTAAAGCCGCTATGAACAATCTGCGTTATCCCGTAAAGCACGAATCAAAGAAAAAACTCCAGATACAGTGTTTCGGAAATTTTGAGGTATTTTCAGACGGTGTGCCTTTGTACTTTAACCGCAACAAGACAAAAGAATTATTAGCCTATTTAACTGACAGAAAAGGTGCGTCCTGTACAATGGGCGAACTGACGGCTATACTTTGGGAAAACAAACCCGACAGCATTTCTCAGCGTAGTAATTTAAGAAATCTTATACACGATTTAAAAAACACACTTGCAAGTGTTGACGCTGACGATATTATCCTCAAAAACAGAAACACAATAAGCCTTAAAGTTGATGCCGTTGAATGTGATTATTTTGATTTTCTGAACGGAAAAACCTCTGCCGTTAATCATTATCACGGCGAATATATGCTGCAATATTCCTGGGCTGAAATGACAACGGCAACGCTCGGAAATACATAAATTTCAAAAACAAAAAAGTCAGGTATTCTTTTTACGGAATATCTGACTTTTTCTTGTCACAAATATTAAAGTGTAAACAACGCTGAGGCAACCGCAACAAGAATAATAATCAGTGTGAGCGGAATTATTTTTTTCTTCTGACTTACTATCAAGCCGACAAATTCACGGATAAATGCGTTAGGCCAGAAATACCATTTTGTCTTACTGCCCGTTCCCTCTGCTTTAAGTCCCGCCTGATTTGCAAAAATACCACTCCTGAATACGTGATAGTTTGTTGTCGAGAACATAACCTTTGCGTTTTCGTCGCCTATAATTTCTTTTGAGAACTTCATATTTTCAAGTGTGTTTGTGGATTTTGTTTCGGGTTTAATCTGTTCTTCGGGTATTCCCTGAGTGATGAGATAACGCTTTATTGCCTCGCCCTCTGAAATTATTTCATCACTGCCCTGTCCTCCCGAAGGAACAAACACAGCTTTTTTGCCTGTTGCGTCGAGCTGTTTGTGATAAAATTCAATAGCCTTGTCGGCTCTGCCTTTAAGCAACGGCAACAGTGTTCCGTCTTTTCTTATTCCACAGCCGAGAATAATTATGTAGTCCTTATCATATTTTGGCTTATGCTTTGCGGCAATAAGGGCACATATCTTTGTACTGAGAAGATACACTTCAAAGAAAGCATACAAGGCACTTATTATCGGATAAACTATGGTAAATTCAATACTGTTTACATTGTAAACGAATACAGGCAAAACAATACAAATAACTATGCCTACAATAAGTGAGGCACTTATCGCAATACCGAGAGCGTTTGCAACACGGAATCCCTCGTGACGAATAAGTGAAATATTGCTTATCGTCATTGCAACCGAATAAATAAGCACAAACGGAACAGATACCAACATAAGCATAAACATAATTATTGCCGTTAAGTTGTGCATACTTTCAGACTGGTAATCACGGTAATTAAACATCAGATAAACAGACAATGCGGCAAATACAATTCCCATAACAACAAGCATTATCATAAGAGAACATTTAAAAACAGTATCATAGGAATACATATTGTTTTTCAGGCTTTTTCTGAACTGAATAATCATATACACCGCCATTATACAAAAGAACAGTGCCTCAGTTATGTAAACAGCCGGATATGCCGCAATATTAGGTATGCTTGTTGACGCACTTTCATACAGAATATTAAATTCTCCTACATTCAGTGTGTAAATTTTGTTTCTGATAGTAATGTCAGTATCACTGCCTATGTTGTAAAATGTTACACTGACTTCTGTCTGTCCTTTGTTCAGTGATGTGAAAGGTATTCTGATATATCCGTTCTCGTGTATCGGGGTTTCGTCTTTTACGATATTATCCTTTGAATATTCAATATCAACCTTTGAATAATATATGCCCTCAGGTTCGGGCATATAGACGGAATAGGTTTTACAGCTTGACACTATGTACACCGACAAAGTTGCAAGCAAAACAACCGCTAATGTCAGCGGAAACAATATTTTCTTTTTAAACATCATCAACTCTCCTAAATTTTTTCCAATTTCCAGAATATATATTATTACATTATCGCTGACAAATCAAGAACTTTATAAATATTATGTAATGCCTGTTTATAGTTTTGCTATAAACAGGCATTTTAGTGAATTTTACTTATTTTTACTTTTTGATTTCAAGGATTTTTTCTCCGGCTGAAATATTTCCGTCTGCAACAGCCTTTATTGAACTGTAATTGTCAGTATTACAGATAATCATAGGTGTTGTGAGTTTGTAGCCGGCTTTTTTTATGCCGTTCATATCAAACGAAATAAGCAAGTCGCCTTTTTTGACTTTCTGTCCGTTTGAAATATGCGACTCAAAGAATTTTCCTTCCAGCTTAACCGTGTCAATGCCGATATGAAGAACAATCTCACAGCCTGATTCCGAAACAAGACTTACTGCGTGTTTTGTATCGAATACAGTTTCAACCTTTGCGTCACACGGTGCATAAAGTTTGCCCTCATTCGTCGGTTCAACAGCTATTCCGTCGCCGAGAATTTTCGCCGAGAATACAGCGTCCTCGACTTCTTCAAGCGGTACAACCTTGCCGCTGAGATGTGAACAGAGTATTTCAGTTTTTTCTTTGGTTTTCTTGTCTTCTTTTTTATCTTCTGTTTGTTTTGGCTGTTCGTCGGTGGTTTTGTTTTCTTTTTTGTCGGGTATTGTTTCGGCTTTTACTGCGTCAATATTATCAGCCGCACCCGAATCAATAAAATCTTCAAGGTTTGATTTAATAACGGCAACCTGAGGTCCGTAAACAACCTGTACGCCATCACCTTTGTGAATTACTCCCGACGCTCCGCTTTCTTTCAAAAGACTGTCTTTTACCTTTTCAGAATCGAATACAGTAATTCTCAGCCTTGTTGCACAACAGTCAACATCTGCGATATTTGATTTTCCGCCGAGTCCCTGTATAATCAATGCACTGACATTATCTGAACTTTTTTCGGATTTGCCGTCTGTCTGTTTCTTGCGTTCTTCCATATCTTGACGTGTATAGAGTTTTGTTTCCTCGTCGTCTGCCTCACGTCCGGGAGTCTTTAAGTTGAACTTTTTAATCATAAAATAGAAAACAAAATAGTAAACCACAGCATAGGCAATTCCGACAATAACAATCCATATCCAGTTTGTCTTATCGTTGCCCTGTAAGACTCCGAACAAAGTAAGGTCAATCAAGCCGCCCGAAAAAGTCATTCCGACACCGACATTCAGTATGTGCATAAGCATATACGAAAGACCGGCAAGCACACAATGCACGGCATACATCACAGGTGCTACAAACAGGAACGTAAATTCAAGCGGTTCTGTAATACCTGTAATCATTGATGTAAGTGCCGCTGACAACAGCAAACCGCCGACAGCTTTTTTCTTTTCGGGACGAGCGGTCTTGTACATAGCAAATGCGGCTGCCGGAAGTCCGAAAATCATAAACGGGAACTTGCCCGACATAAATCTTGTTGCCTCGACCGAGAAATGTTCTGTTGATTTTGACGCTAATTCCGCAAAGAAAATATTTTGTGCTCCCTGAACGGTAACTCCGTCAATTATCATTGAACCGCCAAGTTCCGTCTGCCAGAACGGCATATAGAAAACGTGGTGCAATCCAAACGGAATTAAGGCTCTTTCGATTATTCCGTAAACCCACGTTCCAGCATATCCCGATTGAAGTACAAGCTGTCCAAGCTGTGCAATACCCATTTGCACAAGAGGCCACACAAAGAACATAATTGCACCGACAATAAGATATACCACACTGCATATTATCGGAACAAATCTTGTTCCGCCGAAAAACGACAGAACCTGTGGCAGTTGTATTTTATAAAATTTATTATGAAGTGCCGCAACACCAAGTCCGACAATAATACCGCCAAAAACACCCATTTGAAGTGTTGTTATGCCGAGTGTTGTTGTCGTGGAATTAACAGCCATTGCCTCAACTCCGCCTTTTGCGTCAATAAGAGTGCTTATGGCGGTATTCATAATAAGATAGCTTATTGCACCCGAAAGTGCGGCAACGGCTTTTTCTTTTTTTGCCATACCTATTGCAACACCCATTGCAAAAAGCAACGCAAGGTTATCAAAAACTATACTGCCCGTCTTTTTCATAACGTCAAAAATAGTATAAAGAACTCCGCCCTCCTGAATAACTCCTGTAAGATTATATGCTTCAAGTGTCGTAGCGTTTGTAAACGAACTGCCTATTCCCAAAAGCAAACCCGCTATTGGCAACAGTGCAATAGGCAACATAAAAGAACGTCCTACTCTCTGTAAAACACCAAAAATCTTATCTTTCAATTTTATCATCTCCGTAAGTAGTCTTTAACGTCACTAAAAATTATACCCCAAAAAATCATAAAACATCATTTTATGAAAAATATTTCAGTTCATTTCTATGATTCTCCTTTCTCATTTCAAAAATTTTTATGTTCTTTTAATATATTTTATAACACGAAGTGCAACAGAAGTGCAACAAATCAAAAAAAATATTTAAATTTTTTGTTGCACTTTTGTTGCACTATTTATTGTATAATAGTCTTATAAAATTTATAAGGGGGTCTTTAAATGAAAAGGACAAAGCCAATATCCGTTGTTCTCTCTGTAATGCTTGCGTTCTGTCTGATATTTTCCGCATTGCCTGTATCGGCAAACGAAAATACTGACGGAAACTTTATTTACAGCATTATGGAGGACAACACCGCACAAATTATCGGATTCAAGTCCGATGAAACAAGCATTGAAATTCCGCAAAAAATCGGTCAGTATACTGTTTCGGCTGTCGGAAACAGTGCTTTCAAAGGCAAAACAAATTTAAAAAATGTAACACTTCCTGATACGCTTAAACTTATTGATGACTATGCCTTTGACTGCTGTACCAATCTTGAAAAAATCACAATTCCCGATTCTGTCGAAAAAATCGGCAAGGGGGCATTTTTCAGTTGTACAAGACTTAAAAGCGTTGATTTTTCAGAAAATCTGAAAACAATCGGCGACGGTGCTTTTTATGACTGCCGCAGTCTTGAATCAATTTCACTGCCTGATGGCACAACAACAGTCGGTGAATATGTATTCGGTAACTGTAAAGCTTTACAGAGTGCCGGACTCGGAACTTCTCTCAAAGCTATAAGCAACCAGGTGTTCATTAACTGTGAACTGCTGAAAAAAATTACCATTCCTGACGGTGCTGAAAAAATCGGAAACAGAGCGTTCAAAGGCTGTGTTCTGCTTGAAAGCATTGAAATTCCGACATCAGTAAAAAGTATCGGTCAGTTTGCTTTTAATAATTGTACCAATCTGACGGATTTGTTTATTCCGGCTGAGAAAATTGACAACAGTGCTTTTTCTTATTGTTCGTCACTGAACAACATCACTTTTACTGATAATCTTAAAACTATTGATAAAAATTTATTTGATGGCTGTTCAATAAGTGTTGTGAATATTCCGTCAGGTGTTGAGAAAATTGAATACGGTGCATTTGCAAATTCAAATATTACAGCTATAAATGTTGATGAAAACAACAAAAACTATACTTCCCGTGACGGTATAGTTTTCAACAAGGATATGACTGAAATTATCGCTTATCCGTCACTGAAAGATGATGTAACAAGCTATTCTATACCTGATGGTGTTAAAACTATTGCACCCTATGCGTTCAAAACCTGTTGGTTATTAAGTGAAATTAAAATTCCCGACAGCGTTGTTTCAATCGGTGATAATGCCTTTGAGAGTGATTCAAACCTTAAAGATATTGTTATTCCAAAATCTGTAACGGAAATCGGCAAGGGTGCTTTTTATGAATGTTCATCTCTTGAAAGCATAGTTATTCCGTCATCTGTCAGCGAAATTAAAGACAATACGTTTGAAAGCTGTTCAGCACTTACCAATATAACAATTTCAGAGGGCGTAACAAAAATCGGTATGTCAGCATTTGCATACTGCTCTGAACTTAAAGATATTTTACTGCCGTCAAGTCTTGCTGACATAAATCCGACATCATTCAAAGATACATCTGTTGAAAAATTCAATGTTGCCGAAAACAACGAAAATCTCACTGTTAAAGACGGTGTACTTTTCAGTAAGGATATGACAAAGCTTGTTGCTTATCCTGTTGCTGACAGCAAGACGGAATATACTGTTCCCGACGGTACAAAAATTATCGGCGAATATGCCTTTGCAAACAATTCAAATCTTAAAAGCATAACTGTTCCTGAAAGCGTTACCGAAATAGGCAAATATGCCGCTGGTATGTTCTTGCCTTACAATTCCGACTCCTACGACAGAACACAGTCATTTATGCTTATCGGCAAGTCGGGTTCTGCCGCTGAGAAATACGCAAACGAAAACGATATTGCGTTCTTTACGGGTAAACCGTATATGAACTCCGAAATATTTATTCTTAAAGCCGGCGAAACTGCGGATTTTGTAATCGAAAATGCCGACACTAAAAATCTTGTTTTTTCTTCAAGTGACAAAAGCATTGCCGACATTGACGAAAACGGAAAAATAACAGCCGTATCACAGGGTCAGACAATCGTATTTGCAAGCACAGGAATGATTAATTTTTCGTGCTTAGTACAGGTTACATCGGGTACAGTTGTCGGTCAGATAACAAGTTTCAGAGAACTCACAATCAATGATTATGAACAGTGGGAAAAAGACTATTACGAACTCAACAAAAATGTTTCTTTTGAAATATCCGACAACCCGAACATAAACTGTTACAGCGGAAACGAATATATTCCTATTCTTGCTGTTCAGGAAGGCGGTTTTATGCTTGAAATGACGAAAAAAATATACGGTGACGACTACGGTCAGTATGAAATAATCGCCGACAATATTTCAACCGAACTCAGTAAATTTACTTCCGATACCGACCTTATACTTTTCAGCGGCACAAACGACCTTTCAAACATAACAGGCAAGTCATCATCACTTAAAGATATGAGAGCGGCAATCGGCAGACGCTTTAAAAATATCGGTGTTTTAAGCACATCTGTTGCACATTCAGCCGCTGTTCCATTCGGTGACGGCAGTTACCACACAATGCTTGAAATTTATGCACCAGCCTCAGCAATAAAAGGCGGATACATACGCAATATTTCCCAAAATCCACAGGAATATGAAATTCTCCTTGATAAAGGCTGTGAATTTGAGGTTATGGACGCAGGTGTAAGACAGGTAAATGTTACGGACTTCAACACAGCTACGGAAAGCATTGAAACAGAGCGTTACATAAAACTTAAAATCGTTGACCACTCCGAACCTGAACCTACACCTCCGACAGAATCATCTGTTGAATCGTCAGCCGAATCATCAACTATACAGCCGTCAGAAAGCAGTGAAAACTCAGGCGAAAATTCTTCAAGCAGTCCTGAAAATCCTGAAAAACCCGCAAACACAGGTGACAACAGATTTGTATTTGTTGCAATACTTCTTACAGCTTGTGTTTCGCTCTGCATATTTATATATCTGACAAAGAAATCAAAAAATAATTCATAACAGTACATAAAAAGCCTACACGCAAAAACCGACAGACCGTCTTATTGACGATTTGTCGGTTTTTTGGTTATCTGCCCTTGTGTTTTTCTTTTTTCTTTTTCTGTTTAAGTTCATACTGACGCTGTTTTTCAGCCTCACGCATTTCACGGGTGACGGTTTTGCGTTCTGTTTTGTTCTGTTCATATTGCAGTTTCAGTGCTTGTTGTGACTTTGTTCCGACACCTTTTTGTTCAAGTCGTTGTTTTATCTCACGTTGTATTCTTTTTGGGTTTTGTTTTGTTTCTTTTATTTCGGTTTTAATTCCTGTGCTGAATTTCAGGCGGTAATAATTTTTTCTTACAAATTCATAAATTTCGTAATCCTTTGGTTCTGCACCGAATGTGACCTTACAGACATACAGATTACCGTTGTCAATTCTCTCGAAAAATCCAACCCAGAAAGGCTCTTCAAAAAATACTGTCATTGTTTCTGTTATTTTTTCCATTTTTAAATATTCTCCTTAACAATCATAGGACACACGATAATTCAGCTATATATTACCATATAACCGACAATTATATCAAGATTATTCTATAATGTACTTGAAATACAAAAAAATAAATGATATACTGAATATATCATAAAAAATATGCACAAAAGGAGATTTTTTTATATGAATAATTTAAAAGGCAAAACCGCTGTCATTACAGGCGGCAACTCTGGTGTAGGTGCGGCAACTGCAATGCTTTTTGCAAAAGAGGGTGCAAACGTTGTTATCAGTGCAAGACGACAGGCGGCACTTGATGAGGTTGCCGAAAAAATCAAGGCTGAGGGCGGTAATGTTATAACTGTTTCAACGGATATTTCTAAGGACGGCGACTGCAAGAACCTTATGAAAACTGCTGTTGATACTTTCGGCGGAATTGATATTCTCGTAAATAATGCGGGTGTACTTGATACTGGTCTTGCACCTGTTGATAAATTTGACGATACGGAAATTCAGAAAGTCATTTCAATCAATCAGGTAGGAACTATGCAGTGTATCCGTGCGGCTCTTGAATATATGAAAGAGGGTTCGTCTATCGTAAATGTTGCGTCAGTTGCCGGCGTAAACGGCGGCGGCGGTGCGGCTTATGTTTCAACAAAGGCGGCAATTATTGGTATCACAAAGCATACAGCTTTACTTCTTGCCGATAAATACATTCGCTGTAATGCAGTATGCCCCGGCACTATCGTTACACCTATGACAATGGGTATGAAATCCGAAAGTCTTGATATGCGTATGATGGGTGCTATGAGTAAACACGCTGACCTCAAACTCAAACCCTGTATGGCGGAAGATGTTGCAAACATAATTGAATTTTTTGCGTCAGACAATTCAAAGGCACTTACAGGACAGTGTGTTGTAAGTGATTTTGGTGCGTCACTTTAATTTCAGATAAACTTTAAACATTCAAAAACGGCTTGACATCTGTTTTTCAGGTGTCAAGCCGTTTCTTTGAGGATAATTATATAATATTGCTGTTTTTTGAAAAACAACAATGCTATATGTTATGTTTGTTCCTGTATTTTTTATTGCAGAAAAGTATTACAGGCACTGAAATTATGAGTAAAAGCAAGGCAATTACAACATAATTATATACTGTATCTCCTGTGGGAACATCACCGCTGTCCTGTGCGACAGAACTGTCGGCAATACTGCTTTCAGGCTGTGAACTTTCGGCAGATGGTGCTTCAATATGTGCGATAACTTCCATATTTCCCTCATTCCGAGCCGCAAAAGAAGTTAATGAAACCGTAACAAGCATTAAACATACCACCGCAAGAAACAGGCACAGGAACCTGTCAATTTTAATCCTTTTCATATCAGATTAAATCAGTAAAAATCAGCCGTCATCGTTCAACCAATGCACTGTGGAATACGATTGTACCGCTGTAATCGCCTGCAATAGCAGAAAGAGTCTTACCATAAAGAGCGTTCTGGTTCAAAGCGAGAGTACCTGTTGTCTTTGTTCCCTGTGTACCGTAATTAAAGGTACAAAGATGATATCCGTATGATCCGGGAGTACCACTACTGTTTATAGCTGTGGAAGTGCCGATATTACTTTCGTCAACATTACTTGCATAAATATCATAGTTTATCTTGAATGGGTCTGCTGCATCTTTTTGTGAAATGCAGAACTGACCGTCTGTTCCAAAATCAGAACAACTGTCCTTCATATAAACAGTTACTGCCTGATTGCTTCTTATATTGAGTTCGGTTGCCGTAACATTAAAATCGCTGAATACATAGTGGTCAGTATCAGTGTTTTCAGGCATTGTAAGCTCACCGAAATCAGCACTATCGGGAATTGTGATTGTATAGCTTATATCTCCGGGATTTACAATTTTAGCTTTTACCTCAACAGAATTTTCGGGAGTTACATCTGTGAGAGTTGCGGCTGACGCTGAAACAACAGCTGTTGCGGCAAGTGCTGACGCAAGAATGGCAGAGATAATTTTTTTAGTTTTCATAGAAAAACAATCCTTTCATAAATAAAATTTTATTGATAAGAAATCCGTATTTTACGGTATTTCATAATCACTTGACAATAAGTTTAAATTCAGATTCGGCGGCATTAAGCGGTGTTTCTTTCTCGTCAAGGGTAACGCACTGATAAACAACCATTGCGGTATATGTTCCCTTTGCGAGAGTTTTCGACAGCGGAACCTCCGTCAGTCCGTAGCCTGGTTTAAGCAGTTCGGACTTATAAAGCACTGTTCCGTCATCAAGTTTCAGTGTTGCATAAAATCCGCACTCATTATCCTTTGGATTGCCGATACTCAAATGCAGACTTTTGTCACCTGAGTTCATTTCGGCGGTGCTGTAACCGGGAATCTGAACGCCTTTTTTCTGTTTGGAACTTTCTTCTTTAATACCTGTTTCCCAGCCGTCAGTGACTTTTCCGACAACACCGTCGGAAGATGTCGGCTTTTCGGCGAAAAAGCTGTTATAAACAACTATTCCGCCGATAACCAGAGCCGCAACAACAAGTATTGAAATTAAAGAAATAATAAACAGTTTTTTGTTTGATTTTTCTTTTGTGTTATCCAATTTTTTTCCTTCTTTTTATAGTGATAATTACCACAAGTGACAGCATTGCAATAAGCAGATATACTGCAACGTGTGTTGTTTCGCCTGTCGGAACAGTTGTGTTGCTGTTTGTAGGTTTGCCCGAACCAGCATTATTAGTATTATTACTACTATTATTTGTTGCCGTTTCAACAATAGCAAATGACATAGGATAGGAAACTGTGAATACTGCCGTTCCGTTTTCAACAGAATCAGGCTTGAAATAAGCTATCTGACCGTCAGTATCTATACCGACAAGCTGAATGTTATCTTTATCAACAGGAAGTGAAATTCTGCACGAACCCTGACACCATAATTCAGGCGGAATATAATTGCCGTCATTATCGGTAAGGCTTACGGAATATGCTTTGAGGATTTTTTCTTTGACTGATGAAACCAAAGCGGCATATTCTTCATTGTTTTCATTGAAAGCACTGTATTTTATGTTTAAATCCTTGTGCATACTGCCCTGTACCGTGATATTGTTTCCGGCTGATTTAGTGGTGATTTTCAGGAAGTTGCCTTTTATTGTCGGGAAACTCTTGTTAAAATGGTCATTTCGTACCCATTCAACACTATCGTCGCAAACTGTGTTCATTTTATTTGTAAAGTCGTCATTCTGGAAATCTGAAACTTTTGACATAGCTGTGTTTGTAGCGTCGGGTGTATGTGTTGAATCCGTACCGACTGCACTAAGACTGCTTGATTTGATATAGAATACATTTTTTACTGTCGGAGTTAAGCCGTCATATCCGTTAATACCGGCTATTGAACCCTTTGTATTTGAAGATTTGCCATTTACTGTTACGGAATTGTATGAACTTTCGATTGTTCCACCGTTTTTGCCGACAAGTCCGCCTGAAATTGTGCTTGATGATGTTCCTATTCTTATACCGTTTGCACAGCCGTAAATTCTGCCTGTGTTCACACTTGCAATACCGCCGCACTGTGTACCCGAAACAACCGCTGAATTGCGGCAACCTGTGACAGTGCCGCTGTTTTCGCCGACAATACCGCCGCTTGAATCGCCTTTAATGTTTGAATTAAGTGATGACGCATCAATGGTTATATTCGGAAAAACAATAACGCCTGAGGTAAAGTTTACACCGCTTACACAATGGTCGATTGTACCTTTGTTTACTGCCGCAATACCGCCTGCTACCTTTGATGTCGACATAAAATCGCAGTCAAACACGAACAAATCCTTTACAGTTCCGTTTTCGCCTATTACTTCAAACAGACCGCCGTATTCAGATGATTTTACATTAAGACCGATAATACAGTAGCCGTTGCCGTCGAATGTACCGTTGAAAGCCTTGCCATCAGATACACAGCCTATTCCCTGAGTCCATACGGAATCATCGGGTGCTTTTATGTTGTTTTCAAGAATATAATTCTGTGTACCGTAGTTGTCATAATCGGTTCTTACAAGTTCTGAAAGTTTTACAAGGTCGTCATAAGTTTTTATGATGAAATTGCCGTTTTCGTCCTTGTCAAATTCATCAGGGGCTTTTGGTTCTTCACCTTTGATAACCGTAACTACATTTGTTGTTGCGGTATAATTTTCTGCACTTGAAACATTCTTTGTTACAAGACATCTTACAGGCTTTCCGAAACTGTCCTCAGTAGTATCAAATACATAAGTTTTTGAATCGAATGACTTGTCGTTGCTGACATCAATCCATTTCTGTGATTTTGAATTATATGTCTGCCAGTGGTAATAAAGGTTGTCGGTTTCCCCCTTGCTGTCATAAGCGTCAACGGAGAATTGTGCCTCGTCGCCTGTATTTTTTACATAGCAGTTTTTCGGCTGTTTTGTTATAACTATACCGTCCGTATTAAGCAATTCATCAATATTTGCCGTTACAGGAGTGCCGAGAATACTTTCGTATGCGTCAAGTACAATATTGTTTTTATCACCTTTTGAAGTTTTTGTATTTGCGGCGGCAATATAGAACACATAATCTTTTGATGTATTTTTCAGTCCGTCAACCTCATAGGTCATAATAAAGTTGTTATTGTTAAAGACAATAGGACCTTCCTTGTTTACAAGTTCTACCGTACTTTCATTAAGACTTTTTACATAAATGTTATATGCGTCAGGTTTACGCTCGCTGTTTCTTACCGTGTTTTTCCACGCAAGAGTTACGGAGTAAGTTCCGTCGTCTTTTTTGGAAACACTCTGAACGCCGAAATATTCAGGCAGTTCAGGCGGCTTTCCTCCAAAGTTATCTGTGTAGTAGCTAAGAAGATAAACTGCATTTCGTTTATATTCTGAATCTTCCTCGTCAATATCCTTTGTGAGTTTATCACTCGGATATGCCACTGCATGTGCATAATATATATAGTCCGCCGGCTGATAATGTACGATATTGCTCTGTATCAGGTTTCCGTTTGTGTCCTTATATTTTTCATAGTGACTGCTGCTGTCGGGGTTAATTGCCGCAATATTGGACTTTGCAAGAGCATTATATGTAACCGAGAATGATACACCTTCGCTGTCAGAGCTTATATTAGAATAACTGTAATCAGCCGAAAATTTTATATTAACCATTGCTATTTTTATATTGGCTTCAAATGCAACACTGACACCTTCCGTCATTTCGCTGCTTTCGGTAACACCTACACTGTTTGATTTGCTTTTGGTATCGGTGTTTACCATTACTTTTGTTTCCTGAATCTTGCTTTCATCGTTCTGATTTATCGACATAGCCTCTTTCAAAGCATCAGAAGTAGAATTATAGCCGTAAGGGTCACCTGATGAAGAAGCGGGAAGATTATCTATTACAGGAGCTGCATTTTTTTGATCTTCATCTGTCAGCTTTTTCGCAAGTTCGTTATATTCGGAAATCGGCAAGGCAGCAAAAACAGGATCAAGGTTCTGTGTTGTCACCATTTTGTCCAATTCTCCCTGACCGTTGTTTCCGTCCGGAACCCATACATCATAAGTGCTGATAACAATAGGAATAACCAATGAAATCGCATAATCCTGATCGGTATATAGGTTAAGCGTTGTGGATTTTGAATAAGATGTTGCATCAACCTGTGTACCTATATATCTTGCAGCTCCGCCGATACTTGCACCAACCGGTTTGCTTTCACATCCGACTCCTATACTGCCACCAACACCCCATGTTTGCCTGACACCTGTTTTTGTGCCGTGAGTAACCGTGTATGAAACGGTGGCGGAGTTGTTTTCTTTATAAAAAGGCGGTGCCTGAACAACCGAATACAATGTAGGACTTGAATAACCTACTGTCTTTCCCTTGTATTTATAGTACATTCTGTCTTTGTCGCAATCGACAAAGCACATTGACATATATGTACCCTCATCATCTTCATCTTTAAAGTGAATATAATCATCATATACTTTGGTCTGCCAGTTACCGTTTGCGTCACAGGAGAGAAGAATTATATCATAGCTTATATCGTCCTCGTGACCATCTCTTTCATCACCTGTAAGAAGTGCGATAGTTTCGGTCTGACCGTTTACATAGAACATTCCCGAAGATGCCGTGTTTATAAATGCGTTATCCTTTGCACTGCAAAGCGTTTGTATATCGGCTTTATATTCTTTATTAAAAGATGCGTCTTTGAAAAGTTCCTTTTCCTTATACGGTAATGTATCAATAACAGCCTTCTTTGCGTCCGTATCATCAGGTGCTACTTTTTCAATGCCGTAAACCTTTGAGTTCTGACAACTGAGAACAACACCCTGAATACAAAGATAATCCATAGTTACAGGTGTATTCGGGTTATATCTGCCGGCTGTAATGGCAATAGGCTCCTGTGCGTTCCAGTCAACCTTAACCTGTTCCGAAGCAGTAACTTTCAGAGGAGTATTCCACACAAAATTATAGTTACTGCCGTCCCAGTATATAAGCTGAACAAGGTTTTCAGAAGTGCTGATTGTGTCTGTATCGGTATCGCCCGAAAGACCGTATTCCTCCATACCCGCAACAACAAGCTCGTTGTAGCCGTCGCCGTTAAGGTCAGCGTCAACTGAATTAGTGCTTAACATTCTTATAGTATCATATCTGAGGTCACTTTTGAATTTTTGTTCATATTTTCCGTTGTTATATGAATAAATTGCTATGCACGAATTCATATTATCGTTATTATCGTGATATACACGTGGAATACTTACATTGATTACAAGGTCATCATAGGATTTGTTTTTATCTTCTGCACCATTTGCACGGATTGAGGTCGTGGAGAGTGCAACAACAGGCATATACCAGCTCTCAAAGCTGTCTTTGCCTGATTGAAGGTCATTGAGGTCTGACCTTATTGATGAGAGATAAATTTTTTTCATATTGTTGATATTGAAATCACCGTTGTCATCAATATCTATAATTGCAACAAAAGGTTCATCGTTTCCGTTATTTGCACAAGGAAAATAACACGCAAGTTCTTCTTTGCCGTCGTTGTCAAAGTCGCCGGCTGTCATTGATGTATAACCTCTTGACTGCTGTGTTTCTATGTCAAGAATTTCGTTATCATCTGAAATCTGAATGTTTTGGTCGCTTTGCTGCGTCCACGACAAAGTACTGCCAGAATCAGAGCGTCTATATGTTCTTACTGAGGCACGACCTTTATTGTCTGCATACAGTGAGAAAAATGCCAGTTCATCAGTACCATCACCGTTATAATCTATTCCGATTGCGTTGTGAGTCTGTCCTTCCTTAGTTTCGGAAAGAGATATTGTATCTCCCGCATTTTTAAGGCTGTCAATTCCACCTAATTCATTAACAGGAAGTTCAACATTATCAATGGCTCTTATTTCGCCTTTATGCTGGTCATCTTTGTTAATCTGACCTATAAGAAGTTCCTCAGGTCTTACAAAAGAAAAGCCTGAGAGTGGGTTATCGGTAGATTCATCATCAAGAATATCCTGTGCCTGTTGCTGCATAGTTTTTGTTGTGCCTGATGTAGTCTTGTCGCTTGAAGAAACCTGACTGAAATTAAAGTCTGCATAGGTTTTGTCATCGTTTGCGTTTTTGACTGAATTTTCGATTTCTTCTGTATTCGTCTTTTCACTTGATTTATCCGTATGAGAATAAAGATAATCGGTATAAATTTCATCAAGTGAATATGATTTTCCCTCCTCGGCTGTAAGCGTTTTTGATTTGGTTTCAGAAACCGCACCGACGCTTGTAATGCCCACAGCTGTTACAGAAGACATCATAGTCAATGATAAAACAACTGACAATGACCGCCGAAATAATTTTTTCATACAAACACTCCTTTTTACCTTTCAGGCATATATTTAAAAATATAATACAGCCTTTTTATACTTCATTTCAATAAAAATTGCCTGAAACGACATTAAAACGCCTTAAATTAACATAAAATAAACCGCATATTCCACTGTTTTTTATATGTTCTGATGAATTGTGTACAGAACATACGTAACAGGAATATGCGTTAATTTATTTTGAATTTTGATATTTATAACTTTCAGTCATTCGTTTTTGGAAACTGTCCGAAATACAACATCAGTGCTTTTTCGGCATCACTGCTGTTTTTGGTAAATTCTATTTCTGAAATATCGAACAGAATACAACCACAGTGTCCCTTAAATGTCGGAAAACATATAACTTTTAAATAGGTGTCTATTTCAGGGCTGTAATCTATTATTTCCAGAGTTTCACCGTAAAGCGTTGCACGTTCATAACTTCTGAGCCACTTTGAGTTCATATTACTGAACAGACTGCCAAATGAACTGCCGATAAGCTGTTCTAATGATAATTTTTCAAGTTTTGCAAGTGCAGAATTGCCGTATCTGAAAATCCAGTCAACAGCGTGACTTTCTTCATTAAATATCATTTCAATATCGGTAAATGCAAAAGGCATATTGTCAAAACTTCTGTAATAGCTGAAATATTCCTCTTCCGTTGTCGGAATACCTTCCCTGATGAAACTGCTGATAATACTTTTTTGCTTTGAATGAAACTGTTCAATAATCTGATTTTTCTTTCGTATTGTATATATCAGCGACTCGCCGTTGTTCAGGTTAATACTGTCGGTTATATCGTGTATTGCCATTGTGGACACAATGCACCCACGGTTCACTTTTATGAATACATTGCCGAGTTTTTCTTCAAGTTCGCTGAGAGTCATTCTTGTTTCGTATATCTTGCCCCCGGAAACGTGTATCTCGGCAACCTTATTTATCATAAGCACATAAAGAATTGTATCAATACTTAGCACGATTTTTTTGCCTTTTGAAATAATCGTTATGTATTTTGACTCCTGCAAATCAGACACCTCCGATTTTTTGGAAATTACAAAAATAGTATTACAAGATAATCAATAGTAAAAAGGCTCATAGATTGCTCTGCGAACCTTATGGTTACATCAAAACACAGATAAATATTCGTCAAGTTGTTGTTCTTCAAGGTCAGCAACAAAATCAGCAAACGAAGATAAATTATTATTGACAGCGTACTCTTCAAGACAGTTAAAATATTCCAGTCTGTCTTCCTTATTTACCGAAACAGGTAAAAATCCTTTACTCATAAGCTGATAGTTCATAATCAACCTTGATGTTCTGCCGTTCCCGTCAACAAATGGGTGAATCTTAACAAATTCAGCATGAGTCCATGCAGCCAATTCAATAGGGTTAAAATAGGATTTTGAATTTATATTCTTGAAAAAATCTTTTATCTGATAGTACATCTCGCTTGGAGTAGGCGGCTTATGTTCAGAACCTGTAATGCGTACCTCTACGTTTCTGTAAACACCACCGACTAAAATATTTTCCATAAGAATAGAATGTATATCTTTAACGATATTTTCATCAAGCGGTTTATCATCAGAAATACACTTCTTTACATAGGCGAAAGCTTTATTGTGATTTACAACCTCGTAAATTTCACGCAAGGATTTATTTCCCACCGAAATCTCATCTTCAAGCAATACCTTTGTTTCTATCAGAGTAAGTGTGTTGCCCTCAATGGCTGTTGAGTTATGTGCATAGTCAACCTCAAAAGCCTTATCAAAGTTATCAAACAGATTTTCAGCATTGTTCTTGCGTATTTTTATAAGCTTTGCTTGTTTTTCCAATAATCTTTCGTAGTTCACAGAATCACCGCCAAATTAAAAATTTAAAAATACAGCACATTTATAGGTATGAAAAAAGGTTCGTAGAGTAATCTACGAACCTTTTTGGCTCCCCCAACTGGGCTCGAACCAGTGACATCATGATTAACAGTCATGCGCTCTACCGACTGAGCTATGGAGGAATATTTGTGTTGGCATCTTCCTATCTTTCCAGACCGTCACCAGTCAAGTATTTTCGGCACTA
>JAQXZA010000143.1 GCA_029226955.1 Clostridia bacterium | reverse complement strand
TCTCTGACAAAGCCTGTAAGACAATAAGCATATAATATTTCCAGTACAGCACCCATTCCGAATGAAAGAAAAGCGGATAATTTCAAAACAGGAATATTGTCAGGTGAACCGCCAAAAATCCATAAACCGCTTTCGCCAATCAACATAATGATATTTGCAGCAAGCAAGGCTATAAAGCATTTCATAAACGGTCTGTTTCTTGTTCTGTCAGTAACTGTCCCAAAAAGCATAAACAGCGTAATTACAGCCGAAAACCAAAGTAGTCCCACGTTAAGTTCAATATTATTAAGATTTTCCATATATCTGTCCTCGTTCTCAAAGGCAGTTTCTATTGCCTTTTGCATATAGATTTTATCATAACAAATTTCAAAGTGCAGCAACAGGGATAATGTGAAACTACAACAAAATGATACCAAAAACGTGAGTTCAATGAAAAACAGAGAAAAAAGAAAGGACAGGTTTTCATGGAAGAACTATTAGCTCTATGTCAATACACGGAACTGGTTACTTTGAGGATTTTAATATAGCCAGTTCCTTTCGTATTTTATTTCTTGTGGCAGGGATTTTTTTGAACCACCGCCATACCCAAAAAACAGGCATAATATATGGGTGTTTATAAACAAACGGATATCTATCCTTGCACCATTTTCGTCCGGGAAACAGCCTTTTTATGCAGTATCTGAACTTCGTAAAACCGCTGATTGGTTTATTATCCGTCCGCATAGAATTCAATTTATTTTTGATCAGGTTCTCAAAAGTTCCGTATGTACCTACTCCAAGTTGATATAAGAGCATTTCCTGTTCATTGTCTGTCAGTGTGATTTCCGAAATCGGTTTGTCACTGTCAAAAATCTTTTCAGACAACAGACGGCTGTTTTCCTCATAATCCAAAATTCCGAGAGCTTTCAGTTCACCCTCCACATAGTCCCGATTCATAAGTTGTACAGATCTATGGTTCATCACATATATATCAGCTAATGTACGAATACCAGTACCACCATCGCTGTAATGTTTATATGCGTGAGCCATTACAAAGATATAAAAATCCTCAGGTGTGAAGTGAAACTGATATTTTTTATTTTCGTCCGGAATTAGTTTCTCTTTTACATCTGCATATTTCTCCGCTAAGTCTTCATAATTAGATTCGCTGAAAAGGGATCTGTGCATTTCAAAATTATAAATCGGTGGCTTTTGATACACATCGTGGTTGCCTTTGTTAAAACTCTCCACAAAGTATCCGTGCTTTAAAAAGATTTCCTTTACCTGTTCGCATTTTGTTTCATCAAAGAGAATATCATTGTCCGCCATTTCACGCATACCGTATTGAGGATACCAGTCTTTCAGGATACTTCCTTTAAGCGGCGTATGCCAGATTCCTTCGTTTTCCATTTCATCCATAAGTGTTTTGCGGGCTACATCAAGCAGCATATTTTTTCTGACGGCTTTATTCCTGGCATCTGACCACTGCTTTTGAACTGTTGGGTCAGCTTGTACGAATACTTCTGTCTTTTCAAGTACCATACAAACCATTGCCGACACAGTATGATTCTGTGCAAGCACAAACAAATTCTCAAGATTGACTCCATTCAAGACACTTTCTTCGGCTTCCGCTCCCCGCAATGCACAGGAAATCAAATATATCAGGTGTTCACTGTTTTTACTTAATCCATTCATCTGTATCATCCTTAATACTCGTCCCGATGGCTATAAATCTCGTCTATTATTTTTTCCAGTTCATCAATGCGTTTTTGTTTTTCTGCCTTATATTGCTCGTATTCTTCTTTACGTTTCTGTGCCAGTTTTTCCGATTCGACAACATCACTGAATGATTCCGTCAGATTCTTGTACCGTAATTTTTCGGCAGACACCTGATTTTCTATAATTGTCAAAAGCTCTGTTATGTCCGTTTTGCTAATATCATCACTATGAATATCTGAAAAATCAATAGTTAAGACAGTATAAGAGCAGATAGTTGATATCTGACTGACCAAACTGGAATATACAACTGACGGCTTGATAAAAGCATAACAGATACAAGGAACACCAGAATCGTCAACCTCTGAGGTGAGTGATTCACTGTATCTTACAAAGTTTTTGTATCCGTGTTGTTTCAAGGCATCCCGATTTTCCACTGTATCGCAGATACTCCTTAAAAAGAATGCTGACTCCTGTTTATCACCGTATTTTGTTAAAAGAGTTTTAATTGTATCTGCTCTTTTCAGCACATTCGTGTCAAAGGTCATACCGACCGCAATTATCTCATATTTTTCTGCAACAGATTTGTTAATTATCTTCCGCAAAACACTCTCGTCCATTGAGCAGTCAAGAATAATAACTGGTGTAAAATCGTAATCTTCTGTAAGTTCCTTTACCACAGCAATATCATCAGCACAGGTCGGAACAAAACCTATTATAACACCGGATATATCAGGAGTGCTTTTGATTTCTTTTTCTTTGATTTCTAATTCTGAACGAATCTGGTTAAGTTCACGTTCATATGGGCGAGCTTTCTTTTGAAGTTTCTGTATGTGTGTTTCCCGTCTGTCCTGTTCCTGTTTGTCCGTTATCATCATCACAGCCATCAAAGCTGCAAGAAAAACAATAATTGCAATTCCTAACGATTTTTTCATCAGATTTCTCCTTCCATTCCTTTTTTTGTATTCCGTCCTTTGAAAAAGACAGTTCTTTGTCAAATATGCCAGCCTGAACCATTCGGTGTGTCACCAAAATAACCGTTTTATCTGTCATACTCCGCAGATTTGCAAGCAGTTGACAAGCAGTTGATTCATCTAACGCACTGGTAGCCTCATCAAGCATTAAAATCGGATTGTCTGAAAAAATAGCACGGGCAATAGCAATTCTCTGCATCTGTCCCTCCGAAAGTCCCAATCCACGCTCACCGAGAACGGTATCCAGTCCGTTATCAAGTGACGTTACAAACTCTTCTGCACAAGCAATGGTCAATGCTCTGTGAATTGCCACATCATCTTGTGCCTTTTCCTTATCCCCAAAGGCAATAATCTCACGAATAGTACCGGAGAGTAACTGATTTCCTTGCGGAACATAGGTAAATAGACTTCTCCATGAAGAAGTAAGAGGTTGCTTTCCGTGAATCGTTTTCAAAAAGCGTTCGCCTGAATCCAGCGGATACAGACACATTAGCAGTTTCAGAACAGTGCTTTTTCCACAGCCTGACGGTCCTGTAAATACAATGTATTCTCCCTTTTTGATTTCAAGATTTACATCTTTCAGCACCACAGGCATGGGAGATTGCTCCTCATCAGTCTGTACAGGCGGCTGATAGGTAAAGTTTGCCTGTTCTAGATAAATGGCTTCAAAATCTGTCTTATAAAAATCCGTAATCTGTGCCTGTGTCATACGGTTTTCGCTGTCCTTTTCAAACCGTTCCACCTCCATAAGACGCTCCGCACTTGCAAGCATAGAATAATACTTAGGCAGATAACCAGTAATATTGGCAAATGGGTTTTGCACCTGTCCAATCAACTGCATTATTGCCATAAGATTGCCATAACTCATAGTTCCCGTCAGGATTCCATAGCCACAATATATGATTCCGATAATATATGCACCGTTCATCAGGCTTGAAAAGCCTATATTGCAAATATTGGAGAACCGATTTCTTTTGAGTCGGGCATTCTTATGATTCTCCATAAACACATCGGCTTGATTAACAGTCTGTTTTTCTTTATTAAAAGCACGGACAATCAGCAGATTTTCAAGACGTTCCTGTAAAAACACCCTCATTGTGCCGTCTGCTTCCTGAATTTGCTTATGCAGACGTTTCAATACCTTGCGGAACGCATAGGTCAGCAAAAACATAGCTATTCCGCCGGGAACAAATATATACAGAAATTCCGGTATAAGCCATACAATCGCCACAATTGCACCAATCATTCGTACTGACATACCAATCAGACCCGGGATAATCTGGGTCACACCACCGGCAACCACAACGGTATCTGAGGTCAGACGGTTCATCCATTCGCCTGAATGGGTTGCCGTCACCGAGGAATAATTTCCTGTCAGCAAAGAGGAAAACAACCGTGATTTAAACTTGTTTTCCGCAACTGCATCAGTATATTCATTAAGAAACCGATTGACCGCCTGAATAAGAATTTGAAAGCATATAACGCCAACCAAAACTGCAATAGAAATGAAGAATTCATTTTGGTTTCCATCTACTGCGGCATTGATAATCCACCGTAAAATGAGGGTATAGAAGATACCGGAAAGGCTCAAAAGCGATTGCAAAACCACAAGACATACAACAAGCCACTTTGATTTTCCAAAAACCTTGCTGATCCAGTGCAACGTAACATCTGTATGGTGTTTCTTGTTCATAGCGACAATTTCCTTTGCGTTTTTCTTTTGAGCGATTTAAGTTTGTCCCGAATATACAATATCGGTCTTCGAATGAAAAACAAATCTGCCCATATATGCGAATATAAACGATATGCAGGCTCTGTCACTTCGTGCCAACGACCTCTTCTATAAAACCGTGTCACAATTCCATAAATTTGTTCTTGTCGTACATATTCCTTTTGCCAGCAATTATCCCCATTAATAACATAGATATCACCTTTTTTATACAGCACACGGTGAATAACGCCCTGACTCTCTCCACGGATATACATAACAACATCATACCGGGCAGGAGGACGAGTAATGGCATGTATTTCAGCAACACTGTCCGCTTCATATAGCATAGGGTTCATACTGATACCTTTCGGCGTACTCAAATACATTCCATGTTTTTTCAATTCTTCTAATTGTGCATATCCCAAGCTTACTCCTCCAACGCACCAATTTTCCGCAGATTGTTCAGCACCTTATCCACATCGGTAGCCATTATCTCCCGGGGCGCATCGTATTTTCGGCACATAGCGTCCAGAATTGCTTCTTTGTCGGTGTCAGTTTTCAGGCAATCTACAATAAACGCTGCTGTGGCATTGTTTCGTACCATACCGACAAAAGATCCGTCAGTGGCAACCATAATCTGTTCGCCGTCCATTTCCTGTGTAATAAATGTTTCTTTCAGTTTCATATATAATCGTCCTTCCCTCGAATGTAATTTTTATAATATGATTTCAGCATATATCTGACAGTTCTTCTGCATCTGCCTCTTCTTTTCTGAGCCATGCGAAATAGGTATTCTTCATAGCATCAAGTGTTTTTTTGCGTGTTTCATCTCGTATTTCAGGATAACACTCTCTTTGCTCTACGCATTTTTTCAAGCGGATACACTCCGGATAGCGAAAACAGTCTGCACAATCCTCTATTGGTTCTATGGTTTCACAGAAATTTTGCAGCATTGATAAATCCAGAACATCACAATCAATATGACCGACAAAGTTATCTTCGCTGTAATGCTCACATACACCAAGTTCTCCGTTTGGCAGAATAGTCAGAGCTTTGCCACTGTCAGCCATACAATGATTTACAGGCAGGTTTTTGCTGATACCACGCTTGTTATTTAATCCATAGTCTGCCAGTTTTTCACGCAAATACTGCTGTTTCTGATACAAATTATGCCGTTCCTGATTTTCACGGATATGCTCCTTGTTCCCCACAAACTCAAATAATACATGACTGTAAACGGTCAGACCGGACTTTCCGGCAAATCGTTTATGCAGTTCGTCCACAAGCGTCAAAAGGTTTTCAGCATTGTGATTGTCCATATTCATACGTACAATCACAGGGATTCCCGTATCCAACAGTCGCTCAATATTGTTCAGTACAATTTGATAGGGACTTTGACCGTCCCTGTATATGAACGCCTTACAACGATTGTACACTTCCTCTGTGCCGTCCAGTGTAATCTGCACCCATTTCAGTTTCCACAGTTCTGCAGCCTGCCGCACCGTTTCCTCGTCAAACAGGTAACCGTTTGAAATTATGTTGGATTGATACTCTATTCCCTGTGATGTCAAATCTCTGCAAATGATGTCGATAACTCTTTTGTTTAACAGCGGTTCACCGCCAAACCAACCCAATTTTACCTTTTCACCGCCACAATGACCCGCAATATAGTCAGCTACCTTATGGGCAGTTTCATTGCTCATTGAAATACGTGAGCGACCCATCTCATAGCAGTAAAAGCAACGGGCATTGCAGTCCGTTGTAGTAAAAACAGTATAATCAGTGATGTATTTCGGCTTTTTGCAAACCGTCTTTCGTATAAAACGAACATAGTCAGCGTATTTTTGGTCGTTCATTGCTTTCGGCACACGAAACCACTTGTCACGCAACTCTGACAGACTGTCTGGTGTGGCATATTCCTCAGGAGTAAGCAACAACATTTCACGTGTCAGCACATTGAACAACAGCATACCGTTCTCCACAGGCTGAAAAAGCACATAGGTCATCCAACGGAAACCTGTTTCCGACAGCTTTGGTTTGCCAAGGATTTTTATGGTGTTGTCGGACGGTGGCAATATTATTTGCATTGGGTTTCCTCCTCCGATTGAGTAATTCCGTCGTATGCCACCTGTGCGGCTTCCGGCTCCATATTGCACCATAATCTGTACAGCCTGACACTGTTGCCCAGCCTGTCTATCAGTGCAAGAGTCTTTCTCAATGCGATTGGGTCAGAGGGGCGATAGCTCTGTTGGCAGAGCATCGGCAAGGCGGTTTTTTTGTCGATACGCTGAATGTGATTTTCCTCACTTCGTGTCAGTATGCAGATAGCTTTCAACGAACAGGAAATATTGGTACTGCGGTGGTGCTTTCCATCCCACGGAGTGCCGTATGCAATAACACCATGTTCATCAATTCTCAATAGTGGCTTGTCATCATTGACAATTGTTGCACGATTACCAAACAGCTTTTTCCACAGCCATGTGTGGGTACTTTTACCTGTGCCACTTTTTGCAGTAAAAAGATAGGCTTCACCGTCAACTGCGATTACAGAGCCATGAAACAGCAGAATACCATTATCCAAAAGTCCCACAGCTATCTTCCGATACACTGCCAGTGTTTCAAGATATTCATCAGAATACGCAGTCGGTACATTACCCTCCACAATGGCTTCACGATCGGATTTCTCACGCTCAAAGGCAATATCCGCAGAGGTGACTGCCACATTTAAATTCGGTTCAGCATCAGTAAGATATTCACGGCAGAATGTACGGGTTTTGTCATACAGTGCGGTTACACCGATAACCTGACCGGCAATGGCAATATTGAATTGTACGGACATAAACATCACCTTGCTTTCTTAATTATTGGCTGATTATAACATCACGCATGTTCACTTGTGCATTTTTCTATACTAAATATCATACTTTCTATCCAAAAAAGCAGACAACCGAAGCTGCCTGCTTTAAAAATATTTGCTCACGGATCAATCCTTTATGACGGGCAATTCGTTACTACAACCTCCAGGAACACTACTATCAATCACATCTTCTGCCTCGAATTCAATAATTTCCATCTTTGGAACAACATAATTCTCCATTTTATTCACCTCCTTTCGTTATAGAACTAATTTTTTCTACAATTTTTGATATGAAGTGATATACTCATTTTACTGGAATAATAGGCAATTCAATCGCACCTTCGCACTTGCATTTTGATGCCGTAATCATATCTTCAGTGTCGAACTCAATGATTTCCATTTCAGCTTGCTCGTATTTCTCAAAAATCATAAAAATCCCTCCAAAATTATATTTTTCTTATACGGTAATTATAGGTAATTCAATCACATCTTCTGAAGAATAACCCGAACTGTTCTCTTTATCAGAGGATTCTGACGAACTGCTTTCATGATTTGAAGATTCTGACGAACTGCTCTCATGCTTTGAGGATTCCGATAAGCTGTTTTCTGATTTTTTATCGGAATTATTTTCTGATGATTTGTCATTATTTGATTCTGGTCTGTTTTCATATGAAGAACTGCCACTGTCATTGCCACCAATGATTTCAAGTTCTCCGTCTTCCCTTTGAGGAACATCTACATCATCTTTTTCTGAGGATTGATTTGCCGAAACCTGTGAATTAAGCGAAGTTGAGGAGTCATTTTTGCTCGGAGAAGAAGAATCTGATGGAGTGCTTTTTTCCGTGGATTGATTTTCTGAAACCTGTGAATTAAGCAAAGTTGAGGAGTCGTTTTTTCTCGGAGAAGAAGAATCCAAGGGGGTGCTTTTTTCTGTGGCAGACTCACTTGTATAAACAGAAGTATTTGTATTTGTTGCAGAATCACTGCCGTTTGAATTTCCAAAGCATAATACAGCTATAATTATACCGGCAATTACCATAACGGCTGATATTACAGACACGACAACAATTATATTTCTTTTTTTCATAATTACTACAAAACCTTTCTGTCAACCAACATAAATTATCATCATTTTACTATAAAAAACTGAACTCTCTACATTATAATAAATGAAGTGCAACAAAACAAGGTGGTTTTGTAAAATTTTAAAATTTTTATATCAGATTCTCAAAACAAGAAAATAAAAACAAAGGGTTGTTGCAAATTATTGTAATTGGTAACAACCCTTTCATAATATGCAACTATCTGATTTTGTTATTAACTAATCCACTTTATAATCTCAGTTTAATTATCCCCCGGAACAGTATCACTGGTTACGATTATATCCTCTTCATTTTCTTCTTTGCAGCTTATCAGTTTTATGAACTAACTTTATACCCAAATGCTTCCAGAGCGTACTGATAATATGCTTTTACAACATTTCTCAGGCTGTCGTGTACTCCGTCGTCCTCGGGATAAGCATTAAGCACAGAATAGAAATAGCTTACCGGCGTGAAGGTCAGGGCACATTGCTTAATATCTCCATCGTAGATGATCAGAGCCAGTTTTTTGCTGTAAAAATGCGGAGGAATATTCTTAAGTTTTATGTAGAATCCGTTTTCCCCCCATTTTTCAATCTCTATATTTTCTGCATAATCGTTGCCCGAACTGTCGGTGCAGGTATAGACTATGTCTTCAAAACTTATTTTTGAGCTGTCAAAGGTAAAGTAGTGATTAACTTCTGTGTTGGTTTCAAGAACAAGGCTACTGCCGTAATAGCTTATTGCACTTTCGGAAGTCTGGACATAGTTCTTCTTATAGATTTCATAATCAGACGCATAGTACTCGTTAAGTTGTTTTTCCTCATCTGATAAATCGCAGTTTGCAAGATAGCCGGTATTAAAGCCGAAGTATTCCTGAGAATATGCTCCGTAGTTGAGCATAGCCTTTACAAGCTTTTGTGTACTATCCGTAGCGTTTTCCGAATTAAGCAAGGTGTATGCATAATCTGCAACAGAGTAAGTAAACACAGTGCCCTTCTTGTCGCCGTTTACAAGCTGTCCTTTAATTGCACAGGTCATTTCCTTTGCGGCTACATTACAGGTGAATTTATAGTAATTTTTTCCGTCAACAGTAATTACATCTGCATCTTTAAATGGTATGCTTTGAGTGTAAAGCTCCTTTTGCTCGTCTGTATCTGAATCGTTATACATAACCGAGAAATTCATACTTGTATCATCATTCTTATATTCTTCTTCAATTTCCATAATGAAGTTCAAGCCGATATTTCCGCCCAGCGTTGCATTGTAACCGTAAAGTGCACTCATTTCGTCCTGATATGCTCCGCAGATGTAACACTTACCGTTAAGGGAAATAAAATGATGATCCGCTGTAACCGGCAGGTTTGAATACAAGTTTTCACCTGCACAGTTTGTGCCGTAATAAACTGTTTCACTTGAGAAAACAGGTGTTTCTTCAACGCCTATCATTTGTCCCCAGAAAAGGTCGCCATCGCTCGTTTGACCGTTGAGCAGATATGTTACCTCTCCGCTTGCAAGTTGCTCGGCTGTTTTAACTCCTGTGCTTTCGCTTGCAACATTTGCACCTTGACACAGCACCGTGGTTGTATCTGAATAGTAGTAGTTTTTGATTTCTGTGTCCGTAGAGCCGGCGTAGCCGATTGCCGCACCTTTATATGCAATTGATGGGTATGCGCCATCCCAGATACTATTCAGACTTCCTGTATTATAGCCGTTTGTAATACTGCATTCTCCGTACCCGATAATTCCGCCTATGTCATATGATGAAGCAGAGATAATGCCGTAGTGCAGATAGATACTGCCTTTATTGTATACATTGCTTAGCTGTGTGCCGCCGCTTTCATATCCTGAAATACCGCCTACATACGAATCTCCAAGGCCTTGAACTGTTACAGTACCGCTGTTAAAGCATTTTGAAATCGTATTAGCACGACCCTCTCCGATAATTCCGCCTGCTTTATTAAGGCCATTAACTGCCGAAAAGCTGCTGCAATCCGAAATTGTGCTGCTTGCGGAATTTCCTGCAATTCCTCCTGTTGATGAAGAATTAATAAATACACCATCTAAGCTTGAGCAATTGCTTACTGTGCCGTTGCTTATATATGCGACAATTCCGCCTGCAACGCTGTTTGCTTTGATGCTTGAATTATCAACACTCAGATTTTTAATTACGGGTGCTTTGTTATCAGTTGCATCACATTTGCCGAACAAGCCCGAAAGGGCGGCATTGCTGTCGTCTGTATACTCTGTATACAAGCCGCTTATTTTATATCCTGCTCCGTCAAAGGTGCCGCAGTATGGATAATCCGTCGAACCCATAGGAGTCCATTTTGTCGGCTCGTCACCGGTATATGTGCCGTTAGTTATATTGAAGGTTGTGCCGGGGTTTAGGTCTATGTCGTTCATCAGTTTAGCACACAATGCTGTTGCACCGCTATTAACCGCATCAGCAAAATTTCTCAAATCCTCAGCAGTTGAAATCGGATAAGGGCACTCCTCACTTCCGCCCGACGCTCCGCAAAGCGTGCAGATTCCCTTTTCATCATAAATATGGCCGATTCCCTTTATTTCATAACGGAAGTCATTGCTGTAGGTTTTTTCGGTGGACTGACAGTTTTCGTAGCCGTAATAAACCTTTTTGCCGTTTATTGACGGATAAGATTGATGAGCAGCTAAATCCTGTCCGATTTTTACGGAAGAACTGTTTTTATTGAGGTTATATGCTATCTCTCCGCTTGTTCTCATCTCGTCAGTAAATTTAATTGTGTTGTTAAGCTCGGTTTTGTATTCGCCGTAAGAGGTAGTATAGCGCACTTCTCTATCTTCATAATACGAATTACTGATTTTTAATTTGGAGTAAACATCAGCGGTTAAGTAATGAACAAAACAACCTCTCGTAAAGCAATTATCTATACTGATATTAGCATAGTACATATTACCGATAAATGTATTCAAAGAAACATCGCCGATATAAACTGCCCCCGTATTCAAGCAATCACGGATTTTACTTTCTTTATAAGAGTCATAAGGGCATGATCCTATTATACCACCTGCTGTTTTACCTCCGGAATCTTCGTAGATAATACCGTTATTTATGCAGCCGATTACTGAAGATTCACCCTTAAGAGAACCGACTATTCCTCCTACGCCCTCTGTATCGTACATTACTTTTCCCAAGGGTGCAAGAAGGGCATCATTCGAGCAATAGGAGATACTGCAATTATTCGCATCTCCGACAATACCGCCGAAAAAGGACAACCCCATATTATATTCATTTGCATCCAATTTGCCTGTGTTTTTACAATCAACAAATGTACAATTTTCTGCAAGTCCGACAATTCCGCCGAATCGTTGCTCACAACGATGATAATGATATGAAGTAATTTGTCCTGTATTTGTACAGGAAATAAATTTTGAATTATAAGCTCGGCCTGCCATACCACCTATCTCAATTTCCTCACCACGAGAATCATAATAAGCGTTACTATGGCAGTTAATTACGGTTGTATCTGTAGCCACACTAATCATACCGCCGTACAAGAAACTCTTAATATAGGATCTGTCGATATTTAAATTCTTGATTACTGCACCTGTAGGATGATAAAATAATCCGGCCTCTTGCGTATATTTTTTGTTATACAAACCGCTTATAGTATGTCCCTGACCGTCAAAGACACCTTCAAAATACTTGATAATATAATTTTTATTTTCCTCCGGTTCTTTATCACCTAAATATCCTGATGTACCGCATTCTATGCCCGGATTTATCTCAATATCGGAAATAAGCTTTGCATAAGCACCGTACTGACCGCCGTTTACTATTTCACTGAATTTCTTCAAGCCTTCAGGCGTGCCTATCAGATAGGGATTGCCGGGTGTGCCGTCGCCGGAGATAGAGTCCACAGCCGAAGCCGAAATTGTGCCAAACGGCACAAGTGACACAAGCATCAGCATTACTATCAGCAGTGACAACGCACGCATTGCGGTTTTTTTGGTTTTCAATTTTATCATTCCTTTCAAAAATATACAAATATAACCTATAAAAATCAAATTTCAGGCATTTATTTATCATAACATATAGGGCGTTACAAATGCGTTACACTTTCAGGCGTTTTTCAATAAAAAGTTATATTTTTCAAAAATTTTTTTCGTTTTTATCGTGGTTTCGTCTGTAAAATACTGCACTAGTAGAAATATTTTTAATTAACTCGACTATTGTTCAGTTCTATGATATAATCTTCTTATAGCATATAGGGAGGTTATATTCATGGGCAGAAAGACAAGCAAAATAACATTAACAGAGGATCAGCGTTCATATCTTGAATTGCAAACACGTG
>JAQXZA010000142.1 GCA_029226955.1 Clostridia bacterium | reverse complement strand
ATAACAATGCAAAAATGTCTTGTTGCAAGAATGAAATGCGACTATAACCAGTACGGGAAAATTTCGGGACTTATACCGTCGCTTGACGGAACGATTGACAATACGGAATTTACTGATTGTGTTGATATTGAATATCATATTGCACCTGAAAATTTCGATAAACTTCAAAAACAGCTTGCTGACATAACCTGTGGCAGTGTTGTTTCAGAGGTTTTTGACGAAAAATATTTCAAGATGTAATTTTGAGGGCGGTTTGTACCGCTCTTTTTTTATTTATAGCTTAATTCAACGAAACAGCAGTAGTTTACACTAACTCCTAATTCCTAACTCCTGACTGTAAAAAGTCTATTGACAAACAGCGTACAACGTGGTATAACTGTACTATAACCAATAGTATAGTTAGTATTTTAAAAAAGAAGGTGAATTTGTATGTATGAAAACTTAATCTCCATAGATAAAATGAGCCACAAGCCTATCTATGAACAGATTATCGAGCAGTTTGAAAACCTTATTGTTACAGGCATACTCAAATCGGGTGATATGATTCCCTCTGTACGAAGTCTTTCAAAGGAAATCGGTACTAATCCGAACACAATACAAAAGGCTTATAATGAACTGGAACGCTCAGACATCACATATTCTGTTCCAGGTGTCGGAAGGTATATTTCAAATGACGCAAAGGATATAATTCAGAAAAGTATGATGAAATCCGACAGCGAACTTAAAAATGCGGTGGAAAAACTGAAACTTTCGGGTATGACAGTTGAGGAAATTATTGCTAAGGTGAAATTGTATTATGGGGGCGGAAATGATGATTAAATTCAATGATGTTCTTGACAGTAATTCGGATAAATAGGGGGTAAATTCAGATGAAAAAGAATAAGTTTTTCAGCCTTGCGTTAATGCGTGAGGGCATTAAGCAGACAATGGGTGTAGGTATAATCCTGCTGATTGCATCAATGTTTATGTCGGGATATTTACCATTTGCGGCTATGTTTAAGGATTACGGATACCATATAACCGTTTCATTCGGAAACTTTTTTGCACCGATATTTTTAATGGGATATGTACTGCCGATGATTTTTATTTTTGCACTGTTCGGATTTATGAACAAGCGAAATTCGTCCGACTTTTACCATTCCGTACCGCTTAACAGGAGCTGTGTGTATATTACATACACTGTTACAGCAATGCTGTGGTGTACGTTTATAACGACGGTTTCAACGCTGTTTTCCTATTCATTGTATTATATGAACTCGAAAATAACAATTTCTCCGTTGTTTATCGGTATGACAATAGGCACAACATTTGTCCTTATGTTGCTTATTGCGGCAATAGCACTTGTTGCAAAGGGACTTTCAGGTACGGCATTTTCAAATATTGCAATAATGTTTCTGCTTATGTTCGTGCCGAGAATTATTATTGCCTTTTTTTCATCAGCAATTCAGCTTGCCGCACCTGTTGTACAAATCAGTTCAATTCCGCTTGTTGATATAGGCTGTAATATAATCTTTTTGCCGCTTTCGTGGTTTGTTAAAGGTGTTTATTCGTGGGAGATTGAACCAATTACAATATGGTACAGTCTGATTCTTGCAATAGTTTATCTTGTCGGCGGTTTGTTTATTCACAAGGCAAGAAAATCTGAAACGGCTGAAACAGGTTCGTCATTCAAGTGGGTTCAGCACGTTGTACGTTCCTTAATCGGTATAATGCCGACCTTTATTATAACATATCCGCTGGCGGCGAGATTTGAAAAACTCTCAACAGAAACGGCTATAATTGCTGTTATTATTTCGTTGCTTTTATACTTCCTGTATGAACTTGCAACAACACGCAGTGCAAAAAAACTTCTGTTTGCAATTCCGCTTTATCTTGTAGTTGTAGTGTTTGGTTTTGCGTTTGTACTCGGCACTCACGCAATAAGCAATTCAATAGTAAGCTATGTTCCAACTTCATCAGAGGTAAAATCAGTATCAATAAAATACGGCGGTTATGATTCCGATTATGATAAATCACAGGACGCAATACCGTACAAATCATATATGCTTGAAAACTGTGAATATGACGACAAAGAAATGATTGACATTCTCTGTTCTTCTCTTGCTGATGATGTAAAGTACATTCGGGAGGGAACATTTGAAAAATACAGACAAGAGGGATACAGCAATTCTCCGGACGCTACACGCTATGGTGTTGAAAGATATAATGTTACTTTCCACTGCAAAGACGGAAACGATATAAAGAGAATTGTATATCTTCTTAATATGGATTATTATTTCACTGAACCAAACGGGCCGCAAAGCAATCAGATTGAAAAACTCATCAAAAACAGTGACAACTATCAAAATGCAATAACAAAACTTCCCGACAACAACGAAATAAAAGAAATCGACATCAGTGGTTATTTTTGTGATATGGTCGGGGGAAATTTGACGGAAAATGAACTCAAAGAATTGTGGGAAAGCTATAAAGAAGAATATAACGCACTTCCGACTCCCGCCAAGAGAATACTGAATTTAGATTATTATAATTATTATAATGTGTTCCACATCAGCGTATATGGCTATATCGGAACAAATACCTTTTATTCACAATATCATATAACCGCTGATGATACCCCGAAAACACTCCAAAAATTATCTGACTTATACAATAAAAAAAATGACCACAGCAGTCAGACACTTGAAAAAGTGCTGTCGGGTATAGATGTTAAAAAGAATTTTACTGTTTCAATGAAGAATATTATGGGTGACGGTTCTGATGAACTTCGTATCGAAAATGATACTTACTATACTGATGAACGTTATATCAATGTGACAATACCCAATAATCAGTATATATCAGATGTATATGAAGGTAATCAGCCAGATGACTATACAAGATTTTCTGACGAATATCAGGTTAGTGACACTGATTTTGATAACATAAAAAAGGCGGTTAAAATACTTACTGATGCCGCACAAAGAGAATGTAATCTTGCGGATAAGAGAACATTTATGCTTGAAATTTATACCGAGTACAACATCTATAAAAATAAAAACGAACAGGAAAAAATGATGTATTCGGAAGGCGAAATAAATAATTATATTATCAACCTTACAGCAGACGAGTACAAGGAACTGTATGATACCCTGAAAAAAGCAAAACATACCAATCAGTAAATAAAAATAATTATACGGAGGAAAATGATATGATTAAAGTCAGTAATGTTACGAAAACATTCGGAGATTTTGTTGCACTCAAAGATATGAAGTGTGAAATACCTGAGGGCTGTATTTATGGTCTTGTCGGAAGTAACGGTGCCGGAAAAAGTACGTTTTTACGTCTTATTACCGGCATTTACAAAGCCGACAGCGGCGAAATTGAAATTGACGACAAGCCTGTATGGGAAAACGAGGCGGCAAAACAGAATTTTGTGCTTGTGCCTGATGAATTGTATTTCATTCAGCTTGCAACAATGAACAAAATGGCGAAATTTTACAGTGCGTTCTATCCGAATTTTAACTTTGAAAGATTCAACACACTTACGGAAAAATTCGGTCTTGACCCGAAAAAGAAAATTTCAGGATTCAGCAAGGGTATGAAACGACAGGCGGCAATAATTTGTGCTTTATCCTGTCAGACAAAGTATCTTTTCTTTGATGAAACCTTTGACGGTCTTGACCCTGTTATGAGAAACCTTGTAAAAAACATAATCTTTGACGATATATGCGAGCGTCAGGCAACAGCGGTTATCACAAGCCATAGTTTGCGTGAACTTGAAGATACTTGCGACCAGTTGACTTTGTTACATAAAGGCGGAATTATTTTTGAGAGTGATGTGCAGAATCTCAAAACATCACTTTTCAAAGTGCAGGTTGCGTTCAAAGAAGATTACGACAAAAAACTGTTTACAGACATCGGAATTGAAGTGCTTGATTTCAAGAAAACAGGTATGGTATCTAATGTTATTGTTCGTGGCGACAGGGAAGAAGTAAAGAATAAACTTAAAGCGAAAAATCCTGTACTGTTTGATATATTGCCACTGTCACTTGAAGAAGTGTTCATATTTGAAACAGGTGCTTTGGGTTATGAATTTAGTGATGTTTTTGACGGCAATACGGATAAAGCGGAGGCAAAAACAGATGAGAAAAAATAAGTATTTCAGCCTTTCACTGATGTGGGAGGGCATTAAGCAGACAAAAAGTTTAGGTATATGCCTGACTGTTATTACCGTTATTGCTACGTGTTTTAATCCGTTTACAAGTTTGCTTAATACGTCGGAAGCCTCATTTCACGCTGTTACCGTTAATGAGTTTGTTGCACCGATATTTTCAATGTTTTATTTCATACCCACAATGCTGATTTTTAGTCTTTTCAGTTTTATGAACAAAAGAAACTCATCAGACTTTTATCATTCAGTGCCGCTTAACAGAAGTTGTGTTTATATTACTTATGCGGCAGTGACAATGGTATGGTGCGTTTTTATAATTCTTGTTTCGACATTTTCATCATATCTTTTATACAGTTTTGCACCAAATGTAATGATAACGCCTTATTTTATATGGATAGCACTGTATAGTTCGTTTATAGCGGCATTTCTGGTTATGTCGATAGCTTTGGTTGCAGTCGGACTTTCGGGAAATTTCTTTTCTGATATTGTTACATTCCTTTTGCTGATGTTTGCACCAAGACTTATAATTTCGGTATTTACATCAGCAATAAGTTCAGCCGTACCGATTGTGTCGTTTGAGTCAATACCGCTTTTAAGACCGTATATCAATATACTGTTTGTTCCCTTTGAATCGGGTATGCTTTATTCTGAACTTCTGACCGACTGGGGTATAATGCTTTACAGTATTATTCTGGCTGTTGTGTATTTTGTCGGAGGATTTTTCATACACCGTGCAAGAAAATCCGAATCGGCAGAAAGTGCGGTTGCGTTCAAAGGTGTCCGTCACGTTATACGTTCACTTATCGGTATAGTTCCAACTTTGATGATATGCTATCCGCTGTCATTAAACATAACTTTGGAGGACTCAAAGCAACATTTGAATGCAGGAGTGCTGATACTGGGTGTCGGAATTTCCGTTATTGCATATTTTGTCTATGAGTTTATCACAACAAAAAGCGTAAAAAAACTTCTGTATGCAGTTCCGCTTTATCTTATAGTTGTTGCGTTTGACTTTGCTTTTATATTCGGCAGTCAGGCAATAGACAATTCAATATTAAATACTGTTCCCGTACAGTCGGATATACAATCCATTTCTGTAAAACCTGTTAATGACAATAATAATCATAATTACGGTCTGAAAACATATCAGGAATGTAAGACAAAAACCTTTGATTATGAAAACAAAGAGCTTATTAAAATTTTCAGCGACAATCTTTACAATAATGTAAAGTCATTAAAAAACGGTGGCAGTTTGTATTCGAGTGTATATGGCTACTATTACTATTCAACTTATCAGGTTGAGTTCCACTGCAAAGACGGACAAAATATCACCAGAAAAGTATATATACCTAACAATGATAATACAGACG
>JAQXZA010000141.1 GCA_029226955.1 Clostridia bacterium | reverse complement strand
ACAGGTATTCTTAACTCTTTTGACTATTCTATCACAAACGGCTTTACAGAAGGCTGCAACAACAAAATCAAAGTACTTAAACGCAACGCTTACGGTTATCGCAACTTTAAACGTTTTCGTAATCGTATTTTACATATATTTCCTTAAAATGAAAAACGAGTGGCAACCTGATTGCTACCACTCGTATTCCTATTTTTTCGGTTTTACCCCAACTATTGACATAGAGCCTTTTTTGTTTTTCTTTTTTCTTCCGGGTTGGACAAGTTTATACGGAATGTCGGGTAAATCTTCCGTCGGAACATAATCGTCAGAAATGATATAATGAAAAGCCGCTGTGTTCATCTTGAAATTATATCCCATTTTTCTGAAATCAAAATGCACAAGATGTTGTCTTATTATTGAATAAATGTTTACCCTGTGCATTTTTCGTGCAAATTTATAGATTGAATCTTTGTACTCGTCATAATGACCTTTTAGCTGAACATAGTTTCTTGTAAAAAGGGCAGAACGGAGAAAATCATTTATTTTCTTTGCGTTCATTGTACTCATTATACTTCCGAAACGCTTTAAATAATAATAAAGATAACGGTCACTTACGGCAATTTTGTTAGCGTGGAAAAGCAGTCTTCCGCTTGTTGCAACATCTTCAAAATACATATCGGGATAGGTGATATTATTATCGTCAAAAAGGCTTTTTTTGTACATTTTGTTCCACGCATAACTGTGCAGAAAATTATCACGGATAAGAATATTGAGTGCGTCAACGGTTTTCAAAACCTCTTTTTTTGCGGAAATGAACATAGGAAAGGTTATTCCTGTGTTAAAGTATGAATATTTAAAGCGGCAGTATGACATATCAGCGTCGTTATCAATACATTCGTGATAAAGAACATAGAGATAATCCTTGTGGATATAGTCGTCAGCGTCAATAAAGGCTATATATTCACCCTTTGCAAGTTTAAGACCGTAATTCCGGCTGTCCGAAAGACCGCCGTTTTCTTTGGTATAGAGCTTGAATCTGTCGTCGCTGTCGCAATATTTCTGTGCAATAGCGGCACTGTTGTCCTTAGTGCCATCATTGATAAGCAGAGCCTCAAAGTCCGTAAAAGTCTGTGCCTGTATTGATTTAAGACATTTATTCAGATATTTTTCAACATTATAAATAGGTACAATGATACTTATTTTCGGAGTTTGTTTGTTGTGCATTGGTTATCACCTTTATTTACAGTGTTGGGATAGTTGAGTTTGTATTTTTTGCCCATATAATAAGAAAGTCTTTTAATATCATCTTTTATTGTGCGGAATACATTTATTTTTTCTTTTGCCTCGTGGTTTGCCTGAATAACCAGTATCGGAATTGAAAGATAAACGTGCATAGCGTGGTGCATAAAACTTTTTCTGAATTTTTCAAAACTGCTGTCGGTTTCAAGAAATTCACGCATATATTTTACGGTAGAAATATAATCATCTATACGCTTGAACGGCATAGATTTTTCGAGAATAGTTTTTGTTTGTCTTGAATAGAAATTTCCCGTATAATCTATTGAACAGAGTTTATTTATTTTGAGAAAAGCCTGTGTACAGAACACAATATCTTCATAGTATATATCAATGAATTTCATTCCTGTTTTGTCAAGAAATTCTTTTTTCCAAAGCTTATTCCATACATAAAAACGCAATTTTACATCTCTGAGCAAAAGATTAACAGCCTCATCTTTTGAAAATTCTCCTGATTCAAGATTTCTTGATTTTTTCTTTTTTACACGACATTCGGGTTCAAAGTTAATGGCATAGTTACACACTGTAACATCTGCACCGCTTTTCTGTGCCGCCGAATACATATTCAGGAGAAAATCGGGGGCAATATAGTCATCACTGTCGATAAATGCCACATATTCACCGTGACACATAGTATAAGCCTTGTTGCGTGATTTTGACATTCCGATATTTTCCTGATTTACAAGGATAAATCTTTTGTCAGCGTCGGCATAGCTACGGGCAATTTCACCGCTTTTATCAGTAGAACCGTCATTTATCATTATAACTTCAAAGTCATTGAAACTCTGAATTTTTATTGAATTTAAACATCTGTCAAGATATTTTTCGACATTATATATCGGAATTAAGATACTTATTTTCGGAGTGGAATTTTGCATAGAATAACCTCTTTACTGAACTGTGTCGGCTGTCTGAACTTTTTCCTTTTTACGCATTCTTGAAAACGGTGCGGAAATTGCAATAGTGCCGTAGTATGTTATTGTACGCCATATAAGAATTGCCGACTTGATTGTTTCGGGGGTAAAGTATGTTGAGAAAAACGCACTGAAACAAAATTCTGCTGCACCCGATGCACCAGGCAGAGGCACAAGGCTTGAAACCATATTTACAAAAGCCTGTGCACAAAGCATATCAAAAGGACTGCAATGAATACCGAATGACTCACTGATACAGTAAGGCACAAGGAAAAGTGCAGTCATCTGTATTGCTGTAAGTACATAAACCTTTACGACTAATGCGTGATTCTTGTTAAGCTCTTTGTTGCTTTCGTGAAATGTTTCAAGCTGTGTGCTGAAAGCAGCTTTTTTTTCGTCGGCATTTTTAAGAATTTTTATTTTTCCTAAAAATGAAAAAATACCGTTGACAATTTTACTTGTAAGTTTTTTGTTGAATGACGCAAGCAAAAGTGCAACAATAACAGCAACCTGTGCCAGAAATCCGATTATTGCAAGCAGCCACATTGTAGGATTGAGATTTCCTGCAAAAAATGAAAATCTTGCACATATTGCAACAATGCTGTATCCCGTGAGTGTAAACTGCCACACAAGGAATTTTTGTATCAGTGCTGATGTTGCGTTTGCACCCTTAATTCCCATTTGTGACATAGAAATAATTTGCATAGGCTGTCCGCCTGACGCACTCGGTGTTACCGCACAAAAGAACTGTCCGACCATTGACGCAACCAAGGCATTATAAAAAGTTACATTCGGAGTAGTTTCTTTTACAAAAAGATATATTATAGTAGCGTCAATGGCGATATTCAGCAGATGTACGGCAACCGCTGTCATAATCCACCAGCCGTTGATGTTGAGATTACTGTTTATAAGGTCAATAAGACCGCCGTCCGAGAAGATAAAGTATGTTATCATACCCAGTGTAAAAATTACAATAAGTGCGTTAAATACCTGTTTCCACTGTATTTTTTTTATTATTGATTTTAAATTTTTTTTATTCATTGTCATACTCCTTAAACGGAAAGATAACTTTTTGAATTTTGATATACTTTAAATTTTATAATAGCATTATTTTAAAACAAGGTCAACACGGTAATTTTAAAAAAGTTTAACATATATAGTGCGATAATTCAAGACTTTACAGATTTAATTTTTGACATCTGTCAAAAATATTGAAATTTCAATAAATTTCCGTATCATTCTGTATATAATAACATTTAATAAAAAATTCCTTTAAATTAAAAAAATAATATGTTAAGATAATTAAGACAGTGTAATAAAGAAAGGATTGATACGAAATATGTTCAGACTCAAAAAATATATGAAACCATATATTTTTTCCTGTATTCTTGCGGTAATACTGCTTTTCGGTCAGGGTTTCAACGAACTTATCCTGCCGAATCTTATGTCCGATATTGTAAATGTCGGCATACAGCGTTCAGGCATAGAACATTCTTCACCTGATGCACTCAGCAGTGACTCTATGCAGATGTTAAGCCACTTTTTCGATAACAGAGAAAAAAACGAACAGGAAACAATAGATAAAAATTATACTCTTGTTGATAGTTCGTCACAGGATTATCAGAAGTATAAAGAAAAATATTCTTATCTTGACGATTCGTCAAAGAGTATCTATGTACTTAATGACAGTCTTTCCGACGGAACAACGAGGGAAGAACTTGACGACATTTTCGCAAGGGCAAGTGTATCATTTGTCGGTGCAATGAAAGATGTTACATCTAAACTCGGCGTTGAAAATTCAAAGGACAATGCAACTGATATGTCGGCTTTTGATGTTTCAAATGTAGATATGTCAAAAATGTATCAGTTTGTAAATTCGCCTATGTTTTCGTCAGTGTTTACCCAGTCGGAACTTGACGGATATATAAACAATGCAAAAAATACAGACAAAACTATCACAACACAGGTAGGTACGGCATTTGTAAAGATGTTCTATAATGAAATCGGAATAAGCATTTCAGATATACAGACGAGATATATTCTTATTGTCGGCTTGAAGATG
>JAQXZA010000140.1 GCA_029226955.1 Clostridia bacterium | reverse complement strand
TGAAACATACAACAACTATGTTGACCGCTATGAACAGGCAAAATCAAGGTATGATGAACTTAAACAGCAGAGAGAAAACAAAATTGCAAAAAGAAAAGCAACAGACCGTTTTATTTCCGAGCTTTCCAAAAGGGAAGAACTGCTCACTGAATTTGATAATTGCCTTTGGCTGACGGTTATTGATAAGGTTACAGTTCGTAATGGCGGGACTTTGGTATTCAGATTTAATGACGGTACGGAAATTGAGGGTTAAAAAATAGGATAATAACCAAGCAGACTGCAGTTTATTAAGAAATTGCAGTCTGCTTTATTATTTTTGTGTTGGATTTGTCAGGTTAAGCGTGTAGGTTTATAGCCAAATCAAAAATGCACCCGTTTATTTTATAGGGTGCATTTGTATCAAAATAAGAGATTTGTTCCAAATAAGAACCGTAATTCTGATACAATCTATCGGAATTACGGTTCTTTTATTTTTAAATCTCCGATAAATTTTTAAAAAGTTTTTATGATCCTATTTACCAAAACATTTATTATAGAGCCTATTTTTATGATTTTTTGTGGCTAAATCTTTATATATATTTGAAATTTCAGGCAAGCAGTAGTATAATAAAAACAATAAAAGTTCACGAAAAAAAGAACAGTAGTTGAAAGGAAAATGTTTTTATGAACAAACAACAGCTTGCTGCAAAAATCTGGGAGTCTGCTAATAAACTTCGCTCAAAAATTGAAGCTAATGAGTACAAAGACTATATACTCGGTTTTATTTTTTATAAATTTCTGTCGGATAAAGAGGAGCAACTTCTCCGCAAGGACGGTTGGGAAACTGATGACCTGAAAGAACTTACCGAAGAAGACACCGACACCGTCGGATATTGCCGCCGCCAGCTTGGTTATTTTATTTCTTATAACAATTTATTTTCGACATGGCTAAACAAAGGCAAGGATTTTGATGTTTCAAATGTTACCGACGCATTGTCTGCATTTAACCGTTTAATCGATCCTAAGCATAAAAAAGTATTTGAAAAAATATTCGATACTCTTGATACAGGTCTTTCCAAACTCGGCGATACTTCCGGTGCAAGAACTAAGGCAATAAGTAACCTACTTCAACTTATTAAGGATATACCTATGGACGGCAAGGAAGATTATGATGTGCTCGGCTTTATTTATGAATATCTTATCAGTAACTTTGCGGCAAATGCCGGAAAGAAAGCCGGAGAATTTTATACACCGCACGAAGTGTCACTGCTTATGTCGGAAATTGTAGCGTATCACCTGAAAGACCGTGATAAAATTGAGATTTACGATCCGACGAGCGGTTCGGGTTCGTTACTGATAAATATTGGTCAGAGCGCGGCAAAACATATTGGCAGTAAGGACAATATCAAGTACTATGCACAGGAACTTAAAGAGAATACATATAACCTTACCCGTATGAATCTTGTTATGCGTGGCATTTTACCGGATAATATTATCACCCGTAACGGTGATACACTCGAAGAAGACTGGCCGTTCTTTGATGAAGAACACGTTTATTCTCCGCTGTATGTTGACGCTGTTGTTTCAAATCCGCCATATTCACAGCACTGGGAACCGACTGAGGACAAAAAGCATGATCCACGATATGCAAACTACGGAATGGCTCCGAAAAGTAAAGCCGACTATGCTTTTTTACTTCACGACTTATATCATCTGAAACCTGACGGAATTATGACGATTGTTCTGCCTCATGGTGTACTGTTCCGTGGCGGTGAGGAGGGCGAAATCCGCCGTAATCTCATTGAGAAAAACAACATAGACGCAATTATCGGTTTGCCGGCAAATATTTTCTTTGGCACAGGTATTCCGACAATTATTATGGTGCTGAAACAAAAACGCACAAATACTGATGTTCTGATTGTTGACGCATCAAAGCACTTTGAGAAAGTCGGTAAGAATAATAAACTTCGTGCATCTGATATTAAACGCATAGTCGATGTCATTATTCAGCGTAATAATGTAGAAAAATTCTCCCGTGTGGTCACTCGTGACGAAATCCGCAAGAATGACTATAATTTGAACATTCCCCGATATGTTGACTCTTCCGAGGCTGCGGAGTCATGGGATATTCTTGCTACTATGTCCGGCGGTATTCCTGACGCTGAAATTGACTCACTTCATAATTACTGGGAGGCTTTTCCGAATCTCAGAAACGAAATTTTCCGTTCTGACGGAACACAATATTCTGCATTGGCTGTTGATGATGTTGCGTCTGCGATAAAAAACAGCGGCGACATTAAAGCATTTACGGATAATTTCAGTTCTGTATTCAGTGATTTTTCGGAATATCTGCGTGAGAAACTGATTGACAAACTGCAAAGTATGGAGATAACAACTAATGAGGAAGAAATCAGCAACAATATTTTTGACAGGCTCGACTCTGTTCCGCTTGTAGATAAATATGAGGCTTATGAGTTGCTCGACGGAGCCTGGTCTGTAATTTCTTCTGACCTTGAAACAATCCGACAGGACGGATTTTCAGCGACAAAATGCGTTGATCCTAATATGGTTCTGAAGAAAAAGGGCAGCACTGAGGAAGAGGTACAGGAAGGTTGGGTTGGTCGTATTATTCCTTTTGAGTTGGCACAGAAAGAACTTTTATATGCGGAACTGGCTGAACTTAAATCTCACGAGGACAGAATTGCCGAAATAAGTTCTTTATATGAGGAGGAACTCGACGGACTTTCGGAAGAAGATAAAGAATCCGATTTTGTGAACGAGGACAAGACGGCTTTTGTGTGGTCAGAGGTTAAAAAAGCTATTAAAGCAAAAGAGGTTGAGCCGGAAGTTCTTGCCGTTCTGAAAAAGGTTGCGGCAATGAACGACGAAGAAAAACTGCTCAGAAAGCGTATTAAAGACGAAAGCACAAAACTCCACCTGAAAACCAAAGAAACCATAGAAAACCTGACAGATGAACAGGCACTCAGCTTACTTGAACTAAAATGGATTGCTCCGCTTGTGGATTCCCTGAACAGTTTACCAAAGGCGGTTGTTGATACACTTGTAAAGAAAGTGACATATCTTGTTCAGAAATACGCAACAACACTTAATGATTTGGAATCTGAAATTGAGCGTACAGAAAAGGAATTCAGCTTTATGCTTGATGAACTGACAGGCTCTGAATCCGATATGAAAGGTCTGGCAGAACTCAAAAAACTGCTGAGGGGGTAAAATTTATGTCTGAAAACAAAAATATTCCTGATATTCGATTTATCGGATTTACTGAACCTTGGAAACAGCGAAAGTTGGGAGAATGTTTTACCGAACGAGTTGAAAGTATGCCCGAAGGAGAATTGATTTCAGTTACTATAAATAATGGTATTAAAAAATTTTCTGAACTCGGTAGGCACGATAACTCTAATGAGGATAAGTCAAAATATAAGAAAGTATGTGTTGGAGATATTGCTTACAACTCTATGAGAATGTGGCAAGGTGCAAGCGGATATTCGCCGTATGAGGGTATTGTAAGCCCCGCATATACGGTAATTTCTCCAAATTCGGGTATAAATTCAAAGTGTGTAGCTTATCAATTCAAATTACCTGAACTGATACATACTTTTCAAATTAACTCTCAAGGAATTACATCTGATAACTGGAATTTGAAATTTCCGACATTAAGTGAGATACAAATTTTTGTTTCAAATGAAGAACAAGAACAAGAAAAAATTGCTGAGTGTTTTGAACACCTCGACAACCTTATTACACTTCATCAGCGTAAGTATGAAAAGCTGAAACAAATCAAAAAATCAATGCTTGAAAAAATGTTTCCACGTGACGGCAAAAATGTCCCTGAAATTCGTTTTGACGGATTTACTGAACCTTGGGAAAAGCGTAAGCTGGGGGAAATAGTAGAAAGGGTAGTTAGAAAGAACACAAATAATGAGTCAAGCCTACCGCTTACAATATCTGCACAATACGGACTGGTTGACCAAATCACATATTTTAATAACCGTGTCGCAAGTCGAGATGTAAGCAACTATTACTTGATTTTGAATGGTGAATTTGCATATAACAAAAGCACCTCTGATGGCTTTCCTTTTGGTGCAGTTAAGCGTCTTGACTTATACGAAAATGGTGTATTATCAACACTTTACATTGTTTTTAGCATTAAAAATCCGAGCGAAACTAACAGCGACTTTTTGACAGTTTTCTTTGATACTGACAGATGGCATAAAGCTGTATCAGAGCGAGCAGCGGAGGGAGCAAGAAATCACGGTTTACTAAATATCTCAGCAGATGATTTTTTTGATATTGATTTATTTTTGCCGAAAACTGAAAAAGAACAAGCTGCTATCGGTTCATTTTTCCGCAACCTCGACAACCTTATTACACTTCATCAGCGTAAATATGAAAAGCTGAAACAAATTAAAAAATCAATGCTTGAAAAAATGTTTGTATAACAGGGGCGGAATGAATATGGTATTTGAATCTGAATTGGATTTTGAAAACGCAGTAATTCAAAAGCTTGTAAATGCCGGTTGGGTAAACAATTCCACAGGTCAGCCTGAAATATTGCGTTATAAAACTGAAAAAGAACTTATACGAAACTGGGCGGATATTCTTTTTGAAAATAACAACAGTCAGGATCGCCTGAATGATGCACCGCTTACTGACGGCGAAATGCAGCAGATTATGGAGCAAATTAAGACTTTGCGTACACCTGTTAAATTAAATGGCTTTATTAACGGTAAAACCGTAATAATTAAGCGTGACAATACGGCGGATAAATTACACTTTGGTCACGAAGTCAGCCTTAAAATTTATGATTCTCAGGAAATTGCCGGCGGTCAGAGCCGCTATCAGATAGCGGAACAGCCTGTATTTTCCGCAAAAAATGCTTTGCTGAATGACCGCCGTGGTGATTTCGTTCTTCTCATTAACGGTATGCCTGTTATCCACGCAGAACTTAAAAAGAGCGGTATTCCTGTCAGTCAGGCATGCTGTCAGATAGAAAAATATGCTCATGAGGGCGTGTTCAGCGGTTTGTTCTCACTGGTGCAGATTTTTGTGGCTATGACACCGGAAGAAACATTATATTTCGCAAATCCCGGACCTGACGGAAAGTTTAACACGGACTACTATTTCCATTGGGCAGATTTCAACAATGAACCGATTAACGACTGGGACAAGATTGTAACAAACTTTCTTTCTATCCCTATGGCACATCAGATGATCGGTTTTTATACTGTTGCGGATAATACCGACGAAACCCTGAAAGTTATGCGTAGTTATCAGTTCTATGCCGCAGATGCTATTTCTCAGGCTGTCGCAAAGCGTAAACGGTCAGAACAAAATCAGCGTGGCGGTTTTATCTGGCATACAACAGGTTCAGGCAAGACTATGACCAGTTTTAAATCCGCACAGTTAATCGCAAATTCAGGTGACGCGGATAAAGTCGTGTTTCTTATGGATCGCATTGAACTCGGCACACAGTCGCTTATGGAATATCGTGGTTTTGCCGGTGATTCTGATTCCGTTCAGGCTACGGAGAACACAGGCGTACTTGTTACTAAACTAAAAAGCAGTGATCCGGCTAATACTCTGATTGTTACATCTATACAGAAAATGAGCCGTGTTATGGAGGAGGGAGGCTATAAAGCAAAGGATATTGAAATTATAAACCGCAAAAGACTTGTGTTTATCATAGACGAGTGTCACCGTGACACATTTGGAGATATGCTGATAAACATTAAGAATACTTTTCCGAATGCAATGTTTTTCGGCTTTACAGGAACGCCGATCCATGACGAAAACAAAAAGAAAATGAATACAACATCAGATGTCTTTGGAAATGAATTGCACCGCTATTCTATTGCTGACGGTATTCGTGATAAGAATGTTCTCGGTTTTGACCCTACTAAGGTGATGACTTATGCAGACAATGAACTCCGTGAGGCTGTCGCACTGGATAAGGCAAAGGCAAGTACGATTGATGAAGTTTTCTCTGATCCGAAAAAAGAAAAAATATATTATACTTATATGGATTCAACCAAAGTTCCAATGGCGGGATATTACGGAAATGACGGTAAATATGTGTATGGTATAGAGGACTACTTGCCGACTTCACAATATGACAGAGATGAACACCGTAAAACCGTTATACAAGACATACGCAACAACTGGATACGATTAAGTCGTAACGGAAAATTCCACGCTATCTTTGCAACAAAAAGTATTCCTGAGGCAATTCAGTATTATCGTATGTTTAAGACTGATGCTCCCGAATTAAAAGTTGCCGCTTTGTTTGACCCGAATATTGATAATAACCCGGGTGCAATTTTCAAGGAAGACGGGCTTGTTGAAATACTTACAGATTATAACACAGCTTATGGTGTAAACTTTACACTGCCTTCTTTTGCGGCATACAAGAAAGATGTTTCTTTGCGTCTTGCTCATAAATCCCCTTATACAGGAATTGTTAACGATCGTTCAAAACAAATTGATATTCTTATTGTCGTAGATCAGATGTTGACAGGTTTTGATTCCAAGTGGGTGAATACATTATATCTTGATAAGGTTCTTCGCTATGAGGGACTTATTCAGGCATTCTCACGCACAAACCGCCTGTTTGACCAGTCAGAGAAACCTTTTGGCATTATACGGTATTATCGTAAACCGCATACTATGCACCGCAACATAGATGACGCTTTCAGACTTTATTCAGGTGAACGCCCTTATGGAATTTTCGTAAGTAAGTTAGGCGATAACCTTAAAAAAATGAATGTGATATATGATGATATTGTATCACTGTTCAGATCTGCCGGATTGAGTGACTTTGAAAAACTCCCTGACGACAGGGCGGCAAGAGGCAAGTTTGCAAAACTTTTCAAAGAATTTAATACTTGTCTTGAATCGGCAATTATTCAGGGTTTCACGTGGGATAAGTCAGAATATGAAGTCAGCAACGAAAACGGCAAAACCGAAAAAATCAAAATAGCATTAGATGAAACCACATTTCTTACTCTTGCATTGAGATATAAGGAGTTATTTATATCAGGTGATGATTCAGACGGAACGACAGTCGGTGATGTGCCTTATGAAATTGATCCGCACCTCACAGAGATAAATACAGGTGCGATTGACCATAATTATATGGAGTCCCGTTTCCGTAAATATCTGAAACAACTTCAGGACGGTGTTGAGTCCACAGCCGCATTAAAGGAACTTCACAAGTCATTTGCGACTTTATCACAGGAACAGCAAAAATATGCCCGTATTTTTCTTACTGATGTCCAACAGGGCAATATTATTGTAGCTGATGACAAGACGCTCATAGATTACATTAACAAATATCAGGCAGACGCACACAATGACAGGGTTCATCGTTTTGCTATGGCGATTGGTGTAAATGAACAGCAGTTGCGTGAATTTATGAATAAAAACGTTACAAGCGAAAATATCAATGAATTTGGCTTGTTCGATAAACTGAAAGCAACCGTTGACAAGAATGTCGCTAAGGAATATTTTGAGAGAGTTGACGGTCAGCCTGTTAAAATGTTCCGTGTTCCGGTAAAGGTTGATAAAATTCTCCGCCAGTTCATTTTGAGTGGAGGTTTTGACATAGAATAGTATAAGTTTCGGAAAGGAGTATTCAAAAGCGGAAGAAATCGTTAACACTGTGAAAAAATCCGTAAATTCCTTTTCGGAGGGCATGGAGCAGTTTGATGACATGACAATGGTTTTGATGAGAGTGAGGCGGAAAATATGAAACAGTTGACAGTTAATGCAGATGTTCAGAATCTTTCAAAAGTTTTGGAATTTATTATCGGAAATTTGCACAAAGATAGTAAAAATGAAAAACTTCAACATGATATAGAACTTGTTTGTGAGGAAATCTTTGTTAATATTTGCAACTATGCCTATGGTGACAAAACGGGAATGGCGAAAATTGAAACCGATATATCAGATGGAAAGCTGACAATTATTTTTCGTGATAACGGAATACCGTTTAACCCTTTGACCCGTCAAAATCCTGATATTTCTTTACCGCCCGAAGAACGAAGTATAGGCGGTCTGGGCATATATTTGGTAAAAAATTTGGCAAATGAAGTTTCCTACCGTTATGATGAAAATACCAATATACTGATGGTTATCAAAAAAATCGGGAATATATAAATAAGTATATTTAGTGATAATTGTTAAATCTATGAAAAGTTTTATTTAAAGATTGAATAAATATATAAATTATGTTATAATGAACTAACTTTAATTTTATTTTTGGAGGTTTTCATTATGGAAATAAAAAAGGCGTTGAATAATCAAAATCTGATTATATCCATCAAAGGACGATTGGATACCATGACCGCACCACAGCTTGAAGAAGAAATTAAAGGTGTTTCTTTGGACGAGATTGAAACGGTAACGCTGAATATGCGTGAGCTGGAATATATTTCAAGTTCGGGTTTGCGTTTCATTCTTGTGATTTATAAAACTATGTTAAAACAAGGCGGTCACCTTAAAATCGTTAATGTCAGCGATATGATTATGGAGCTGTTTACAATGACGGGTATGGCAGACTATATCGACCTGGAAAAGGCATAAGTGAATTTTGTGAAGTGAGTGATTATATGGCTGAATCAGTATTAAAACGCAATTCAACAACTATTAACAAAAAATACACGGAATATTTTCTTCCGACAGTTCTTACAGCAATGGCAACAAATATAGCGTTCATTATTGACTCAATAATTGCCGGAAATATTCTCGGAAAAAATGCACTGTCTGCAATAAGCCTTTTGTCACCGATAGCACAGCTTTATTTTTCGCTGACTATTATGTTCGGACTTGGTGCGTCAAGTATTATTGCTGTTGCAAAGGGCAAAAACGACAACAAAAAAGTTAATAAGATTTTTACATCAACATTTCTGGCGGTTGTTGTTTTGTGCATTGTGCTTATTGCTGTACAGCTTGTTTGTGCTGACGGAATATGTACGTTGCTGACAAAAGACAGCGTTCTTCATTCAATGCTTTATGACTATTACATACCGTTCATAATCGGAACACCGCTTAATCTTTTGCTTTTGTGTTCGATTTACTTCATACGCACGGACAACCGACCTAAATTTGCATCGAACATAATAATAATTTCAAGTGCGGTAAATCTCATAATGGACTATGTGTTTATGGGTATGCTTAATATGGGCATTGGCGGTTCTGCGTGGGCGACTGTAACGGGTAATTTCGTGGGATTTATCATTATGATAACGCACTTTATATCCAAAAAAAGCACGTTTCATTTTGATTTTTCAATTCTGAAAACGCCAAAGGACTTTTTTGCAATTCTTGCAAATCTTGTTACAGTTGGCTTGTCGGGTGCATTGGGAACGTTGCTTATTACGGTAAAAATGTTCTTCCTCAATTTTCTCATTCAGAGTGTTGGCGGCAGTGACGCTATGGCATCATATTCAATATGCTCATCAAGTCAGATTTTTATGTCTATGTTCATAACAGGTGCAGCACAGACTATGATACCGATTATTGGCGTTTGTCTTGGCGAAAAGGACTATGACGGAATACGCTATGCATTCAGGCGGGCAGCGAAAATACTTGCAATATCAAGCGGTATAATAATGCTGTTTATATGCGTTGCCCCCGAACCTGTTATACGTCTGTTCGGAATTACCGCAGAAAACGATATTGCCAATGCAATTCCTGCAATGCGTATAAATTCACTTTCATTTCCGCCGCTTGCGTTTTCGTTTTTGCTTTTGTATTACTATATGGCAACCCAGAGAAAAGCACTGTCAACGACTATTGCCGTTCTCAACGGAATTGTAATACTCATTCCGTCGGCACTTATTTTGTCAAAAATTTTTGGAATAACAGGCGTGTGGATATCGTTTGTTGTTGCACAGGTCGGAACTCTTGTTATCATTTATATTATAACGCTTGTACTGAGAAAAAAATCAAAGGGAAAATATGACAGCTTTTATCTTCTTGAAACAAACGATAAAAATGAAATTATTTCATTATCGTTCAAGGGTACAAAAGAAAACGCATCGGGAGTTTCGCTTTATCTTACAGCATTTCTTACATCTCACGGTGTTGAAAAAAACAAGGCAAACAGAATAGCCGTTGCCGTTGAGGGAATTTCATCAGACATTGCACAGCGTACAGAAAAAACAAAAAAAGCCGATATTGATATTCGTGTTATGATTGACAAAGACGAAACAATAATTTCAATCCGTGAAAACGGAAAACCGTTTGACTATACATTCACAAAAAAAGATGAAGATACAATCTCGGATATTAAAGTTGTAAAATCTATCTCAAAAAGCATTGAATATTCAAATGTACTCGGCTTTAATCGGCTTATAATAAAAATATAAAAAATTCAGAGGTGATTTAAGTGAATAATAAAAAATATGCTCTTACAAAGACAGAATACGGCATTTATTTCGACTTTGCAAACAACCCGAAAAGTACAGCGTATAATATTCCGCAGTTTCTTACATTTGATAAGGATACAAATGTTTTTAAGATGAAAGAGGCAGTCGAAAAGGCTGTTGAAGCTCACCCTTATCTAAGAACCCGACTCAGCATTGACGAAAACGGAAATGTTTATAAAAGTATTTGTGACGAACCTGTAAATGTTGAAATAAAGGAAATCCGTGACGCTGAATTTAACAAGAGTGACTATGTATATCCGTTTGATTTGCTTAAAGACTGTTTATGCAGATTTTGTATATTCAGAACGGAATCATCAGTTGTGCTGTTTTGTGATATACACCATATTATTTTTGACGGCTTTTCGTTACAGCTTTTTATGGCGGATATAGACAGGTCATTGAGCGGTCAGCCGCTTGAAGTCGAAACATACACCGGAAATGATGTTTCTGAGGAGGAGGCACAGCGACTTCTTACCCCCGAACTTGACGAGGCAAAAAATTATTACAATTCAGTTTTTGGCGGACTGGAACTTGAATCCGTTCCGATTAACGATAAAAAAGACGGAAAACCTGTTGCAAAAAAATTCCGCTATGATTTTACTTCATTCAATGCAGACGATATAAAGAACTTTGCACACTCACACGGCATAAAATCAAGCACATTTTTTACAGGTGTGTTTGGCTTGGTGCTTGCAAAATTTTCAGGTGCAGAGGAAAGTCTGTTTTCAACTATCTATAATGCACGAAACAAAAAACTTGCAAGAAGTTGCGGAATGTTCGTAAAGACCTTGCCCGTATATTGCAATTCAAAAAAGAATGAAAACATAGAACAATACCTGAAAGAAATAGATGTACAGCTTGACAACAACAGAAAATATGATTTGTATTCTTATGCCGATATATGTGCAGATATGCAGATTAGTCCGAAGTCGCTTTTTGCTTATCAGGGAAATGCGTGGCAGAGTGTAAATTTCGGCGGCAAACAGATTATTATAGAAACAATTCCGTCACCTGACGCAAAGTCATCTCTGACGGTTGAGGTTTTCAGACTTAACGGAAAATTCTTTGCAACCGTTGAATACAGGTCGGATTTGTATGAAGAAGAATCAATGCAGATGTTCATACGCTGTTATGAAAAGACTGTAAGTGAGTTTTTGTCAAAGCAGAATTTAAGTGAGGTTGATATAACCGACAGCGAACAGCTTGCACTTGTTGACAGCTTTAACAAGACAGAAACAGCCTTTGACACAAGTAAAACAGTTGTGGATTTGTTCAGGGAACAGGTACAGGCTAATCCCGACAATACCGCTGTTGTATATCTTGATAAACGCTATACATATAAACAGGTTGACGAAATTTCCGACAAAATTAGTGGCTATATTTCATCACTCGGCATAGGTAAGGAAGATGTTGTTTCAATACTCATACCAAGATGTGAATATATGGTTATTGCGTCTTTGGGTGCTTTGAAGTCGGGGGCAGCATATCAGCCGCTTGACCCGTCTTATCCGTCAGAAAGACTTGAATTTATGATAAATGACGCAAATGCTAAACTACTTATTGCCGACAAGTCACTTCTTGACCGTGTGCCGAATTACAAAGGCAAGGTTCTTTTGCTTGATGATATTCTGACTTTACCCGAATGTGACAAACTCCCCGAAAGTCCGAAACCGGAAGATTTGTTCATTATGCTTTATACATCAGGTTCAACAGGTATTCCGAAAGGCTGTATGCTTGAACACAGGAATATTGCGTCGTTCTGTAACTGGTTCAGAAATTATTATAAATTAACATCACAATCAAAGGTTACGGCTTATGCAAGTTATGGATTTGACGCAAATATGATGGACACATACCCGACACTGACATCGGGTGCAACCTTACACATCATAGATGAATCAATCCGTCTTGACCTTATTGCGATTGAAAAATATTTCAACGAAAACGAAATTACACACAGCTTTATGACAACACAGGTCGGCAGACAGTTTGCACTTGAATCAAACTGCAAGACCTTGAAATATCTTTCTGTCGGCGGCGAAAAACTTGTCCCGATAAACACCGATACAAACTTTAAATTCATAAATCTTTATGGTCCTACCGAATGTACGGTGTGCGTAACATCATTTACTGTTGATAAAAATTACGACAGAGTTCCGATAGGAAAAGCACTTGACAACATAAAACTCTATGTTGTCGATAAATACGGAAAACTTTTGCCGCCGTGTGTACCGGGTGAGTTGTGGATTTCGGGTTACAGCGTTTCAAGAGGTTACCTCAACCGTCCCGAACAGAACGAAAAAGTATTCATAAAAAATCCGTTCACAGACGAAAAAGGCTACGAAAGAGTTTACAGGACGGGCGATATTGTGCGTTATCTTCCGAATGGTAATATTGACTTTGTCGGCAGAAATGACGGACAGGTAAAAATCAGAGGTTTCAGAATTGAACTCTCGGAGGTTGAAAAGGTTATCCGTGAATATGACGGTATCAAGGACGCCACGGTTATCGCAAGAAAACTCCCATCAGGCGGTCAGTCAATAAATGCCTATATCACAGCCAACACAAAAATTGATATATCAAAGCTGAATGAATTTATTGCAAACCGCAAGCCGCCCTATATGGTTCCTGCGTCAACTATGCAGATTGATGTAATTCCGCTGACAGTAAACGGCAAGGTCAATAAAAAGGCACTGCCCGAACCCGAAATTCATCTTGAAGGTGAGATTATTCCGCCGCAGAACGAAATTCAGCAGAAAATTTTTGACTGTGTAAGTCAGGTGACAGGTTCAGGTAATTTCGGCATTACAACCGATATTTTCTATGCGGGCGTAACCTCAATTGGTGCGATAAAACTTAATGTTCTTCTCTCAAAAGAGTTCAATGCCGTAATAAAAACCAGCGAACTCAAAGAAAACAATACCGTTGAAAAACTTGAAAAATTCCTCTCGACTTCTCAGCAGGTCGAAAAATATGACATTCTTCCCGATTATCCGATTACACAGACACAGAACGGAATTTTTATCGAATGTTCGGCAAATGAAAATACTACAATGTATAATATTCCGTCACTTTTCAAACTGAGTGATAAGGTTGATGTTGACAGACTGAAAACAGCGGTTGAAAACACAATAAACGCTCACCCATATATCAAAACAAGGCTGTTTATGAATGACAGCGGCGATGTAAGAGCCAAGAGAAACAACAGCGAAAAGCCGCTTGTTGAACTTGTTGAATGTGACGAACTTCCTGAAACATCAGAGCTTGTAAAGCCGTTTGAATTACTCGGCGGAAATCTTTACAGGGCAAAAATCTATAAAACAAACAGTGCAAATTACCTGTTCCTTGAACTTCATCATATCATAGGTGACGGCACTTCTATGGCTGTAATCATAGATGATATAAACAATGCATATAACGGCAAGACTGTTGAAAATGAAACCTATACAGGCTTTGACACGGCACTTGATGAGGAAAAGGCACGAAAAACAGACGCATACGAAAAGGCAAAGAAATATTATGATTCAATATTTGGCGGTTGTGACACGGACTTTTTGCCGATTAAGGACAAAAACGACACTGTGCCGTCAGTCAACAGCTGTGAGCTTGAATGTGACCTGTCTGTTGAAAGTGTAAAGCACTTTTGTGATGAAAACAATATAACGCTTAATGCGTTTTTTAACGGAGTGTTCGGCTTTGTGCTTGCAAAATATAACTGTAAGGACGAGGCAATCTACACGACTGTTTATAACGGCAGAAACGACTCACGGCTTTCAAGAGCGGTTACAATGCTTGTAAAAACTTTCCCTGTGCTTTTTAATGCAAACGGCGAGAAAAAGATTATTGACTTGCTGACGGAAACAAAAAATCAGCTTATGAACAGTATGTCAAACGACCTTTATTCCTTTGCGGAAATTTCAAGAGCCTATGACATCAAGGCTGACATAATGTTTGTTTTTCAGGGCGACAGCTTTGTATTTGATACAATCGCAGGCGAAAAAGCTGAAATGCAGATATTGAGTCTTGATACGGCGAAAGCACCTATAACAATAAATGTATATATCAAGAACAATAAAATAGTATTTGACTGTGAATACCGTTCCGATATGTACGAGGAAAGCACCATTATGGGTATGGCACAGTGCTTGTCGTTGGTTTCAGAGGAATTTCTCAGTAAGACATATCTCAAAGATGTTTCTGTGCTTACTGATGAATCAAAGGCACTTATTGACAGCTTTAATCAGACGGAAACAGCCTTTGACATAAGCAAAACAGTTGTGGATTTGTTCAGGGAACAGGCAAAGGCTAATCCCAAAAATACCGCAGTTGTATATCTTGACAAACGCTATACATATAAACAGGTTGACGAAATTTCCGATAAAATCGGCGGCTATATTTCATCACTCGGCATAGGTAAAGAAGATGTTGTTTCAATACTCATACCAAGATGTGAATATATGGTTATTGCGTCTTTGGGTGTTTTGAAGTCGGGGGCAGCATATCAGCCGCTTGACCCGTCTTATCCGTCAGAAAGACTGGAATTTATGATTAAGGACGCAAGTGCTAAACTACTTATTGCCGATAAATCACTTCTTGACCGTGTGCCGAACTACAAAGGCAAGGTTCTCTTGCTTGATGATATTCCGACCTTGCCTGAATGTGACAAACTCCCCGAAAGTCCGAAACCGGAAGATTTGTTCATTATGCTTTATACATCAGGTTCAACAGGTATTCCGAAAGGCTGTATGCTTGAACACAGGAATATTGCGTCGTTCTGTAACTGGTTCAGAAATTACTATAACTTAACATCACAATCAAAGGTTGCGGCTTATGCAAGCTACGGTTTTGACGCAAATATGATGGACACATATCCGACACTTACATCGGGTGCAGAACTTCATATCATAGATGAATCAATTCGTCTTGACCTTATTGCGATTGAAAAATATTTCAACGAGAACGAAATTACACACAGCTTTATGACAACACAGGTCGGCAGACAGTTTGCACTTGAATCAAACTGCAAGACCTTGAAATATCTTTCTGTCGGCGGCGAAAAGCTTGTTCCGATAAATGCTGATACAAACTTTAAATTCACTAATATTTACGGTCCTACCGAATGTACGGTATGTGTAACCGCATTTACTGTTGATAAAAATTACGACAGAGTTCCGATAGGAAAAGCACTTGACAACACAAAACTCTATGTTGTCGATAAATACGGTAAAATTTTGCCACCGTGCGTTCCGGGTGAATTATGGATTTCGGGTTACAGCGTTTCAAGAGGTTACCTCAACCGCCCCGAACAGAACGAAAAAGTATTCATCAAAAATCCGTTCACAGACGAAAAAGGCTACGAAAGAGTTTACAGAACAGGCGATATTGTGCGTTATCTTCCGAACGGTAACATTGACTTTGTCGGCAGAAATGACGGACAGGTAAAAATCAGAGGTTTCAGAATTGAACTATCGGAAGTTGAAAAGGTTATCCGTGAATATGACGGAATAAAAGACGCTACGGTTATCGCAAGAAAACTCTCAACAGGCGGTCAGTCGATAAACGCCTACATCACATCCGACACAAAGATTGATATATCAAAGCTGAATGAATTTATTGCAAGCCGTAAGCCTTATTATATGGTTCCAGAATCGACTGTGCAGATTGACAAAATTCCGCTGACGGTCAACGGAAAAGTCGATAAGAGAAAACTTCTTGAAATAAAGCCTGTCGCAAAATCCGAAAACAAGACTGACACTCCGTCAAAGCCTTTGACAATGCTTGAAAAGAAAATTTCGGAAATTGTCGAAAAAATTATCGGTCATAATGAGTTTGGTATTTCAGACGACCTTATGCACGCAGGTATGAACTCTCTGTCGATAATAAAACTTGCCGTTGCACTCAATAAGCAGTTCGGTTATGAGGCAAATGTTAAAAATATGATGAAAGGCTGTTCCGTTGTTTCGATTGAAAACGATTTACAGGAGTATCTCCTCAGCGGTTCATTCTTAAAGCCGTCACAGCCTGTTCAGGAGAAAAAACCGCATAAGGCAGTATATCCGCTGTCAAAAACACAGCTTGGTGTTTATCTTGACTGTATGAAAAATCCTTACGGTACGCTTTATAACATTCCGTCAATACTGAAATTCTCAAAGAATATAAATGCTCAAAAACTTGCGGACAGCGTTAAAAAGGTTGTACTTGCACATCCGTATATTTTCACCCATATCACAACACAGAATGATGATGTTGAACAGGTTTACACAGAAAACCCTGAATTTGACCTCACTGTCGAAAAACTCACCGAAAGTCAGTTTGCACAGATAAAAAAGGATTTTGTACAGCCTTACAACCTTGTTAAAGCACCGCTTTTCAGAATTAAGGTTATCGAAACAGAGAAAAATATTTATCTTGTTACGGACTTCCACCATATTGTTTTTGATGGCGGTTCGCTGAATATATTTATGACACAGCTTAAAGAGGTATATGAGGGCGGCGAAATCAAGCCTGAGGAATATACATACTTTGACTATGTCGAGAATGAAGTAAACGCTGAAAACGGCGAGGAATACAAAACCGCTGAAAAATTCTTTGACGATATGATGAAAAACTTTGAATCGTCATCAGAAATAACTCCTGATTTGAGTGGAATTATGGAAAACGGAAAATGTGCTGAGGCAATTATTCCATTTGAAATGTCGGCTTTTGAAAGTTTCTGTACTGATAACGGAGTTACTCCGGCACAGCTTTTCCTTGCTGGAACATTCTATGCCGTTTCACGCTTTGTCAACAGCCGTAATGTTTATTTAAGCACTATCAGCAACGGCAGAAGTGATATGCGTCTTACCGATTGTTTCGGTATGTTCGTAAAGACCTTGCCGATAGGTATAGAAGTTGACGATATTTCTTCGCTTGAATTTGTAAACAGAACAAAATCTGTATTTACAGGGGCAATCGAAAATGAAATTTATCCTTATGCAAAGATTTGTGCAAAATTCGGCTATGCACCGAACATAATGTACGAATATCAGCTCGGCGTGACTGATAATCTTACTATTAGCGGAAATCCTGTCGAAAAGGATTATTTTGAAGTAGAGAAAACAAAATTCAAAGCGTCTGTTTGTATTGAAAGTCACGACAATCAGCCTTGCGTTGTTGTTCGTTATAATGACGCACTTTACAGTAAAGAACTTATGCAGACTCTTGCAAGGTCAATTCTCAACTCAACAAAGCATATTGTTGAAAATTCGAGCGGCAAAATCAGAAATGTTTCTATGCTTGACGATGAACAAATAACCGAACTTAAAGGTTTTTCGTCAACACTTCTTGCACCTGTTAAAAATGAAGTTTTGCACAAAATATTCGAGAAACAGGCAGAGAAAACACCCGACAGAAAAGCCGTTGTTGCGTGTGACAGAACTCTTACATACAGCGAACTTAACCGCCTTGCAAACATCACTGCAAACGAACTTATCGCAAGAGGTTTCAAAAAAGGCGGAAAAGCTGTTGTACTTCTCAGCAGAACATCAAAGATTTTCACCACAATTTTCGGTATTCTCAAAGCCGGCGGGGCATTTATACCAACCTGTCCCAACTATCCGAAAGAGAGAATAGAAAGCATTATCGAGGACAGCGAGGCTGATTTTGTCATAACTGAGGGCGAACTCCTTAATGTTTACGACAAAACAACAGATGTCGATACACTTTTGTCGGGCAGTAACTCCGAAACACCGAATGTTGAAGTCAGTCCTGAAGATTTGGCATATCTCATTTATACATCAGGTTCAACAGGCAAGCCTAAGGGAGTAATACTCTGTCACAAAGGCATTTCCAACTATATAACATACAGCGACGCAAATATTCATGTAAAGAACGTTGTTGATAACTGCACAGCCTACGGTTCTGTAACAACTGTTGCATTTGATATGTCGCTGAAAGAAACCGTGCTGTCACTGTGCAACGGCTTGACACTTGTTTTTGCAAGTGACGAACAGACAGTAAACCCTGTTTCCCTTGCAAGATTACTGAAAGAGAACAATGTTGATGTATTCAACTCAACTCCGTCAAGACTTTTACAGTATATGGAACTTGATGAATTTGTTGAGGCAATGAAAAACTGCAAGGTTATACTCTCAGGCGGTGAAAAATATCCCGATAAACTTCTTAAACTCCTGCGTGAAAAGACTGACACAAAAATCCTGAACACCTACGGTCCTACTGAAATTACCGTTTCGTCAAACTGCAAGGATTTGACAAATGCCTGTGAAATTTCAATCGGCAAGCCGCTTATGAACTATATTGAACACATTGTCGATACTGACGGAAACTTAATTCCTGTCGGCGTTGTGGGCGAACTTCTTATTTCAGGCTGTGGCGTTGCACTCGGTTATAATAAACTCCCACAGCAGACGGAAAAGGCATTTATTGATTATAACGGCGAAAGAACCTACCGTTCAGGCGACTATGCAAAGTGGACAAAAAGCGGCGACGTTATAATTCTCGGCAGAACCGACAATCAGGTTAAGCTGAGAGGTCTTAGAATAGAACTTGGCGAAATTGAAAAATGCCTGTCAAATATCAGCGGCATAAAGAGTGCTGTTGCAATGATAAGAAAAGTAAACAAGGCAGATGCAATATGTGCATATTATACGGCTGAAACTCAGCTTGATGAGGAATATATAAGAAACGAACTGAAAAAGACGCTTACGGATTATATGATTCCGACAGCCTATGTTCAGCTTGATTCTATGCCGCTTACACCTAACGGAAAAATCAATACAAAACTCTTGCCTGAACCTGTTGTTGCTGACAAGAATGGTGGACTTGAACCGTCAACACAGCTTGAAAGAAAGCTGTGCGATATTTTCGCAAAGGTTCTTGAACTCGACAAGGTTTATGCAGACGATAATTTCTTTGATATAGGCGGCAGTTCACTCACCGTAACAAGAGTAATTATACTTGCAAACAAGGCAGATATAGAAATTTCCTATGGTGATGTTTTTGCAAATCCTACGCCAATATCTCTTGCAAAACTTCTTGACAAGGACAACACAAATGATGAATTTGAGGATTTAAGTAAATTTGACTACACCGACATCAACAATATGCTGATGAATAACAATATTGACAGCTTTAAAAACGGCGAAATGCTGGAAATAGGTGATGTACTTCTCACAGGTGCAGCCGGTTTCTTAGGAATACACATTCTTTACGAACTTATTCACAGATACAGTGGAAAAATTTATTGTATGTTGCGTGACAAGAACAACAATCCGGCTGAAAACCGCCTTAATACTGTATTCTACTATTACTTTGAGGAAAGCCTGAAAGAAAAATACTCAGACAGGGTTATAGTTTTGAATGGTGATGTAACCGACCGCAAGTCGTTTGACAAATTCCTGAATTTCAAAATTGACACTGTCATAAACTGTGCCGCAAATGTAAAGCACTTCTCAAAAGGTACTGACATTGAAGATGTCAACTTTTACGGTGCATTGAATGTAGTGGATTTCTGTAAACATGCAAACGCAAGACTTATTCACGTTTCTACTATGAGTGTCGGCGGAATATTTGCCGGCAAACAGGGAGCAGTTGACCACCTTGAAGAAACTCAGCTTTATTTCGGACAACTGGAATCCTCAAAATACACTATGTCAAAATTCCTTGCCGAACGTGCAATTCTTGACAAGGTTACAAAAGGCTTTAACGCAAAGATAATGCGTGTAGGTACTCTTGCCGCAAGAAACACTGACGGCGAATATCAGATTAACTTTACCACAAATACATTTATGGGCAGACTAAAATCAAATCTTATTATCGGAAAATATCCGTATGATATGATAGAAATGCCGTTTGAGCTTTCGCCGATAGACTTTGTTGCAAAGGCAATTCTTCTTCTTGCACGGACACCGAAAGAGTGTACTGTATTCCATCCGTTCAACAATCATACCCTTATGATGGGCGACTTGTATATGGAAATGGACAAAATGGGACTTCATTCACAGCCGTCGGAAAACGAGGAATACGAACAGGCACTTGAAAACGCAAAGCAGAATCCCGAAAAAGCAAAGATACTTTCAAGTATGATAGCATATCAGAATATGGCACACGGTCAGAAAATATTTGTTGTTTCAAAGAGCAACAAATACACTATGCAAGTTCTTTACAGAATGGGATTCCGTTGGCCTGTAACCTCAGCTGACTATATGAAACGCTTTATAAAAGCACTCAAAGGCCTAGGATTTTTCGATTTTAACGAATGAGCGGGTAGCGTGCCGCCTCTTCTATGCCTTCATCGGATAAATTGAACCTTACCTGCAACAGATACATTCTAAGCATTTTTCTATTCTTTTTGTAGGTCTGCCACGCTTTCCACTTGGATAATATGGTTTGACAAATTCTATCCATTGGTCCCACATTATAATTTCTTCGATTACATCAAGGAATTTTTCTCTTTTGTTATTCATTATTCTCATAAAGAATATTATTTTAACGTGAGTTCGACCGAAAATCAAAGAATAGAGAGAGCATTATTATTACAAATATTAAGAGCAGGCTTTTTAGGAATAAAAGAATATGCAACAAGAGCAGAAAGAAGATTAACAAAGAAATTGTCAACGGAACGAT
>JAQXZA010000139.1 GCA_029226955.1 Clostridia bacterium | reverse complement strand
CTTAACGAGTTAAAGCAGTCGCCTTATAAGCGTCAGTTGTCGGTGCAAGTCCGGCTATCACGACCAAGTATGAGTGGCATTTGTTTCCCCTCCTGTAAAATAAAATGTACAAGAGCCGTCCTGATGGGCGGCTTTTGTGCTACGTAGAAGTGATATTATGTTAAAGACTTGTTCGATATGTGGCAGATTGCACGATATAAATCAATCTTGTCCTGACTTTAAATCATTGCGTAATACAAAAATAGATAAATTTCGCAATACGACAGTTTGGAAACGAAAAAGAGAAGAAATAAAAAAGCGTGACTGTTATCTGTGCCGATATTGTTTTAATATTAAACACAAAATAAATACTTCAAATTTATCTGTACATCATATCAATTCACTTGAAAAAGCATATAGTCAACGGCTTGATGATAATAATCTTATTACACTATGTTCAGACTGTCACTCAAAAGCAGAGGCAGGTAAAATCAAAAAAGATATACTCAGAGAGCTTGCAAAGTACCCCCCTACCCTCAATAATGCAAAAATCTGAAACACTCTGACATCGGGCGGCACTTACGGATATAAAAAATTCCCGAAATGAGATTTTAAGAAAGGAAGGCGGTAATTTATGGCGAGACCGGCTAAGGTTATTGATGTTCAGGCAAGGCATAATACAAAAGATGATATTTCTATGAGATCCAAAATCGAAAATGACTTTAAGGGCGACGCTAAGGTTATACCGCCTGTTTTTCTGACAGAAAAGCAAAGGCTGATTTTTGAGCAGATTGTCAGTGTGCTGGAAGATTATATCGGGGAGCTGGACGGGTATGTGATAAGTGAGGCGGCTATTACCATTGACAGGTTGCAGGAAATTGATGAGCAGATAAATCTTGACAGGAATTTATTGCTTGATAAAGATGTTATTACTGTCAGGAAGGCTTATACGGCAGAGTTTTTTCGGTACTGCAATGAATTGTGTTTAAGTCCGCAGGCAAGGGCAAAAATAGGCTCGCTTGCTGTGGCAAAAGAGAAAAAACAGGAAGACCCGATATTGAAAATTTTTGGGAGCAGTGAGGAGGCTTAATAATGAGCGGCGGAAGTATGAATTATCTTTACAGTCAGTTAGAAGACAAGTCTTATATGCTCGAAGACAGGGAGCTTATAGAGTTTGCGGAGGATTTCGCACAGCTTTTACATGACTGTGAATGGTATCACAGCGGTGATACAGACAGAGAACGATACCTGAAAACCGTTAAGGAATTTAAAGATAAATGGTTTAAATCTGACAGAAATGAACGGCTTGCAAGATACATAAACGAAATATACGACAATGCAAAGCGTGAGTGTCTGGAACTTATCGGCGGCGAAACACAGAATGTAACGCTTGTTGATGAATACGGATACGAGAAACATTTGACTATCAGCAGCGACAGGGCTGATGACAGTGGATAAGGCTTATGAGTATGCTTTTGATGTTGTCGGCGGTAAGATAAATGCTCCGAAATATGTTATAAAACAATGCCGCATTTATCTTGATATTGCGGACGGGAAAGATGAAAAATACTGCATTAACGAAAAAAAGAAAAAGCAGATTGAAGAATTGACTAAGCTGTTGATTGTGCCGAGAGGTCTTTGTGCTAACAAAACTGTGTATGAGGTTCTGGGCGGTTTTCAGTGGCTTTTTATTTTTGCTGTGCTGACGGTCGTTTACAGGAATGACACTGAAAAACGGCGGTATGAAACAGGTATTCTTGAAATTTGCAGAAAAAACGGTAAAACTTTTCTCATTGCTGTTGTTTTTATTATTTTGTTTTTTACCGAACCGAAATTTTCAAAGTTTTATTCCGTTGCTCCTGATGGTTCTTTGTCAAGAGAAATACAAACTCAGATTAAAGAAATTATTGCAAGCAGTCCGACTTTAACCGATAAATTCAAGGTACGACGGGACGATATTCTGTGTTATCTGAATGACAATGATTATATTCCGCTGGCGTTTTCGACAAGCCGTCTTGACGGTAAACTTCCGAATGCCTTTGTTGCCGACGAGGTCGGGGCTTTGACTTCAAACTATCCGATTGAGGCTATGCGTTCGGGTCAGTTGAACATCAAAAACAAGCTCGGCTGTATTATCTCCACAAAGTATCCGACAATAAACAATCCGTTTGAAGATGAGGTTGAAAAGGCGAAACAGGTTCTTGACGGGATTGTTCAGGACGACAGCCTTTTTGCTTTACTGTATGAACCCGACAATACAAAGGACTGGGAAAGCGACGACAGCATAATTGAACAGTCAAATCCGCTTGCTCTGAATATACCTGATATTTATGACACTATTAAAAAAATGAGGACAGACGCTGTGCTTATGCCCTCGAAGCGTGAGAACTTTGTTACAAAGCACTGCAACATCATTTATCAGGGTGTAGGAACGGAAACCTACATAGACCCACAGGAGCTTATAAAATGCAGAGTAAGCAACATAGACTGGACGGGCAGAACCGTTTATCTCGGTGTTGACTTATCGCAAACGACGGATAACACAGCAGTCGCTATGGTTGCTCTTGATGATGACAGGACAACCGTTCTTGCTGATGTAATGGCGTTTATCCCTGAGGGCAGAATTGAAGTGAAAAGCAGAGAGGAAAAACTTGACTACAATCAATTCATTCAGTCAGGAGAGTGTATAGCTTGCGGCGACAGAATTATTGATTATCCTGTTGTTGAAGAATATGTTTTTCAGCTTGAAAAGAAATATGGCTGTAATATTGCATACATAGGTTTTGACCGTGCTAACGCTATGAGTTCGGCTCAAAAATGGGACAAAGTTTATACTACCATTGAAATCAGGCAACATTCAACGGTACTTCACCCGGCAACAAAGCTGTTGAAAGAGAAAATTCTCAGCGGAGAGTTTGCCTACAAAAGAAACAAACTTCTGGAAATAAACTTTCAGAACGCTATGGTGCGATTCAGCGAAAATATGAATATGTATGTTACGAAAAAACATTCAAGGGGCAAGGTTGATATGGTTGTCGCACTTATTAACGCAATGCACTTACTTAACGAATACGAATTTATAGGCGATACTTACAGCTGGATTGTTCAGAATTAGGAGTGAGGAGTTAGGAGTTAGGAGTTAGGAGTTAGGAGTGAGGAGTTAGGAGTTAGGAGTTAGGAGTTAGGAATGAGGAGTTAGGAGTTAGGAGTGAGGAATTAGGAATTATTTACGGTGCGGCGAAAACTTAACGATAACAATAAGTTTGAACGCAATTACGCATTACGCATTACGAATTACGAATTGATAAAGGTGGTGAGATTATGGCATTCTGGAACAGGAAAGAAAAAAGGCAGTATATAACGACTGTTGATGATATTTTAGCAGGGATTATATCAAAAAGCGAAATTACGGTTGAACAGGCTTTAAATGTGCCGGCTTTAAGCTCGTGCGTTGACTTTATAAGCCAAAAGGTCGCTGAATTGCCTGTGAAACTGTATCGTGAAACCGAAAACAACACGACTGAGGAAGTCAAAAATGACAGGCGTGTATCGTTATTGAATGACGAAACAGGGGATTTGCTCGACTGCTATCAGCTTAAACAGGCGGTTGTGCGTGATATGTTACTCGGCGGAACAGGATATATTTATCCTGAATGGCGGAGAAATAACGTTGTTTCGTTGAGATATG
>JAQXZA010000138.1 GCA_029226955.1 Clostridia bacterium | reverse complement strand
CTATTATTTTGTTGCAGTAAAAAATAAAGATATGATTGAAAAAATCGCACTCGAAACAGAAAAAGGCATTGAAGAATTTTATTCAGATTGTGACGAAGAATATATTTCACGAAGAAAAAAACAGATAACTTTTTTCAGAAAAGCACCTCTCGTGATTTTTGCATATCTTACAAAAATGGATTTTTATGAACCACGCTCGGTTCAGTGTTATAAAGACAAAGGCTATGACTATAACGATATGATGTCAATGATGGGTTCACCTGATATTCTTTCAGTCGGTGCGGCTGTTGAAAATATTCTTCTGACAATTCACGCAAAGGGACTTGGTGCCTGCTGGATGAATGACCCGATAGTATCAGCGGACAAAATATCTGCTTTACTCGGTGTAAATCCCGAATACCGACTTTTAAGCGTAATACCTGTCGGAAAATCCGCATACACTCCGAGAGAACTTCCGTCAAAAACGGTTGATGATGTTCTTGAAATTATATAACGAAAGGAAACACAACTATGATATACAGTCTTAACGGCACAATTATACATAAGGCACCCAATACTGTTGTAATTGAATGTGGCGGAGTAGGCTATAAATGTCTTACCACAATGAATACTCAGCGTACATTGTCGAATATCGGCGAAAAAACTATGCTTTATACACATATGCTTGTCCGTGATGATGCGATTGAACTTTGCGGTTTTGCAACAACAGATGAACTCAACTGTTTTAAAATGCTTATGTCTATAAGTGGTGTAGGTGCGAGGCTTGCTATTGCACTTTTGTCAGAATTACAGCCCGAACAGATAGCACTTGCCGTGTCAACAGGCGACAGCAAAACACTGACAAAGGCAAACGGTGTAGGAAACAAGCTGGCACAAAGAATTATCCTTGAACTCAAAGATAAAATTCAAAAACTTACAACAGCCGATATAACAAATACAACATCAGTCAATGTAAATCCGTCTGAAACAGGAAATGTTCAACAGGCACTCAACGCACTTGCCGTTTTAGGATATTCACCTGATGAGGCACTGCCATATATGTCGGGAATTGATTCTTCACTTCCTGTTGAAAAAATTATAAGTGAAACTCTTAAAGCTATCGGAAAAAGATAATTTATACTATGAAAGGAATCCCTTATGGACGATTTTGATTTTGAAAACAGAATAGTTTCCCCGACAGAAATAATGGGTGACAATGACAGCGATAACCCACTACGTCCACGAAGACTTGACGACTATATCGGACAGGAAAAAGTCAAGCAAAATCTTTCCGTTTTTATTGAGGCGGCAAAACAGCGGCACGAAACCCTTGACCACGTACTTTTGTATGGTCCTCCAGGACTCGGAAAAACAACACTTTCGGGAATTATCGCAAATGAACTCAATGTAAATCTTCGTATTACCTCAGGACCTGCTATTGAAAAGCCAGGCGACCTTGCCGCAATACTTACAAATCTCAATGAGGGTGACGTTCTGTTCATTGATGAAATACACCGCATTTCAAGAGCGGTAGAGGAAATTCTCTATCCGGCAATGGAGGATTTTGCAATAGATATTGTCACAGGAAAAGGACAAATGGCAGCGTCATATCATCTTCCGTTGCCGCAGTTTACGCTTGTCGGTGCAACAACAAGAGCCGGACAGCTTACTGCACCTTTGCGTGATCGTTTTGGTGTTTGTTTAAGACTTGAACTCTATACCCCCGAGGAACTCGCAAAAATCGTCACCAGAAGTGCGTCAATTCTTAATATCGAGACTGAGCCTGACGGTGCATTGGAAATAGCCTCACGTTCAAGAGGAACTCCACGTATAGCAAACAGACTTTTAAAGCGTGTGCGTGATTTCGCTCAGGTAATGTCAAATGGTGTCATTACTCTTGAAACGTCACGTATTGCACTCGAAAGACTCGAAATAGACGAACTCGGACTTGATGCAAACGACCGCAGAATGTTACAGGCAATAATAAAATTTTATCGTGGAGGACCTGTCGGACTTGAAACCCTTGCCGCCACAATAGGTGAAGAGGCGATTACTATTGAAGATGTTATAGAACCTTATCTTATGCAGATAGGTTTTCTCAACAGAACCCCAAAAGGTCGCTGTATAACACGTGCGGCTTGTCTGCACCTTGGCTATGATTTGCCAGATGTACAGGAAAGCCAGATTAAATTTGAATGAGAAGTAATGAATATGAACAGTTCCGTACTTTCAGTTTCACAACTGAATTTTTATATTAAATCAAAATTTGATACAGACAAAAATCTCAGTTCGGTATATTTGCGTGGTGAAATATCAAACCTCACAGACCATTACCGTTCAGGACATATATATTTGTCGCTGAAAGATGAAAAAGCAGCTATAAAGGCTGTTATGTTTGCGTCAAATGCGTCAAGGCTAAAATTTCGTCTGAAAGATGGTATGACTGTGCTTGTGCGTGGTCGTGTGTCGGTTTATGAAACGACAGGACAGTATCAGTTCTATATTGACGATATGCAGCCAGACGGTATCGGTGCTTTGAATCTTGCATTTGAACAGCTTAAAAGCAAGCTGTCATCAGAGGGACTTTTTGACGAGGAACACAAAAAGCCTTTGCCGCCATATCCAAAAAAAATCGGAGTAATAACATCTCCGACAGGTGCGGCAGTACAGGATATATTCCGTATATTAAAACGCCGTTATCCGCTCGGTGAAATAGTTATGTGTCCTGTACTCGTACAGGGTGAAAATGCCGCCACACAGCTTACAGAAGCAGTAGAGCGTTTTAATTATCTTAAATGTGCCGACGTGATAATCATAGGACGTGGCGGAGGTTCAATCGAGGATTTATGGGCGTTTAATGACGAAAAACTTGCCCGTGCGGTTTATAATTCGGAAATCCCTGTTGTTTCAGCAGTAGGACACGAAACAGATTTTACAATATGCGATTTTGTTGCAGATGTTCGTGCGTCAACTCCGTCAGCCGCCGCCGAACTTGTATCTCCTGAAATTGACTCAATGAAATCCGATATTCTGTATTATCAGAAAAAGCTGTATAGTTTGATAACTTCAAAAATCAGCTTTGAAAAACAGCGGCTTGAACATCTTTCAAAATCAAAGGCACTGAGTTCACCGCTTGAAATCGTGCATAACCGAAATATGAAACTTGATATGCTTACTGCCCGAATGAAAACAGCATATATGACTACACTTTCGGACAAACAGCGTAATTTTGCATCTCTCAACGCAAAACTTGACGCATTAAGTCCGCTTAAAATACTGTCAAGAGGTTATTCAATAACTGAAAAAGACAATAAAGTAATAAAAAGTGTAAATTCCGTCAATGTTGACGATATTATAACAGTAAGGCTTTTTGACGGAAGACTAAAATGTGTTATATCTGAAAGGAAAGCTGATAAAAATGAAAAAAACATTTGATTATGAAAAATCCGTATTTCGCCTTGAAGAAATTGTCGGACTTCTTGAAAACGGTGAACTTTCACTTGAAGAGTCAATGAAACTTTATGAAGAAGGTACAAAACTTTCAGGTCAGTGTTACGAGGTATTACAGAAAGCTGAACAGAAAATCACACAAATTTCTGACACAGAGAAAAACAAGGAGGCAGAAGAATGAACGATTATTCAAAAATTATCGGGAAAGAACTGTTATCATATCTTCCGAAAAATTATAAATACGAAAAAAATCTTATTTCATCAATGGAATACAGTCTTACAGCAGGCGGAAAAAGAATACGTCCTATGCTTGCAATAGAATTTGCAAAACTTTGCGGCGGCACACAGGAGGCTGTTATGCCGTTTGCCTGTGCAGTAGAGATGATTCATACTTATTCACTTATTCACGACGATTTGCCCTGTATGGATAACGACGATATGCGTCGTGGCAAACCGACAAACCATAAGGTTTACGGCGAGGATATAGCACTTCTTGCGGGTGACGCACTGCTTACTCTTGCATTTCAGACTATTCTTTCCGAAAAGTCTGTTGCACTCAACGGTTCAGAAAAATGTGCAAAAGCCGGACGTGTTCTTGCAGAATGTGCCGGTGCTGTCGGAATGGTCGGCGGTCAGACAATAGACTTAGAGAGCGAAAACAAGCAGATAACAGATGAGTTGCTTAAAATAATGGACATCAAAAAAACAAGTGCTTTAATTTCTGCCGCCTGTCAGCTTGGCTGTATTTCCGCCGGAGCGAATGATGAACAGCTTAAAGCCGCCGACAATTATGCGTTGAATATCGGTATTGCCTTTCAGATTGTTGACGATATTCTTGACGTCACATCAGACACCGAAACACTCGGTAAACCTGTCGGAAGTGACGAACAAAATAAAAAGTCAACCTATGTATCACTTCTCGGTATCGAAAAATGCCGTGAACTAAGCAAGGAACTTACAGAAAAAGCCGTAAAAAGCCTGTCTGTTTTTGAGTCTGATACGGAAGAACTGGAAAATTTTGCATTTTATCTGTTGAACAGAGAAAAATAATTGCATATTTGCTCGCTTTATAGTATAATTATGCAGTATAATATTAAATAAATCGGAGTAAATATATAATGCCAAATGATAGTTTTTTAAAAAATATAAAATCACCTGCCGATTTAAAAAAAATGTCTGTTGAAGAACTTAATGAACTGTCGGAAGAAATACGCAGTCAGATTGTCGAAACGGTATCCTGTAACGGCGGACATCTTGCGTCAAATCTCGGTGTTGTTGAACTTACGGTTGCAATGCACAGCGTTTTTAATACTCCTGATGATAAAATCGTATGGGACGTAGGACACCAGTGTTATGCACATAAAATTCTGACGGGACGTTATTCAAAAATAAATACCATACGCAAAGAAAACGGACTTTCAGGATTTCCGAAAAGAAATGAAAGCGTTTATGATACATTCAACACAGGTCACAGCAGTACATCAATATCAGCGGCATACGGCATTTCCTGTGCGGCAGATATAAACAGCGATAAGCATTATACTGTTGCCGTAATAGGTGACGGTGCATTATCTGGGGGACTTGCATTTGAAGGACTTAACAATGCCGGACGTTCAAAAGAAAATCTTATAGTTGTTCTTAATGACAACAAGATGTCAATTTCCAAAAACGTCGGTTCAATGGCACGTTACCTTGCGAGTATCCGTATAAAGCCGTCATATCTTGACGCTAAATCGCATATTCAAAGCCGTCTTGAACACATTCCCGGCATAGGTAAATCCCTTGCAAAAGGTGTAAAAGCTTTCAAAAACTGGATAAGAGATACTTTTTTCGGACACCGCAACAATATGTTTGAACAGCTTGGTTTTTCCTATTACGGTCCATTTGACGGTCATAATATAGAGCAACTTCAAACAGCTTTCAAAGCCGCAAAACGAATACACGGTCCTGTAATTATTCACGCTTGTACAATCAAAGGTAAAGGATATGAATTTGCCGAAAAGAATCCGAAAGATTTTCACGGTATTTCCGCATTTGATATTGAAACAGGCGAAACCAAGCCATCACAAACAAGCTATTCGGACGTTTTTGGAAATTATCTTTGCAGTATTGCCGAAAACGATAAACGTATTTGTGCAATAACCGCCGCTATGGCTGTGGGAACAGGTCTGAGTGATTTTGCAAAAAAATACAAGAACAGATTTTTTGATGTAGGAATTGCCGAAGAACACGCCGTAACATTTTCGTGCGGTTTATCAGTCGGAAACACAATTCCTGTTTTTGCCGTTTATTCGACATTTTTACAGCGTAGCTATGACCAGATACTTCACGATGCGGCAATTCAGAATCTTCATATAGTTCTTGCGATAGACCGTGCAGGAATTGTCGGAGAGGACGGAGAAACTCATCAGGGAATTTTTGATGTTGCTTTTCTTAACACAATTCCAAATGTTACTGTTTTTTCTCCGTCAAACTTTACCGAACTTGAATCTATGCTCTATTCCGCAATTTATAACACTAAATCCGTTGCGGCAGTGCGTTATCCACGAGGCAGTGAACTTTATATTCCACAGGATTATTGCTGTGAGAATACCGACTATACTTTTTATGGAAACACAAACAGTGAACATCTCATAATAACCTATGGAAAACTGTTTTCTTATGCTTGTATTGCAAAAGAAAATCTTGAAAAACAAGGAATACAGGTGTGTATATTAAAGCTGAATGTTATAAAACCGATAAATTCCGATGCTGTAAAAGAATCTCTGAATTTTGATAACTGCTATTTTTTTGAAGAAGGCATAAAAAACGGTGGTGTTGGTGAAATTTTTGGATTTATGCTTTATCAGTCGGGCTATAAAGGCAATTACAGCCTGACTGCAATAGAAGATTATGTTCAACAGGCAAAGACTGAATCAGCACTCAGAAAACTCGGTCTTGATGCCGAATCTATGGCTCGTAAAATTATTGAAAATCAAACTGACGGGAAGTGATGTAATGGCTGAAAAAAAGCGTCTTGATGTACTGGTATATGAGGCTGGTCTTGCGGAAAGCCGTGAAAAAGCCAAAGCACTCATAATGTCGGGAATTATATATGTTGATAATCAGAAGTCGGACAAACCCGGTACAACATATAAAGATACGGTAAAAATTGAACTTCGTGGCAACAAGCTAAAATATGTCAGTCGTGGCGGTCTTAAACTGGAAAAAGCCGTAAAATCATTTAATCTCGACTTAAAGGACAAGACAACAATAGATATAGGTGCGTCAACAGGCGGTTTTACGGATTGTATGTTGCAAAACGGTGCAAAAAAAGTATATTCTGTTGACGTCGGCTACGGACAGCTTGACTGGAAACTCAGAAACGACAGTCGTGTTGTCAATCTTGAACGCACAAATATCCGGTACATCACAAAAGAACAGATACCCGACGAAATAGACTTTTTCAGCGTTGATGTATGCTTTATTTCATTATGCCTTGTACTTCCGGCTGTTCGCCCGCTGTTAAAGGAAAACGGCGAGGCAGTGTGTCTTATAAAGCCACAATTTGAGGCGGGACGTGGAAATGTAGGCAAAAACGGTGTTGTAAGAGATAAAAATATTCATATTGAAGTAATCAGAAAAATATATACTTTTTGTCTTGAAAACGGTTTTGATGTTCTTGACCTTGATTTTTCGCCAGTAAAAGGACCTGAGGGAAATATAGAATATCTTATCTATATCAGAAAATCCGACGAACCAAAGTCATTCAAAGAAATTGACATTGAACAGCTTGTAGAAAAATCACACCAGACACTTGATAAATAACAGGTGATATTATGAATAATAAAAATATTGCCATTATCCCGAATCTTACAAAAAACGGTGCATACGAAACATCATTGAATGTTATATCAATACTCAGACAATATGGTGTTAATGTAATGATGGCAGATGATGTAAAGCCTCAATATAAAAGCTGTGATGTCAGTTTTTTTCCTGACCACGAACAGCTTATTTCAAACTGTGATATAGTTCTCACGATAGGCGGCGACGGAACAATAATTCACGCCGCACAACACGCATCAATACTAAAAAAGCAGTTGCTCGGAATAAATATGGGTCGTCTTGGCTTTGTTGCGGGAATTGAACCTGACGAGCTTTTTATGCTGAAAAAACTCATTGACGGAGATTATACAATCGAAAAGCGTATGATGCTTAAAATTACTCATATCAGTCAGAACGGTCATAAGCAGTTTTATGCCCTTAACGATACAGTTATTTCCAGAGGTTCACTGTCACGACTTATTGATATAGATGTTTCTCTCGGAAAAAGTTATATCTGTCATTATCGTGCAGACGGACTTATTATTTCAACGCCGACAGGTTCAAGTGCATATTCACTTTCAGCCGGCGGCCCTGTTGTTGAACCGACTATGAGATGTATTCTTATGACACCAATATGTTCACATTCTCTTTTTGCACGGTCTGTTGTTTTTAACCATTCGTCAGAACTTGTTGTCAGTGCGGCTTGTGATGATGACACAGAGGTGTTTCTTTCTATTGACGGTCAACAGACGGTAATTCTTAACCGTACAGACAAAGTTATTGTAACGTCTGCTGAAATTGAAACGGAATTGATAAATCTTAAAGATAAAACTTTTTACAGAGTATTGAATGATAAATTTGCGGAGAAAGGCGGCTGACAATGAAAACAGGCAGACAGGCAAAAATACTTGAACTCATAAAAGAAAATAATATAGAAACACAGTCGGATTTGCTTGAAATGCTCCGCAAAAGCGGTTTCAATGTAACACAGGCTACTGTGTCAAGAGATATAAAAGAAATGCGTCTTGTCAAGGTGCTTGCAAATGACGGCAGTTATAAATATGCCGCTGAAACAGTCAATGCTGACGAGGAAGCGTCACATTCATATCTTTTTGCAACAGCGGTTCTCAGTGTTGACTATGCCCATAACATAGTGGTAATAAAAACACGCAGCGGTATGGCACAGGCAGTTTGTGCGTCGCTTGACTCCACTCACCGCATAGGAGTGTTGGGTTCTATTGCAGGTGATGACACTATTTTTGTTGCTACACGGACAGACGCCGCCTCTGTAACCTTAGTTGCGGACATAAAAAAACTTATGTCAAATAAAAATAACTCATTTACATAAAGGAGTTATACATTATGTTAAGAAATCTTTATATTGAAAATATCGCAGTTATCGAAAAAACAAGCATTGATTTTACAAAAGGATTGAATGTTCTTACAGGTGAAACAGGTGCAGGTAAATCCATTGTTATCGACTCAATAAACGCTGTTTTAGGAAACCGCACATCACGGAATCTTATCAGGGGCGGCTGTGAAAATGCCTTTGTCAGTGCAGAATTTTCGGATTTATCCCAAAGTGCATTATCTGTACTCGAAAATTACGGATTTACACCTGAAGAAGACGGAACGGTTATGATTCAGCGTGAAATAACTGTTTCAGGCAAAGGTAAATGCCGTATTAACGGTCGCCCGACAACTGTAAGTGTACTTAAAGATATAGGTGTGTTTCTTATCAATATTCACGGACAGCACGAAAGTTATGAACTTATGTCGCCTGAACACCACATAACTTATATTGATAAACTCGGCAATCTCGAACAGGAACTGATTGAATATCAGGCGGCATACAAAGAATACAAAAAACTTGCCGCTGAACTTAACAAAGCCGCACTTGATGACGCTGAACGCATAAGAAAAATAGATTTGCTTAAATATCAGGTTGAGGAACTTGAAAATGCAGATTTTCATACAGGCGAATATGAAGAACTCACTGAGCAGAAGAACATAATCGAAAACAAAGAGAGAATTTTAAATGCACTGAATATTGCAAAAGAATACTTAAACGGAAGTGAAGATTCTGACGGAGCATTACAGTCTTTGGAAATGGCTTGCGACTCACTTTCAGATATAACCGACTGTATGCCCGATGCTGAAACTATCGCCCAAAGACTTCAGAATGCAATTTATGATATTGAGGACTGCTGTAATGAAGTTTCATCTTTAAGTGACAGTTCAGACTGTGAAATCGGAAATATTGACGAGATAGAGGACAGGCTTAACCTTATCTATACACTCGGACGAAAATACGGCAATACGATAGATGAAATGCTTGATTTTCTTGAAAAAGCAAAATCCGAACTCGATTATCTTGAACAGTATGAAGAAAACCGTGACATACTTGCCGAGAACTGTGAAAAGGCTCATAAAAATGCACTTGAACTTGCTGAAAAACTTTCCGCAAAACGCAAAAAAACATCAGAACAGTTTTCTCGGGCTGTGCGTGACGAAATGACATTTCTTGATATGCCGAATGTACAGCTTGTTGTATCACAAAAAAAATGCGAATTGAATAATTACGGCTGTGATAATATAGAAATTCTCATATCGACAAATCCGGGAGAAGAACCAAAGCCTGTTTCAAAAATTGCATCAGGCGGTGAACTTTCAAGAATGATGCTTGCAATAAAAAATGTGCTTGCCGATAAAGATGATATTGATACGCTTATTTTCGATGAAGTCGATACAGGTATAAGCGGTCGTGCCGCACAAAAAGTCGGACTTAAACTCAAAGAGGTTTCGGACAGCCGTCAGATACTTTGTGTCACACACCTTGCACAGATAGCGGCACTTGCCGATACCCATTTCAAAATTCAGAAAAATGTTTCTGACGGCAAAACATTTACCAATGTAACTTTGCTTGATTATGAGGGCAGAAAAAATGAACTTGCCCGAATTATCGGCGGAGTTGAAATTACAAAGGCAACACTGGACTATGCCGAAGAAATGTTAAAACAAAAATAAATTTTATTCAGGAGATGTTAAACTATGGATTGTCTTTTCTGTAAAATCATCAACGGAGAAATCCCGTCAAAAAAAGTTTATGAGGACGAACAGGTGTATGCCTTTTACGACATTAACCCAATGGCACCTGTACACGTGCTTATAATTCCAAAACAGCATATTTCATCAATGAATGAAGTAACGGAAAAAAACAGTGCGGTTATTTCTCATATCTATGAAGTTGCCGCAAAACTCGCAAAAGAACTCGGAATTGCTGAAAGTGGCTACCGTGTTGTTTCAAACTGTGGTGCTGATGCAGGTCAGACAGTATTTCATCTGCATTTTCATCTTCTCGGCGGCACAAAACTCAAAGTTGAAATGTGCTGATTCTGTCTGAAAAATTATTTTAATTAACAATCGGAGGATACGAAAATGGGGCGACCGCTGGCAGTTATAGGATTTACATACTTATCTGCACTGGCGGTTGCCTTGCTTTTCGGTACTCAACAGTGCATATATATTGCAGTGTTTTTTCTTGCGGCTTTTGTAATATCACTTGTTGTAAAGCCGCTGAGAAAAAGTGCTGTATTTCCAACAGTATTTATCACATCAGCAATAGCGTTCTGTTCGTTTTATGCTTATTCGTCATATTCTGTACTTCCGAATATGGCATTAAGCGGTCAGACAGCAACAGTAAGTGCAGAACTTTGTGATTTGCCTTATGAACAAAACGGACGATATTACTATAAACTTGAAACTAACGAAGTGAATTTTCCAAATTCTCCTCAAAACATAAAAATCCTTGTTTCCTCAAAAAACGCTTATGACATTCAGCCCTATGACAACATAAAAGCAACAGTACGCTTTTATGAAAATTCCGGTTCATATAATCAATACAATATTTCAAAGGGCATAATGCTTTGTGGCAGTATTGATTCCTATTCAAAAGTAACGATAACCCCGTCAGACTCAAAACCGCTTTATTATTATGCACTTATCATAAGACAGTATATAACGGGAGTCATCAAAGAACTTTTGCCAAAAGAACAGGCTAATTTTATAAATGCACTGGTTACAGGAGATAAAACAGGACTTTCGTATGAAGAAAAAAGCAATTTCCGCTCTGCCGGAATATCGCATATTATTGCAATTTCAGGCTTTCATCTGTCAATTATAACTCAGTTTGTTATGGCATTTTTTTGTCTTATAACAGGAAAACGTAAACGTCTTTCCGCACTTTTAACGACATTTTTTGTCTTTGCATTTATGGCTATTACAGGATTTTCACCGTCAGTAATTCGTGCCGGAATTATGCAGATAATATACCTTATCGGTCTTGGCATAATACGACAGTCTGACTCTCTTAATTCTCTTGGTATTGCCGCACTGATAATATGTTTTATAAACCCTTATGCTGTGGCTGATATAGGATTTCTTTTGTCTTTTGCCGCAACACTCGGAATTATAATTTGTTCAGGAAAAATCACCGTATTCTTAGGCGAACATATTTTAAGAAAACAGGAAAAACCAACGCATTTACAGGCACAAATCCGAAAAATCACACAGCCTGTTATCAAAACTATAATTTCAATTATTGCACTGACTGTTTCTGCAACAGTATTTACCTTGCCGTTGACATTGATTTATTTCAAACAGTTTGCACTTTATTCCATTATTTCAAATCTTCTTATCAGCTTTGCCGCATCATTGCTTTTACTCAGTTCAATACTAATGGTGCTGTTTCATATAACTTTTATCTTCTCGTTTTTGTCTGTTCCGTTTGTCATAATTTCGGGTATGCTTACAAATTACATACTTTGGACAGCAGATAAAATAGCCTCACTTCCTTTTGCAAAAATAGTAACATCTCAGTCATTTATTCCGCTGTGGCTCAGTTTAATGCTGTTGCTCGGTGCATTTATCTTTTTACTGAAAAACAGAAAGCGTACAATAAGATATTTTGCACTTGTAGCGGCTGTTACTTTTCTCGGTGGAGCAATTTCTGATATTATCAGTAAAAACGAAAGTGTAAAATTGTCCGTTCTTGATGTCGGTCAGGGACTTTCAGTTGTCGTCAGCAAAGACGGAGAAACCGCTGTTCTTTCGTGCGGCGGCGGAAATACAGACACCTACGCACTTAATAATTATCTTGAAGATTCCGCCGTTCAGAATATAGATTATATGTTGCTTATGAGTAATCAGGACGAAAATTCAGCTTGTGCCGAAAAAGTAATGACCGGCTATAATGTATCAAACATACAGGTATATGATGAAAGCAAATGTTATGAACGAATACATTATCTTATAACTCATACATCTGATTATATTATTTCTGAGGACGGTTCTGTAAATACTGTTTATTGGAAAAATATTGCGATTATGACATATAAAAACGGAAAAAACATAGCTGTATATTTCAGAATAAATAATATCAGTTTTCTTATGTGCAACAGCGGCACGGACTGTCTTACAATTCCAAAACAGTGGCAAAAAGCTGATTTTCTTATCACAGATGGACAACTGAAAAATACGGACAGTCTTTCTATAAAATATTTGATTATTTCGGATAGTAATGATAATCTTTCAAACGATATATCTCAGCTTTTAACGGTATGTAAGCATATTTATGCAACAGGCGGCAGTGGACACCTTGCACTGCGTATGTATAATGACAACAAATTATCGGTCAGGAGGGAAAATGAATGGCTAAGCTGACAGAACAGGATTTCAGAAAAGAACTTTCATCAGGCAATTTAAAAAACATTTATTTCATATACGGTGAAGAAAAATATCTTGTGAAAAAATATACATCTTCTTTAATAAACAAGGCTGTGGGTAAAAATCCATCAGAATTTGATTTTCAGAAACTCAGCTCAAACACTTCTCTTGAAGATATAATTGCTTCATCAGAACAGCTGCCTGTATTTTCAAAATATAAATGCGTATGCGTCAACGACTATGATATTAACACAATGAGTGAATCGGATTATAAAGACCTTGAAAAATATTTAACCGATTTGCCTGAAAATCTCGTACTGATTTTTTCACAGCCTACACTAAACGAAAACTCGAAAAACTCACAGAGCAAGGACAAAAAGCCAAATAAAACAAAACGCTTTGTTTCAGCCGTTGAGAAATACGGCACAGTGCTTGAATTGCAAAAAAAAGGTGATATAGCACTCGAAAAACAGCTTGTAAGCTGGGCAGAGAAAAACGGCTGTACGCTTACACAGATAAATGCGTCAAAGATAATCGCAATGTGCGGCAATGATATGACGGCTTTAAAAAATGAAATTGACAAGCTGTCAGCCTTTGCCGATAATTCAGAAATAACCGAAGAAATAATAAAAAAACTTGTGACAAAAAATACAGAAATCCGTGTTTTTGAAATTTCAAACTGTATTTCATCAAACGATTTTAACGGTGCATACAAAAATCTTCATCAGTTGTTTGAACAAAACGAAAAACCTGAAATGATTTTATCTGCTTTAAGCTCAACCTTTGTTGATATGTACAGAATGAGAGTTGCCTCAGAGAGCGGAAAAACAGCCTCAGACGTTGCAAAGGACTTTAAATACAGAAATCGTGAATTTGTATTAAAAACCGCCAACAACAATGCACGTCGATATTCAACCCAGACACTCAGACGAATATTAGACACTATATTACAGACAGATATAAAGCTGAAAAGCACGAGGTCAGACGCACAAATACTTCTTGAAACACTTATTTCAAAACTTCTTATAATAGTGCGGGAGGGTATGTCAGCTTGATAAAAATAAAGGAAGCAATAATCGTTGAGGGAAAATACGATAAAATAAAACTGTCAAATTTTATTGACGGACTTATAATCACAACAGACGGTTTTGGTGTGTTTAAAAATAAAGAAAAACAGGCACTTATACGACATCTTGCACAGACAAGGGGCATACTGATTATTACCGACAGCGACGGTGCAGGCTTTGTCATACGTAATTTTCTTAAAGGAACAGTGCCGTCAGATAAAATAAAAAACGCCTATATACCCGATATTTTCGGCAAGGAAAAACGCAAGGACAAGCCGTCAAAAGAGGGAAAACTCGGGGTTGAGGGAATTTCAGAGAAAATTCTTTGTGAGGCAATAGCAAAATCGGGTGCTGAATGTGAACTCAGCGACGGATATATAAAGTCTGAAAAAGAAATAACAAAGGCAGATTTGTTTGAATACGGACTCACAGGCACTCCTAATGCCTCGGAAAACAGAGAAAAACTGAAACAGGCACTGAATCTTCCGCATAATATGACTTCAAATTCAATTCTTGATGTTATAAATTGTATTATGACAAAAGACGAATTTATCTCTTTGTGTGAAAAAATTTTTAAAACCTTGACTTTATAAGCAATTTGTATGAAAATATAAAGGTAGGAATTTTGCCGGAAAATTGACATAATGGAATAATAATGTAAAAACAATATATTTAACTTTTTACTTGACATTGTTATGATAATATGTTATCTTATTATTGCGCTATTACTTTACCACGATGAAGTAAATAAATTAAAAAGATTGAGGTATTTGCTAAAATGAAAAAGTATTCAAAAATTACACCCGAAGGCACAAAGGATTTATTGTTTGAAGAATGTCTTGCAAACAGAACTGTATCGTCAATACTTGGCAATGTATTTTCACATCGTGGTTTTCACGAGGTTCTGACTCCCGGAATAGAATTTTATGATTTGTTTTCGGAATCAATTTCAGGAATACCGATGGAATATATGTTCAAAATGAGCGACTCAAAGGGCAGACTTATGGTAATGCGTCCCGATTCTACATTACCTATTGCCCGAATGGTAACAACAAGACTGAAAAATGAACCACACCCGTTAAGACTTTACTATAATCAGCGTGTTTACAGATACAATCCCGGACTTACAGGCAGAAGCAACGAGGTTATGCAGACAGGCATAGAGCTTATCGGAGCAAAGGGAAAACGTGCCGACCTTGAAGTTATTACAACAGCTATTGAGGCACTGTCAAAATGTGTACCCGATTTCCGTATTGAACTCGGACACGCAGGATTTTTTAAGGCTCTTGCACAGAAACTCCCTGTAAGCGACAGTGAACGTGAAGATATAAGATTTTTTATTGAGTCAAAGAACTATTCGGCTCTTAACTCGGCACTTGATTCTCTCGAACAGACACAGGCAGTAAATGTAATAAGAAAACTTCCACGTCTTTTCGGAGGAATTGAGGTTCTTGATGAGGCTTATGCACTTTGTGATGATGAAGATGCACTGAAAGCACTTGACTATGTAAGAGAGATATATAACGACCTTTCAAAATATCATCTTGGTGACAGACTGATAATTGACCTTGGTCTTGTTCAGAGAAACGATTATTACAGTAATATTGTATTCAGCGGATATGTAGAGGGTTCAGGCGAGCCTGTTCTTATCGGAGGAAGATATGATAATCTTCTTGACAGCTTTGACGCACCCGCTGCGGCAATAGGTTTCGGAATAAATGTTGACTCACTTTCAAGGGTAATGCTCAGCAGAGGAAATATACCGCAGAAAAAAAAGCCTGATATTCTTGTACATAGTGCAAAAGGCTACGAAATAGAGGCTATCAAATATAATGCAACTCTTGCTGAGGCGAATATTCTTGGCGAAAACAGTGTTTTTGAAACCGAACAGGAAGCTCTTGAATACGCAAAATCAAAGGGAATCAAAAAACTTACTGTTGTTGGCGAAGAAATTAAAACAATAAATACAGGAGTATAAAGATATGAAACCATTAAGAATTGCACTTACAAAGGGCAGACTCGAAAAAGATACAGTAGGACTTCTTGAAAGTGCCGGATATGACTGTACATCAGTTCGTGAAAAAGGCAGAAAACTTATTCTTCCGATAGGAAACGGTGAAATAGAGGTTGTTCTTGCAAAAGCCGCAGATGTAATAACCTATGTTGAAAACGGTGTATGTGACCTTGGTGTTGTCGGAAAAGACACAATAATGGAAAACGGCAGAAGTTTTTATGAAATACTCGACCTTGGTTTCGGCAGATGTCGTTTTGCACTTGCCGGAAAAGCCGGAACAGACTTTTTCTCAGGCTATAACGAAAAAACCATTGCAACAAAATATCCTAATGTCACCCGAACATTTTTTGAGGGCAAGGGTATGGATATAAGAATAATAAAGATAGAGGGTTCTGTTGAACTTGCACCGCTTTTGGGACTTGCAGACGCAATAGTTGATATAGTAGAAACAGGCTCAACACTCCGTGAAAACGGACTTGTAATTATTGAAGATAATGTAGCACCTATTTCCGCAAGACTTATCGCAAATACGGCAAGCCTTAAATTACGCAAAGCGGAGATTGAGGAGCTTGCAGACAAAATGGAACAAGAAAGGGCGAAATTAAAATGATAAATATAGTCAAAGCTGACGGAACATCGGAGGTTGAATTTCTTTCAAAACTCCGTGAACGCAGCAGAAATACAAATAAAGATGTAACCGCCACAGTAACAGAGATTATTGATAATGTGCGTGAGCATGGCGACGAGGCAGTACGTGAATATACAATAAAATTCGACGGAAAAGCACCTGAATTTTTTGAAGTGCCAAAAGATGAAATTCTCACCGCAAGTGCAGAATGTGACCCTGAATTTATCGCAACCCTTAAAAAAGCCGCTGACAACATCAGAGATTTTCACCAGCGTCAGAAACAACAAAGCTGGTTTACAACAAAGGATAACGGTGTAATAATGGGACAGCGTGTTCGTGGACTTGCCCGTGTAGGACTTTATGTTCCGGGTGGCACAGCAGCATATCCGTCATCAGTTCTTATGAATGCAATTCCGGCAAAAATCGCTGGTGTCAAAGAACTTATTATGGTAACACCGCCGCTTAAAAACGGAAAGCCTAATCCTGACATTATGGCCGCCGCCGCAATCGCAGGCGTTGACAGAGTATTTCTTATGGGCGGTGCTCAGGCTGTTGCGGCTCTTGCATACGGCACACAGAGCGTACCAAAGGTTGATAAAATCGTAGGTCCTGGCAACATATTTGTTGCAACCGCAAAGAAACTTCTTTATGGCAATGTTGATATTGATATGATTGCGGGTCCGAGCGAAATCCTTGTCCTTGCCGACGAAAGTGCCAATCCGAAATTCCTTGCCGCAGACCTTATGTCACAGGCTGAACACGACAGACTTGCCTCAGCAATTCTTGTAACAACATCACAAAAACTTGCCGAAGAAACAGTAACAGAGCTTGAAAGACAGATAAAAACTCTTAGCCGTTCAGAAATTATTGAGGAATCACTTACAAATTACGGAGCAATTATTGTTTGTGATGAAATGGCAAAGGCTGTTGAAATGGCAAATGACCTTGCACCTGAACACCTTGAAGTTTGCTGTAACAATCCTATGGAATATGTAGGCAAACTTGATAATGCGGGTTCAGTATTTCTCGGCAATTATTCCCCCGAACCTCTCGGAGATTATTTTGCAGGTCCTAACCACGTTCTTCCCACAAGCGGAACAGCCAGATTTTTCTCACCGCTTTCCGTTGACAGCTTTGTAAAGAAATCAAGTTTTATTTACTACACAGAGGACGCACTCAAAAATGATAAAGATGATATAGTTCGTTTTGCAAATACTGAAGGACTTACAGCACACGCCAATTCAATCACAGTCCGTTTTGACGATAAATAATAGCTATTCCAAAGAGGGCGGGCGGAGTGCCTTGCCCTTTTTGAATTTATAAAATAAAAGGGGAGTTTTTATGTCATACACACTTTGCGAAAAAGTCCGTGACCTTGAACCTTATGAACCAATCAGTGGTACATATCGCATAAGACTTGATGCAAATGAGTCTTTTTATAATATGCCCGATGAAATAAAAAACGAAATTAAGGAAATTATCGACAAAACAGCATTTAACCGTTATCCTGACCCGTTAGCGTCAGATGTTATCAAAAGTTTTTCGGATTTTTATGGCATTGACCCCGAAACAGTAACCGCCACAAACGGTTCTGATGAAATGCTTTATATTCTTGCCTCAGCAATGCTGCAAAGAAACAGTAAAGTGCTTGTTATTGAACCGGATTTTTCTATGTACCGTTTTTATTCTTCTCTTTCAGAAAATCAGGTAATAGCAATACAAAAACCAGATTCACTTAAAATTGATGTTGATGAAGTTATAAAAACCGCAAACGACAACAATGTTGATATGATAATTTTTTCAAACCCTTGTAACCCGACAGGACAGGGAATAACAGCAGAAGAATCAAGACGACTTGTAAAAAGCGTAAATGCACTTGTTATTCTTGATGAGGCATATATGGATTTCTGGAATCAGTCAGTTTTACAGGAGGCGGCACAATATGACAACCTTATTGTGCTTAAAACATCATCAAAGGCAGTCGGTTCAGCGGCAATACGTCTTGGTTTTGCCGTTGCAAACAAAACATTAACAAAAGCACTCCGTGCTGTAAAATCCCCGTACAATGTAAATACTCTTACTCAGGAAATAGGTACTTGTATTTTCAGCCACAAGGAACTTTTAACAGAACGCCGCAATACCATAGTTAAAAATACCAAAGAGCTTTATGGTAAACTTCTTGAATTAAAGAAAACATATTCATTACCGTTCAATATATATGAACCCTGTACCAATTTTGTCTATATCCGCACAGAGCTTTCATATCCGCTCTGGCAGTATCTTCTTGATAACGGAATAGCAATAAGATACTTCAAAAACGACTCTGCACTCAGGATTACAGCCGGCAGTCAAGAAGAAAACAATGAGGTTATGCGATACATAGAAAAATATATTCTTGAAAAATATGTGTCAGAAAACCGTTAAAAATTTGACGAATTTGTAAAATTTAAGAGAAACCGTAAATATCATACCTTATATCTGTTTACAAAATTCAGGAAATAATATATACTATAACCTGTAATAACAGATACGAGGTGGTAACATATGAGAACAGCGGTTGTTGACCGACAGACCAAAGAAACGAAAATTCACGTTGAACTCAATCTTGACGGAGGAGAAACTTTGGTTGACACGGGCATAGGTTTTTTCAATCATATGCTTACAGCATTTTCGGTACACGGAGGATTTGGCTTAATCGTAAAAACCGACGGCGACCTTGATGTTGACTGTCATCATACCATTGAGGATACTGGTATTGTTATCGGCAAGGCTTTTGATAAGGCACTCGGTGATAAGGGCGGCATTGCTCGTTTTGGTTCATTTTATGTACCTATGGACGAGGCACTCGGATTTTGTTCGCTTGATATAAGCGGCAGACCTTTTCTTGTGTTTGATGCTGAATTTCCCGAAGAAAAAATCGGCAACTATGACAGCTGTATGACGGAAGAATTTATGCGTGCATTTGCTTATAATTCAGGCATAACGCTTCATCTTAAATCATGTTACGGAAAAAATTCACACCATATTACAGAGGCACTTTATAAGGCTCTTGCACACGCACTTCATCTTGCTGTTGTAAAGACCGATTCAGACAAGCCCCTGTCAACAAAAGGTGTTTTATAATATTTGATATTTAACTGTGTTTTTCAGAAAGGCTGATATATAATGATTATTTTACCTGCAATAGATATTAAGGACGGTATGTGCGTTCGTCTTTATAAAGGTGACTATTCAACGGCTCATAAAGTTGCCGACAGTGCAGTTGAAACCGCAAAGAAGTTTGAATCTGACGGTGCAAAATATATGCATATGGTTGACCTTGATGGTGCAAAGGACGGCAAAAGAGTTAATTCAGATGTAATTCTTGAAGTACGAAAAAACTGCGGACTAAAAATTGAAGTCGGCGGCGGTATTCGTTCAATGGAATCCGTGGAATTTTATCTTGAAAATGGTATTGACAGGGTTATTCTCGGTTCTGCGGCAATCAAAGACCCTGAATTTGTTAAAGAGGCTGTCAAAAACTATGCCTCAAAAATTGCCGTAAGTGTTGACGCTCTCAACGGAATGGTTTCGGCTGACGGCTGGACGGATACTTCCGAGATAAATTATATTGAACTGTCAAAGCGTATGGAAGATATAGGCGTACAGTATATAATTTTTACCGATATTTCAAAAGATGGTATGCTTTCAGGGCCTAATCTCACAATGCTTGACGAACTGAAAACAGCAGTAAGTTGTAATATTATTGCGTCCGGTGGTGTTTCAAATCTTAAAGATATTATCAACCTGACCGACCTTGATATTTACGGAGCAATCTGCGGAAAATCCATATACAGCGGTACACTTGAACTCAGTCAGGCGATAGAAGTTGCCCACGCCGCAAAACATAACGGTAAAGGAGCAAATATATGAGCAAAAATTTCGATTTCATAGAAGACTATTTCAAAAAAGCTGACCTTCTGCCTGCGATAGTACAGGAAAAGGGAACAGGCGAAGTCCTTATGCTTGCATATATGAACAGAGAATCAATGCGTAAAACCTTTGAAACAGGCTACACTTGGTTTTTCAGCCGTTCAAGACAGGAACTCTGGAACAAGGGTGCAACATCAGGACATCTTCAAAAAGTAGTTGATATAAAAGGTGACTGCGACAAAGACACACTTCTTGTAATTGTTGAACAGACAGGTTCTGCTTGCCACACAGGAAGTCACTCGTGCTTTTTTAATAACATCTGGGAGGAATACAACAATGACTGATAATCACAATGAACTTTATGACCTTTATCAAACAATTCTTGACCGCAAAGAAAACAAACAGGAGGGTTCATACACCTGTTATCTTTTTGAAAAAGGACTTGATAAAATTCTGAAAAAAGTCGGTGAAGAATGTTCCGAAACAATAATTGCCGCAAAGAACGGCGACAACAAAGAAACTGTTCTTGAAATTTCAGACCTTATTTATCATCTGTTTGTTATGATGGTAGAAGAGGGAATATCCGTTGATGACGTTATGAATGAGCTTGCAAAACGAAGCCAAAAAACAGGCAACCTTAAAACCTTCCATCAGGTTGATAAGAACACCTGATATACTCAAAAACTCACGGTATAGTCGCCGATAAAGTGACTATACCGTTTTTTGTTGTTTGCTATTAGAACGTTGTTTTGTGACATTTTTGATTTTGCGTCATATACTGTTATATATAATGTGAGTCAGATAGAAGTGGCTCTTTCGTATTATTTTTTCAAACTCACATTAAATATAATTCAGGAGAACAGCAATGAAAAAAACTAATTTACAGTGTTCAGTTCGACTTAACAATAAATTACGGATACTATGGTTGCAACATGTTTATAGAACACGTTTCTTTATCATAAGTACAGCATCAGACATTGCTGATTTACCGTATGTCACTAAATGGCTGTTGGAAAATCCGGAAGATTTTGCCGTAATACTGGAACATTATTACAGAAAAAACATATCAGAACAATTCAAACAACTGCTTACAGAACATCTTGCCATTGCCGGAGAACTCATAAACGCAATTAAAAATCACGAAACAACTAAAACTGATTCTATACGAAAAAAGTGGTATCAGAATGCGGATGAAATTTCAGAATTTTTGTCAAAGATAAATCCATATTGGAATTACGAAAAGTGGAATTATTTATTGTATAATCACTTAAAAATGACAGAAAATGAGGCAAGATTGCGTTTGTCTGGAAAATATCCCAAAGATATTGATGAATTTAACAATATTGAAAATGAAGCATTAGAAATGGCGGATTATATGTCAAACGGAATAGTACAACAGTTCAGATTATGTTAATTATAATTATTCATCTGAAAGCAAGTATCCGCAAAGCCTTAAATAACAAGGTCTTGCGGATATTTTTATTATAAAACATTAAACTACATTTCTTACAGGAATGCCGTTGTTGTCAAGATAGTTTTTAAGTTCGCCGATTGATATTTCGCCAAAGTGGAAAAGTGATGCAGCAAGAACAGCGTCAGCCTTTCCGTCAGTAAAAGCGTCATAAAAATGTTCCAGTTTTCCGGCTCCGCCTGAGGCAATAACAGGGATTCCGACACTTTCAGATACTGCCTTTGTAAGTTCAAGGTCATATCCGTTTTTAACGCCGTCACAGTCCATACTTGTAAGCAATATTTCGCCGGCACCACGTTTTTCAGCTTCAACAGCCCACTTTACAGCGTCTTTTCCTGTATTTATTCTGCCTCCGTTTATAAATACGTCCCAGCCACTGTTGTCATCTCTGCGTTTTGCATCTATTGCCGTAACAACACACTGACTGCCGAATTTATAAGCCGCCTCGTTTATGATTTCAGGACGGTGTACAGCCGCTGAATTAACCGAAACCTTATCAGCACCCGCACGGAGAATAGCTGTAAAATCGTCAACAGTTCTTATTCCTCCGCCAACAGTAAACGGAATAAACACACTGTCTGCAACAGCTCTTACAATATCAACAATAATATTTCTTGCGTCACTTGATGCGGTTATATCGAGCAATACCAGTTCATCAGCACCTTCTTTGTCATAAAGCTTTGCACATTCAACAGGGTCACCTGCATCACGCAAATTTACAAAGCTTGTACCTTTAACCACTCTGCCGTCCTTCACATCAAGACACGGAATTATTCTTTTTGCGTACATAATAATTACCCCCTTGTGATGTCAACAAAATTCTGTAAAATCTGTAAGCCGACTTTGCCGCTTTTTTCGGGGTGAAATTGTGTAGCAAAAATGTTTTTGTAACGCACTGCCGCATCAATATCAACGCCGTAATGAGTTCTTGCACTGACAATTTGTTCATCATCAGCTTTAAGGTAATACGAATGTACGAAATAAACATACGGATTTCCCTGTATGTTTTTAAAAATACCGTCGTGTTTTCTTATGTTCAACGAATTCCAGCCCATATGCGGAATTTTTAATGCACCGTCTTTGTTAGGAATTTTTGTAATACTGCCTTTAAGAAGTCCGAGTCCCTTTGCACCGGGGCTTTCCTCACTGCTGTCAAACAGAAGTTGTAATCCAAGACAAATTCCAAGTAATGGCTTTCCACGCTCAATATATTCCAACACAGCGTCGGTTGTACCTGAATTATTCATACAGTCCATAGCGTCAGCAAACGAGCCAACTCCGGGCAAAATAGCACCGTCAGCATTAAGCAATTCCTGTTTACTGTTTGTAACAAAACAGTCGCAGTCAATAAATTTAAGTGCTTTTACTACACTTTGCAGATTACCTGCACCGTAGTCAATTACTGCAATCATTGTTCCACATCTCACTTTCCTTTTGTTACTGTAATTTTATCATAATTTTACAAGGTTCGCAAGTAGCATATAAAAAATCCCCTTGAAACAGTAAAGTTTAAGGGGATTTTTTTAAATCAGATAAAAATTCCTATTATACCTTTTACAAGGAATGATACAAACCAGGCAATACCGCATTGTGCTGCAATAACAATAATTGAATATTTTGTGCCGAGTTCTCTTTTAACCGCTGTAACAGCCGCAACACACGGTGTATAAAGCAGTGAAAATACAAGAAAAGTTATTGCAGTAAGTGGTGAGAACAGAGTGCCGAGAGCGGTTGCTGAACCTCCTAAAAGAACTGTAAGAGTGCTTACAACACTTTCTTTTGCTACAAAGCCTGTAATAAGTGCTGTCGATACACGCCAGTCGCCAAATCCGAGTGGTGCAAATACTGGTGCAATAAAACCGCCTATAAGTGCCAGCAGACTTTCTGACTGGTCTGTTACTACATTTAATCTTGTATCAAAGTTCTGCAAAAACCATATTATGATTGCCGCAATAAAAATTATCGTAAATGCCTTTGTTATAAAATCCTTAGCTTTATCATAAATTAATTGCCATACGCTTTTGACTGACGGCAGACGATAGTTAGGCAGTTCCATTACAAAAGGTACAGGTTCACCTTTAAATGCAGTTCCTTTAAGACAAAATGCAAAAACTATTCCGACAATTATTCCCGTAAAATATAGTCCTATCATTACCAAAGCGGCGTGTTGTGGGAAAAATACCTCTGTAAAAAGTGCATAAATCGGCAGTTTTGCCGAGCAACTCATAAACGGTGTAAGCATAATTGTCATCTTGCGGTCACGGTCTGACGACAGTGTTCTTGTTGACATAATAGCCGGTACAGAACAGCCGAATCCGATAAGCATAGGCACAAAACTTCGTCCCGAAAGTCCTATTTTTCTCAATAGCTTATCCATTACGAAGGCAACTCGTGCCATATATCCGCTATCCTCCATAATAGACAAAAAGAAGAACAGCACGACTATAATCGGCAAAAAGCTGAGTACACTTCCAACACCTGCAAAAACACCATCAATTATAAGCGAGTGTACAACAGGGTTAATTCCGTAAGCTGTTAATGCACCGTCACATACATTAGTAAGCCATTTTATGCCCATATCCATAAGGTCGGAAAGCCACGAGCCGATAACCCCGAAAGTCATCCAAAAGATAAATGCCATTATAAGTATAAATGACGGTATGGCGGTATATTTGCCTGTCAGTATCCTGTCAATTTTCATACTGCGAATATGCTCTTTGCTGTCGTGCGGTTTAACTACCGTAACAGCACTAACTTTATCAATAAAATCATAACGCATATCTGCCAGTGCGGCCTGACGCTCCTTTCCGGATTCCTCCTCCATTTGTACTATTATATGTTCAAGAGCGTCAAGTTCATTCTTTTCAAGTTTTAATGCGTCAATAATTGATTTATCGTTTTCAACTATTTTTGTAGCGGCAAAACGCACAGGAATTTTATACTTGTGTGCGTGGTCATCAATAAGATGAATTATTGCGTGAAGACATCTGTGCATAGCACCGCCGTCGCTGCCTTTTTCGTCACAAAAATCCATTCTTCCCGGACGTTCTCTGTATTTGGCAACATGAATGGCGTGTTCAATAAGTTCAGTGATACCTTCATTTTTTGCTGCTGAAATAGGCACTACTGGTATTCCGAGAATTTCTTCCAATTTGTTTACAAGTATTGTTCCACCGTTTTCTCTTACTTCGTCCATCATATTAAGGGCAAGAACCATAGGAATATCCAGTTCCATAAGCTGCATTGTAAGATAAAGATTTCTTTCAATATTTGTTGCGTCAACAATATTTACAATTCCTCTCGGACGGTTTTTGATAAGAAAATCTTTTGTCACAATTTCCTCATCAGAATATGGTGACATTGAGTAAATTCCCGGCAAATCGGTTATAAGAGTATCTGGGTGTCCGATAATTACACCGTCTTTTCTGTCAACGGTAACACCAGGGAAGTTTCCGACATGCTGATTTGAACCTGTAAGCTGATTAAAAAGCGTCGTTTTTCCGCAATTCTGATTTCCAGCAAGTGCAAATGTAATGGTTTCGCCTTCGGGGATTTCTTTTCCTCGTGTCTTCACATGATAAATCCCCATTTCACCGGTTTGTGGGTGGTCTATATCTTTTAATATCTTTGCCTGTTTGTTTGTTTTTTCTGTATTATGTACGTCTTTTAACTCAATAAGTGCTGCGTCAGCTTTTCTGAGAGTAAGTTCATATCCACGGACACGAAATTCCAACGGATCACCCATAGGTGCGGATTTAATCAATGAAACAACAGTTCCGGGTGTTAAACCCATATCAAGTATATGCTGGTGTAAGGCTTTATCGGAACAACCGACTTTTGAAATACAGCCCTCCATACCGTTTTGCAAATCTGCAAGCGTCATTATTATCACCTTGTTATATATATTTTAGTAGTTAGCCTTGTATAACAATACTTATTTTAACACAGTTAGCCTTGTATAACAAGAATATAATTTATTTTTATATCTTTTAACCATTTATAAATGATTATGTTTATATACTATTATTTATATTGGCATTTTGATTATTTTAGTCAATCAACGACTTATTTCATCATAAATATATATCGGGGTGATGTAAATGTTTAATGTTCTGATTGAATTACTTAGTAACCTGTCATTGTTTTTTGCACTGCACGTAACAGGTGCCAGTGCGTTTCCACGTCCACTGTCAGAAAAAGACGAGAAATTTTATCTGCAAAAATCCAAAAACGGAGATATAGAGGCACGAAACAAACTTGTAGAGCATAATCTCAGACTTGTTGCACATATTGTAAAGAAATATTACAATTCAGGCACTGAACAAGATGATTTGGTTTCAATCGGAACGATAGGTCTGATAAAAGCTATCAATACATTTGATGCCGATAAAAATATACGTCTTTCAAGTTATGCGTCACGCTGTATCGAAAATGAAGTGCTTATGTATTTCCGCAATTTAAAAAAGACATCACAGGACATATCGCTTAATGATGAAATAGACTCAGACAGCAACGGAAATACTCTGACGCTTATGGACGTAATGTGTGTTGAAGACAGTATGATAGATGACTTAGATATAAAAATAAAAACCGAACAGTTATCAAAATATATCAATGAATGTCTTACTCCACGTGAAAGGCTGATTATAAATTTAAGGTACGGACTTGGCGGACTGTCGCCTTTAACTCAGCGTGAGGTTGCAAAAATGCTGAAAATATCAAGGTCTTATGTTTCAAGAATAGAAAAGAAAGCCCTGTCCAATTTAAAAAAACGCTACGAAAAGCATAACTATCAGCAGATATAATTAAAAAAATCGGGACAGTATTTAACTGTCCCGAAAATAAAATATTCAGATAAAAAACTCAGTAATCAATACAACCGCACAGCAAATTGCCGCAACTTTAAACAAACCAAGATTGAACCAGGCGGCAACCAGTCCGATAACCAGTGCAATAGCCGCTGAAATAGGACTTTGTGTAGCTTCCAGTATTGCCGGAAATGTCATTACCGCAAGAGTGACATAGGGAACATAGTATAAAAATGACTGTAAAAAACGATTTTTTATCTGTTTCCTTATAAGAGTAAGTGGCAGTACACGAATCAAAAAAGTTACACCAACCATAATAGCAATATAGATATATATATTATGCGTCATTTTGTTCTGTACCTTCTTTCTTTATGGGAAACAGCAAAGCGGCAGCGGAAGAAATAATAATCGTTAAAACAATTGTTTTTGTACCGCTTGACATTGCCGACAAAAACGGCAGTGAATACATAAGATAACTAAGTGCAAAGCTGACCATAATAACAAGTGCAACGGCTTTATTTTTTCTGCAAGGCGGAATGATTATTGCAAGAAACATTCCGTATAATGCTACACTCAAAGCACTCACAAGACGGGCAGGCATAATATTTCCGGCAATAATACCGAGCATAGTTCCTGTTGCCCAGCACGGAGTGGCAAGTATCATTGCACCGTATGTATAGTAAGGATTGAATTTTCCGGGACGATTGATTGTAATACCAAACAACTCATCTGTTACATCAAATCCGATAAGAAGTCGATGATACCACGGAAGTTCAGAAGGTATTTTCTGACTTAATGCACAACTCATAAGCAAATACCTTGCATTTGCAATCAGCGTGACGACCAACATTTCAAAATACGGTGCGTCAGCCGCTATAACGGTAAAAGCGGCATATTCTCCGGCTGAGGCGTTTGTAAAAAAACTTGCGATAAATCCCTGAAAAGCATTAAGCCCCGCACTTCTCGCTGAAATTCCAAGTGAAAATGATACGGCTAAATAACCCAGTGCGATAGGAATACCGTCTTTCATTCCTTCTTTGAATACATTAGTATTATTGGTATTCAATTTATTTTTGTTTTTTCGTTTCATTTTATTTTCCTCCATAAAATTAACTTATTCAGTAGGTAGTATTAATATTAGAAACAAGATTAACATATGGAAAATCATTTCTTATTTTGCTGCCAAATTGACAAATTTCATTTTTTATTATAAGAATAGTAGTATTATCATAAAAAGCCCGCTTGTAAAAAATTACTTCTTCACCGTTTTTGAGCAAAATGTTTATACAAAATTCTTCTCCTTGTTTACTTTTGGAATAACATATTTTCGAGGAAATACATATACTTTGAATATCAATAATATCTATAATATACGAAAAAGTTGCCGATATTAAAACTTTATTGGTAATAAAAACTGACATTTTCGGATAGTTACCATCAGAATGGTTGTTTAAGTATCTGTTTATCTCATCAATATCGTTTCTTGATAGTGCTTTATTTATTCTTGGTATTTTGACTAATAGTCCAAACAAAATGGCTATCGTAACAACAACTAACAACCCTAAAACAATGTAACAATCTGTTTCTGCTGAACCTGTTATTCTATGCGGACTTAAATAAAGTATATAAATAAACAAAAAAATTAAGGCAAATAACAAAGATAAAATAATAAAAAAAGCTTTGTATGTTTTTTTTAAAAGTTTTTCAATTTTCATAACACCACTCCATATTAAAACAGGTGGAGGAAGAGTTCCACCACCTGTTTTTATTCGTTCAGAAACTGTATTGTTATATTTTTATTAACTCAAAATTTAATTTTATCGTTTATATAATCAACGAGTTTATCAATAGAAACACGTTCCTGAGCCATTGTATCTCTGTCACGTACTGTTACACAATTATCATCAACACTATCAAAGTCATAAGTTATACAGAACGGAGTACCAATTTCGTCCTGACGGCGATAACGTTTACCGATTGAGCCTGCGTCATCATAATCAACCATAAAGTTTTTCTGTAACATTGAATATACTTCATCTGCTTTCTCTGAAAGTTTCTTTGAAAGCGGAAGAACAGCGGCTTTGAACGGAGCAAGAGCGGGATGAAGTCTGAGAACAACTCTTGTGTCTTTTTCGTCAATCTTTTCTTCGTCATAAGCCTCAACAACAAGTGCAAGGAATAGACGTTCAACACCGAGCGACGGTTCAATAACATAAGGAATGTATTTTTCGTTTGTCTGTGGGTCAAAATATTCAAGACTCTTACCGCTTGTGTTAATATGCTGTGTGAGGTCATAGTCGGTTCTGTCGGCAACACCCCAAAGTTCACCCCAACCGAATGGGAAGAGATACTCAAAGTCTGTTGTTGCTTTTGAGTAGAAACAAAGTTCCTCTTTGTCGTGGTCACGAAGACGGAGATTTTCAGGTTTCATATTGAGTGAATAGAGCCAGTCACGGCAGAAACCTCTCCAATATTCAAACCATTCAAGGTCTGTTCCCGGTTTGCAGAAAAATTCAAGTTCCATTTGTTCAAACTCACGAACACGGAAAATAAAGTTTCCCGGAGTAATTTCGTTACGGAATGATTTACCAATCTGTGCAACACCAAAAGGAACTTTCTTACGGCTTGTTCTCTGAATATTCGCAAAGTTTACAAAGATACCCTGTGCAGTTTCAGGACGAAGATAAATTTCGTTTTTGCTGTCTTCTGTAACACCCTGGAATGTTTTGAACATAAGGTTAAACTGGCGAATATCAGTAAAGTTATGTTTTCCACAGTTTGGACACGGAATTTGCTTTTCTTTGATGTAGTCCATCATTTGTTCATTTGACCAACCTGCAACATTTGTACCATCAAAATCTTCAATAAGATTATCAGCACGGTGACGAGTTTTACATTCTTTACAGTCCATAAGCGGATCAGAAAAGCCGCCGAGATGTCCTGAGGCAACCCACGTCTGAGGGTTCATAAGAATTGCGGAATCCAGTCCGACATTGTATTTGTTTTCCTGTACAAATTTTTTAAGCCAGGCAGATTTGATGTTATTTTTCAGAGCCATTCCGAGCGGACCATAGTCCCAGGTGTTTGCGAGTCCGCCGTAGATTTCAGAACCCGGATATACAAAGCCTCTGTTTTTACAGAGTGCAACGATTTTGTCCATTGTTTTTTCTGTGTTTTGCATTTTAAATTCCTCCATAACGCATTGTGACACTTATTTTAACATTTTTTTAATCATACTTCAAGACATAAAGGTAAATTTAGAAAATTTTTATTATATTGAATTGTAAATGCCGACGCTTTTAATCATTCAAGCATTTATTTGTTGCAAATTTTTGTAATCAATATCACGAGAAAGAAACAGCAGTGCAATAAGATTAGGTATTGCCATAAGACCATTGAGAGTATCGGAAATTTCCCATACAAGCGAAATTTCCATTGTACAGCCTATATATGTTATCAATGCATAACACACACGGTAAGGCATAATAAACTTTCCGCCGCTAAGATATTCAAGACTTCGTTCACCGTAATATGACCACGAAATAAGAGTTGCAAACGCAAAAAGTATAATAGATAAAGTCATAAAATATGTTCCTGTTGAACCGAGAACACTTTCAAATGAGGCTGTGCTGAGTTTTATGCCATCAAGTCCACTGTAATTTGATTCTGTTGTAAGAATACAAAGTGCCATAAGAGTACAAAGTACTATTGTATCGATAAAAACCTGAAATATTCCCCACATTCCTTGCTTGTAGGGATTATCGGTATCAGCGGCAGCGTGTACAATCGGTGAACTTCCCAAACCCGCCTCGTTTGAAAAAACCCCCCTTGAAATTCCGTATTTTACGGCTCTTGCCATACCATAACCCATAAATCCTCCGGCAGCGGCATTGAGGTCAAATGCCTGTACAAATATTTTTTGAAAAGCTGACGGTATATTTTTATAATTTACTGAAATTACAATTAAAGCTGCAATTGTATAAATAACCGCCATAAAAGGAACTATTTTTTCCGTTATTGATGCAATTCTTCCTATACCACCGAAAATAATAATTCCAACAAGTACAGACAATAAAATTCCACTTATTTGTGGTGAAATGCCAAAACCGTTTTCCAACGATCCCGAAACAGAGTTTGCCTGAGTCATATTTCCCATTCCGAGAGCCGCAATCGTACAGAAAATTGCAAAAATAACGGCAAGCCACTTACAGTGCATACCTTTTTCAATATAATACATCGGTCCTCCGACAAATTTTCCGCCGATTCGGCTACGATATTTTACACCAAGGACATTTTCAGCAAATATTGTAGCCATTCCGAAAAATGAGGCAATCCACATCCAGAAAATTGCTCCTGCACCGCCAAGACTTATAGCACCGGCAACACCCACTATATTTCCTGTTCCGATAGCTCCCGCAAGTGCTGTTGCCATTGCCTGAAATGATGATATTTTGCCGTTTGTGTGTTTGCGGCTGTTTTTTCTGAAAAGCGACATTGCTGTTTCATTCCACCAGGTTTTGAAATGAACAATCTGAAAAAATTTTAGCTTGAAAGTAAAAAATATTCCTACGCCAAGCAAAAAACACAGCATAAACGGTCCCCATACAATACCGTTGATAAAAGAATTTATTTTTGAAATTATTTCCATATATATCACACACTTTCCGAAAGCCTTTATGAATATATATGTTTTTATTCCGAAATGAAACACTGTTTTCCAAAAAGCATTATTATATCATTTTAATTATATTTTGCCTGTTGTATAAATAAAAATAATATGATACAATAAAAATACAACAAAACAAAAAAATATATGGAGGTTTAATATGCTAAACTGGTTAAAAGACGCAGTATTCTACGAAATATACCCTCAGACATTTTGTGACAGCAACGGTGACGGAATAGGTGACATCAAGGGAATAGAGTCAAAACTTGATTATGTAAAAAGCCTTGGCTGTAATGCAATATGGCTTAATCCTGTTTTTGATTCACCGTTTATGGACGCTGGATATGATGTAAGAAATTATTATCTTGTAGCGGAGCGTTACGGTACAAATGATGACTTGAAACATCTTTTTGAAACAGCACACGAAAAGGGAATAAAAATTCTTCTTGACCTTGTTCCCGGACACACATCAGATCAGTGCGAATGGTTCTTGCAGAGCAAAAAAGCAGACAAAAACGAATACACAAACCGTTATACCTGGACAGACAGCGTATGGGAGGCACCGCCTCAGTATAAATTTATCTGCGGTGTTACCGAAAGGGACGGCAACTATCTTGTAAACTTTTTCAGTTCTCAGCCGGCATTGAACTACGGCTTTAACAATATATCCCATCCGGCTTGGCAGCTTCCGCCGTCACATCCTGATTGCCTTGCAACAGTTGAGGCTATGAAAGATGTTATGCGTTTTTGGCTTGATATGGGTTGTGACGGTTTCAGAGTTGATATGGCTGACTCTCTTGTTAAAAACGAGGACGGTGAAAAACCCGAAACTTGTAAAATATGGCGTGGCATACGTCAAATGCTTGACAATGAATATCCTGAGGCAGCTATTGTATCTGAATGGTGTAACCCACAAGTTTCATTGAATGCAGGTTTTCATTGCGATTTTTATCTTGACCACGACACAAACGGATACAGAATTTTATTCAGAGATAAAGAACAGAAAAGCGGCGAGTGCAAAGCGGTATTCGGAAAAGAGGGTAAAGGCGATATTACAAAATTCCTTGATGAATACCTTGATGACCTTAAAAACACAAAAGACAAAGGCTATATCAGCTTTATCACCTGTAACCACGATACTCCACGAATGACAAAGATGTTTTCACCGCTTGAAGCGAAAATTGCATATTCATTTATATTTATGATGCCGGGTGTACCGTTCCTTTACTATGGCGACGAAATAGGAATGAAGTTCATTGACGGTTTAAAGAGCAAAGAGGGCGGTTACAGCCGTACAGGTACACGTACTCCTATGCAGTGGGACAGTTCCGCAAATCACGGATTTTCAAGTGCAGACAGCAAAGACCTTTATCTTCCTGTTGACAGCAGTGTAGACGCACCGACAGTTGAGGCACAGGAAAAAGACGAAAACTCTATTCTCAACACACTAAGAAAAGTTATTGCAATACGCCACGCAAATAAGGATTTACAGGCTGACGGAGATTTTGAGGTTGTTTATGCTGAAAAAGAAATATATCCGTTTATATTCAAACGTGGTCAGTTTATAATTGCGGTTAATCCGACTGAAAACGAGCAGTCAGCACCGTTTGAACACAGTGGTGAAACAGTATTTGAAATCGGAAGTCATACCATTTCAGACGGTAAAATAGTTATGCAACCACAAACAATAGCACTTATTAAGCTTTAATAAACTATTAAAGGATATGGAAATTTTTTCGTATTATTTATCATTTGATTCAAGGAAAGTATGAAAAAGAAGTTTTTACGGTAATATTTCTTTTTGACAAGATTGCCTGTCTGTGTGCTGGTTCAGACAGGCATTTTTGTGTCAAAATCATTTATTTGATTAAAAGAACAATGAAAGGCAGTACTGAATATGAAATGTGATAAGAAAAATATGTTACTTTATGCCGTAACAGACCGTATGTGGACAGGTAAAAAAACATTATATGAACAGATTGAAGACGCATTAAAAGGCGGAATAACCTGTTTACAACTGCGTGAAAAAAATCTTGATGATGAAAAATTTTTAGAAGAGGCTTTAAAGATAAAGTCGCTTTGCAACAGTTACAATGTTCCGCTCATAATCAATGATAATGTAGATATTGCACTAAAAAGCGGTGCTGACGGAGTACACGTCGGTCAGCACGATATGCAGGCAGAAAATGTACGAAAACTTGTTGGTGAAAATATGATAATAGGAGTTTCCGCCCGAACAGTAGAACAGGCTGTTCTTGCCGAAAAGAATGGTGCAGATTATCTTGGTGTAGGAGCGGTTTTCAATACATCAACAAAGATTGACGCAAGTTCTGTTTCTTTTCGGACTGTTTCTGAAATATGCAAAGCCGTTTCAATTCCTGTGGTTGCGATAGGCGGTATTTCAAGCGAAAATATATTACAGCTTTCAGGACTTGGTGTTGACGGTGTTGCACTTGTATCCTCAATATTTTCTGCTGAAAATATTGAACAGGAGTGCAAAAAATTGCGTTCACTATCCGAAAAAATGGTAAACGGATAATATAAACATTATTTTTTAATGATAAATGTCGTAATTCCCTGATTAAGACCGAGAATTTTTCTTTCTATTTTCGGGTGTGAGTATTTGCGTACCATATCACGCAAGGCAGTTCCGCCACGATAGCCGTGTATAACGTTAATTTCACGAACATCTTTCGGAAGTTTTTTAAGTGAATCATTAAGAAGTGTTTTAGCAGATTCAACTGTATGACCGTGTAAATCTATTTCTATTGAATATGGCATAATAATTACCACACTTTCACATTTAATATTAAAACAATTATATGATTAAAAGCATACAAAATCAATATAAAATTTTATGTTTACTTTTACACTTTTATATGATAAAATTTTATTGTAATAAAATATCGGATTGGGAGGCATATCTATGAATCCGAAAATAAAAAATAAAAATACAGACTTTCTGTTCAAAGCCATTCTTACACTGAAAACAGTAGATGAATGTTACGCTTTTTTTGATGATTTGTGTACCGTACCCGAAATAAAGGCTATGGCACAGCGTTATGTTGTTGCAAAAATGCTGAACGAGGGCGAAATATATAACGAAATTGTTGAACATACAGGTGCAAGTACGGCTACAATAAGCCGTGTAAACCGTGCATTAAGCTATGGCAGTGACGGCTATACACTTACATTCAAAAGGCTGAAAGAACAGGGTTACACCGACAATACAACTGACTTACAAAACAAAAAAACAGATGATAAGGACGGTAATGAACAGTGAGAGCGTATTCCGATTTTGCGGAATTTTATGACTGCCTTACTCAGAATGTCGGTTACGATAAAAAAGCGGATTATTTGCTTGAACTGTTCAAGCGACACAATCATAACACAGGAATTACACTTGACCTTGCCTGTGGAACGGGAACACTTACACTTGAACTCAAAAAAAGAGGTATTGACATTTATGGGATAGATGCTTCGTGCGAAATGCTGACGATTGCACAGCAGAAAGCATTTGAAAATGGTCAGAATATAATGTTTATTTGTCAGAAAATGCAAAACCTTGACCTTTACGGAACGATTGATACCTGTATATGTTCACTTGACAGTATAAATCATCTTACATCATCAGCTGATGTTCAGAAAACGTTTGACCGGATTTCAATGTTTATGAATCCCAACGGACTTTTTGTTTTTGATGCAAATACCGTTTATAAGCATAAATATGTTCTTGGCGATAACTGTTATATTTATGATACAGAAAAAGTTTTTTGTGCGTGGCAGAATAATTACAATGAAAAAAACAATAAAGTTATGATAACGCTTGACTTTTTTGAGCCTGATGGAAAACTTTACCGCAGAAGTTCAGAGCAGTTTTCGGAACGGGCATATACACGCAGTGAAATGACAGAAATGCTTATAAAAGCCGGATTTGATATTGAATCCGTTTATGACGATATGAGTTTTGAAGTTCCGAAACAAAATTCAGAGCGTGAAATTTACGTAGCGAGGAAGAAATCAAATGAGTAAAGATAAAATAATAAGATGTATTACATCTGACGGAGCGGTAATGGCATCAGCCGCAGATACATCAAATCTTGTTTATACAGCGGCAAAAATCCATCTGACATCACCTGTTGCGTCAGCGGCACTTGGCAGACTTCTCACAGCCGCCTCAATTATGGGTGCACAGCTGAAACAACAGGACGCAAGCATTACACTCAGAATAAACGGTGATAACAGTGAAACAGGAGCAGTTATTGCCGTATCAGACAGCAAAGGAAATGTGCGTGGATATATACAAAATCCCGATTGTCCGACGGAATATTATGAAAATGGCAAACTAAATGTTGCAAAAGCAGTAGGAAGAACAGGCATTTTAAATGTTATGCGTGATTATGGCTCGGGTGATCCTTATATAGGACAGGTTGAACTTGTTTCAGGTGAAATTGCTGAGGATATTACAAATTATTATGCAACAAGCGAACAAATTCCTACGGTTTGTGCATTGGGAGTTCTTCTTGATAAACAAGACCACGAGGTACTTCTTGCAGGCGGTCTGTTGATACAGCTTTTGCCCGGTGCAGATGAAAACACAATAAGTAAAATAGAACAGAATATCAGTCATCTTGAACCTATGACAACAATGCTTGCAAAAGGAATGAGCATAAAAGAAATCTGTGACACGGCATTACAGGGTTTTGAAGTCGAGATACTTGATGAAATGCCGATAAATTATGCCTGTACTTGCAGTCGTCAAAGAGTAATAGATTCATTCCGTATGTTACCTGATGACGAGATACGCTCACTTGCTGATGAAAAAGGTTATGCTGAGGCAACCTGTCATTTTTGCAACAAAAAATACAGATTTTCAAAATTACAGCTTGAACAGATTATTGAACAAAAGAAACAAGATAACAGCAAATGACAAAAATTATCCCAAAATAAAACCGCATATTCCGTTTTTGTTCGGAATATGCGGTTTGTAATTGACTTTTAGGTATATTACGAATGACAGTTGCTGTTGGCACAGTGATTTTCACAGGTATAATTTTCGTCGTTATGTTCGTTATGAGAACATTGAATATCAGGATTAAATATTAAGTTTCCTTTGAGAAGTGCATTGACTGCATCGTCTGCATTTCCAAAACAGCCTCCATAAAGCATAATGCCTTCATCAGCAAGAGCTGCTTTTGCACCACCGCCGATACCGCCGCATATAAGAGCATCAACATTCATCATAGACAGCATACCTGCCAGTTGACTGTGACCACTACCCATAGAACTTACTATTTCAGTACAAATAATTTCTCTGTTTTCAATGTCGTAAATCTTAAAAAATTCAGTGTGTCCAAAATGCTGAAAAATATTTCCGTTGTCATAGGTTACTGCAATTTTCATTTGAAAGTCCTCCAAAATAGTTATTCTTTATTGATTTTAACACTATAAGTTTTATATATCAATATCAGCGTTAAAAACAGGACGAATATTTATAAATTAAAAATTCGTTTGTTGTTTTTCAGTAATCCTGTTATAATATGATTGTAATTATCAAAAAATATTGAAAGAGGTTAATATGATGAAAGAAAAAGAAATTTCAGAAATTAAAAGAAGATATAAACAGGACAAAAACAATATTACAAAAATTCGTGGTTGTTATGTAAACAATAAAAAAGAGATAATATCAGAATTTAGTCAGACGCTTGGAATAATGCCGCTTGAAACGAGTGAAATGCTTCTTAAAACTATGAAAAAGACTCTGTCAGGAACAATCGGCAAAAATCTCATTGACATAGAGTTCTCAACCCAACAGGTTAGTGACAGTGAAGAACATAAACTGCTTATGGAACTGAAAAATTCAGAACTTGAAAATGACGAGGCAGTACATAATCTTTATGAGAAAATCGTACAAACTTATATTACAGATGAAAATTATCTTATACTTCTTGCCTGTGATAAATACGATGTGCCGTCTTATTCAAAAAATGATGAAGACCTGGAAGATTCAACAGAAGTATTTAAATACATTCTGTGCAGTGTTTGTCCTGTAAAATTAACTAAAAGCGGACTCGGATTTTTAGCCGGTGAAAACTCTTTTCAGAGCATAGGTTCTGACTGTGCAGTTTCTGCCGCTGAGATTGGTTTTATGTTTCCGTCATTTGATGACAGAAGTACAAATATATACAATGCACTTTATTACACAAGAAGTATTACTGAAAATCACCCCGAAATAATCAGCACTGTTTTTAACACTGCTGTTCCTATGCCAGCTGCTGAGCAAAAAGAAACATTTCAGTCATTGCTTGCTGATACTATTGAAGATGAATGTAATTATGAATTTGTACAGTCAGTACACGATTCAATTTCCGAGATGATTACCGAACACAAAAACAACAAAGAGGAAGAACCATTGGTTTTATCAAAAAAAGATGTCAAAAAAGTGCTTGAATCCTGTGGTGCGTCAGAATCGCATATATCCGCTTTTGAAGAAAAATATGACACACAATTCGGAACCGATACGGTTATATGCCCACAGAATATTATCGATACAAAGAAGATTGAACTCAAAACCCCTTCTGTTACTGTTAATGTAAATCCAGACCAAAGCTATATGGTTGAAACACGAATTATTGACGGAGTCAAATATATAATGATAAGGGCAGAAGAAGGCGTTGAAGTGAACGGTGTCAGTATTCACTTTGATGAAACACAAACAAACATTGAAAATTAAATAAGGATAAATGAAAGGAATATATATGGAATGAAAACAAGTGATTTTTATTATGATTTGCCTGAGGAACTTATTGCACAGACACCTGTTGAACCCCGTGACAGTTCCCGTATGCTTGTAATAGACAGGAAAACAGGGGAATTGCAGCATAAGCATTTTTACGATATAATAGATTTTCTTAATGAAGGAGATTGTCTTATTCTCAATGATTCCCGTGTATTACCGGCGAGAATTTACGGTGTAAAGGAAGAAACAGGTGCAAATGTGGAATTTTTGCTTTTAAGGCATATAGAAAATAAACAGTGGGAGGCTCTTGCAAAGCCTGGCAAAAAGGCAAAAATAGGCACAAAGTTTATTTTTGGTGACGGACTTATGACCTGTACTGTTGTTGATGTCACTGATGACGGCAACAGAATTATTGATTTTGACTGTCAGGGAAATTTTTATGAAAATCTGGATAAACTCGGTCAAATGCCATTACCGCCGTATATTCACGAAAAACTGAAAGACAAGGAACGTTATCAGACCGTTTACAGCCGTGAGTTAGGTTCAGCTGCCGCACCGACAGCGGGACTGCATTTTACAAATGAACTTTTAGAAAAAGTCAAAGCCAAAGGTGTAAAAATAGGTTTTGTTACACTTCACGTCGGACTCGGAACTTTTCGTCCCGTAAAAGTTGATGATGTCACAAAGCACCATATGCACTCAGAACATTATGACTTGCCACAAGAAACCGCTGATTTAATCAATGAAACAAAGAAAAATGGTGGTCGTGTAATTTCCGTCGGAACAACAAGTTGCCGCACACTTGAATCCGTTGCAAAAAAGGAGGGCTGCATTAAAGCAAGCGAGGGTTGGACAGATATATTTATTTATCCTGGTTTCGAGTTTAAGGTGCTTGACGGACTTATCACGAATTTTCATTTGCCTGAAAGTACACTTATAATGCTTGTTTCAGCATTTGCAGGATATGACAATATAATGAACGCATATAAGACAGCTGTAAAAGAAAAATACAGATTTTTCAGTTTTGGCGACGCAATGTTTATCGGATAAATGCAATACAATAATTTTTATTTTATGTTGACAAATATAAATGTTTATGTTAGACTTGTTACAAACCTTAACTAATGGAGGATAAAAGTGTGTCAGTATTAAGTGTGGTATCAGAGGCATAAGCCTCATTATAATTAACGGTAACAGGCATTTCTTTTGGAAATGCTTTATTAACTGTACCGTTTTCACACTTACACTGATATGTTTTTGGCTCTTTTTATATGAGCTTTGTTTTGCTGTGCATTTTTATTTAATGGTACAGCAAAATAATATTCCTGAACACTATCTGTCGGTATCTGTGAAACGGTATCGACAGATTTTTTTGTTAAGGGAGATAAACAGAATTGAAAACAAATTACTGTAATATACTTGGATTTGACATTATTAAAAATATGCTTTCAGAGTTTGCGGTTAACGGTTATGCAAAAGAGAAAATTTTAAATCTTGAACCCTATATAAATGAACTGCAATTAAGAAAAGCACTTAACGAAACCGATGAAACAAGAAAAATAATTGACTGTTGTGGAAATCCGCATATTCCTGAAATTTCCGAAGTAAAAACAACTATGGATATAATTGAAAAAGAGGGACTTATTTATCCTGTACAGCTCGGAAAATTTCAATGTTTTATTGCCTCTTGCAGAAGGCTTAAAAGCTATCTGAAAAAGGCAGAAAGTACGGATTGCAGCTTGGCATATAATGGAATGAGTATTGATACTCTTGACGAGGTGTATGATGAGATAAACCGCTGTATCAGAGGTGATGAAATAGACTCCGAAGCAACAAACGAACTTTCAGATATTCGCCGAAAAATCTCAAATATGGACACTCGTATTAAAAACGAACTTGACAGTCTTCTGAAATCAAAAAAGAAGTATTGCAATGATAGTTTTGTATCAGTAAAAAACGGACATTATACTTTGCCTGTAAAAAAAGAATACAAAAATCAAGTTTCGGGTTCGGTGATAGCAACATCTTCAACAGGAACAACATATTTCATAGAACCTTCGGCAATTCTTAAACTTACCGAAAAACTTGAAGTTCTGAAAACAGATGAAAGCATAGAACAAGACAAAATATTATATTCCATTTCCGCATTGATATATAAATATAAGGAAACGGTTTTGTGTAATATTGAAATAATCGAAAATCTTGATTTCGCTTTCGCAAAAGGAAAACTGAGTGCGGAAATGAAAGCCATTTCTCCGAATATCAACACCCAAAGATATATAAAAATATCAGAGGGCAGACATCCGCTTTTAAACCGTGACGTATGCGTTCCCATTGATTTTGAAATAGGAAACGGTATAAACGGAATTGTAATAACAGGTCCGAATACAGGCGGGAAAACTGTAACACTCAAACTTGTTGGACTGTTTTCCATTATGGCTCAGTGCGGACTGCATATTCCGTGCAAAAATGCCGATATTTGTATGAATGGAAATGTTCTGTGCGATATAGGCGACGGTCAGAATATTTCCGAGAATTTATCAACATTTTCGGCACATATAAAAAATGTTGTAAGCATACTTGAAAACACATCAAAAGAAAGTCTTGTACTTCTTGATGAACTTGGTTCGGGAACAGACCCGGCAGAAGGAATGGGAATAGCAATAGCAATTCTTGAAGAACTGAGAAATCGAAACTGTCTTTTTGTTGCAACAACACATTATTCTGAAGTGAAAAGTTATGCTGAAAATACAGAAAAAGTTATAAATGCCAGAATGACATTCAACAGAGAAACACTTGAACCGCAGTATAAACTGATTATAGGTGAGGCAGGAGAAAGCTGTGCATTTTATATTGCTGAACGTCTTGGATTTCCTAAACGTTTGTTAAATTATGCTGTGAAACAAAGCCGAAATTATATTTCGGATTCAAATAAATATGATTTTTCTGATGTTAAGGAAAATAATGATATAAAAACAGTCAGTGTTCCGAAAATTCAGAAAATCAATAACAAAAATAATGTTTCAACTCACGCAGCAAGTTTTAATATAGGTGACAGCGTAATTGTTTATCCCGATAAAAAGGTGGGAATAATTTTTAAAACTGCTGATGATATGGGAGTTTTGGGAGTACAGATTAACGGTAAAAAGAAGATGATAAAGCACAATCGTATAAAACTCAAAGTTCCTGCGTCCGAACTTTATCCGCCTGATTATGACTTTTCGATAATCTTTGATACAGTGGAAAACAGAAAAGCACGGCATAAAATGGATAAACATCATTGTCCCGATTTGGAAATCAAGCACAATGATATAGAAGAAACATAATTCATTTAAAATGCTTGAAATATATGTCATATTTGGTATATACTAAATATGACAATAAAAAATCAGGTGTTAAAAAATGAATAAGAAATATAAAGGGATAGTATATATTATAATTTCGGCATTCTGTTTTGCATTTATGAATTTGTTTGTGAGAATGTCGGGAGATTTGCCGTCAATACAGAAAAGTTTTTTCCGTAATTTTGTAGCAGTATTTTTTGCATTGGCTGTATTGATAAAAAACAAAAATGGTTTTCACTGGAAAAAAGGCAATATGAAGTATCTTTTACTTCGTGCCGGATTTGGAACATTTGGCATACTGTGTAATTTTTATGCAATAGACCATATAGCACTTGCTGATGCGTCTATACTGAATAAAATGTCGCCATTCTTTGTAATTATTTTCTCATACTTCATACTCAAAGAAAAAGTAACATTTGCACAGGGTTCAGCGGTTTTAATTGCATTTATAGGCAGCCTTTTTATAATAAAACCGAGTTTTCAGAATGTCGATATAATTCCGTCAATTATGGGATTTATCGGCGGTATGTGTGCAGGTCTTGCATATACTATGGTCAGACTGCTTGGACAAAGAGGGGAAAAAGGAGCATTTATTGTATTTTTCTTTTCAGCATTTTCCTGTATCGTAATACTTCCGTATGTAATATTTAATTTTGTTCCTATGGAATGGTGGCAGTTGTTATGTCTGCTTGGTGCGGGACTTGCCGCAACAGGAGGACAATTCTCAATTACAGCGGCATATTGCTATGCACCATCAAAAGAAATATCTGTTTATGATTATTCGCAGATTATTTTTTCCACACTTTTAGGATTTATATTTTTCGGCGAAATACCGGATATATACAGTTTTATAGGATATTTTGTAATATGTGCTATGGCAATATATATGTTTATGTATAACAATAAAATAGGCTTTTTCAAAGTAAAAAGCAAATAAAGACACTCAAAAATAAACACAGGCTGAATCAAAATTTCTTTGTTCAGTCTGTGTTTTTGTTGTCTAAATTTAAATTTTAAGATTTAACAAGAGCGGCAAGCTCGTCACATCTGACACCGGTTGCCGACGCCATAGAATTGTTTATGAAAATAACCTGATCAATGTCGTTGTCTTTAAGGTATTGTTTGAGATCACATTTTATAAAATCACGGAAATCAATAATATGAGTTTCGTTGTAAGTATATGCTATGAAAGGAGCAAAGGCGTTACCATAGGACTCTTTTACAATCGCAATTTTTTGACCGTTGCCCTGTTTATTTTTAACTACCATCAACGGATTATCTCCTCCGAGAAATACCCCGTAGGCATTTGTACCAACTGCATATTCATGAAGAAGCAGTGACTCGGTCGGATTTTCACCATTTGCGTCATATTGTATTGCTTCAATATCATAATCAACTGTGTAATAGGTTACATAATCATCAGCAAGAGTATCAAGCCCTGTATCGTATATATAATGACCTTCATAGTCCTTAATTTGATTTTTTTTCATATCAGCAAGGGGAATAGCGTCTATTCCAGCAGCTTTTGCAAAATCAGCATAAGCGTAATATGCTGCCAGTGCCGTCCAGTGATGATCGGTGTTAAAATACAAATACTCGTTTCTGTGGTGCATAAGTGTATTAAAAGCATTTACTCCAATTATGTCAGCTGAATATGATGAACATATTGTGTTCAGATAATCTTTTTGTGAACTGCAAAGATCGTTGAATTTATCAGGAAGCCCTATTCCAACGTGTGTAGGAACTAATACATTATATACTTTTATATCATCGCCGAGAGCTTTTTTGATGTTTGAAATTGTATCGGCATAATTCTTTGCCATATCTTCATCACCGTAAAAAAGTTCAAATGCGGCATTGTTATATATAAAGAGACCGTCTATCATTTCACCGCTTGATTCGGGTGTAGGGTCGGAAATTTCAGGGATAGATGTATTGTCCTCACTTACATCTGAAACAACAGAGCTTTCCGCTGTACTTTCATCAGGTGAATTTTCAGAAACAGTTGATATTTTTGAAGAAACGGAACTTTCAGAATTTTTTGATGTTTCGGGCTTTGGTTCGCTGTTGCAAGCTGAAAAAACAGAAACAGTACAACCGATAAGGAGTGCTGTTGAAATAATTTTAATAATATTTCTTTTTTTCATAATGACCTCCTAATTTATATTAAAATTATAAACTCATAGTTTTTAGCATAAAAAGTATAACATAACAAATTATTCTTTGCAATGATATTAAACTACAAATATCAATGTATTTTAGTAAAATTTTGTTTAAAAATTATATTATTAGTGGTAAATTATAGTTTTGTAAAAGATAATTTTAACTGAGATTATACAAGAAATTACAATATTTTATGATTTTTATATTATAGATTACATAAATATTTTCGGATAAATTGTGCTTATATCTTGACAAAAACATAATAGTCTTCTAAAATATCTTATATATTATAAATCTTTTTTGGGATTATTGTTAAATTATACAATGTCTTATCAGGTATAGCATATTTTCTGTACTGTTAAGACTATTGATTGAGGTGAACAGGTATTATTAAAAATTGTATAAAGTTTATTCTTTCAAAATTTCAGAAACTTTCTTCAATGAAAATAATACTTCTTGGATATTGTGCATTGATACTTGTTGGAGCGGCACTCCTGTCACTTCCTTTTGCATCAAAGACACCCGGAAGTACTAATTTTCTTGATGCCCTTTTTACTTCGACATCCGCAACATGCGTAACAGGATTGATACGTTTTGATACATTTACGCATTGGACGCTCTTTGCACAAATTGTTATATTAATTCTTATACAAATAGGTGGTATAGGATATATGACAATCGCAATAACACTTGTGTCATTTACAAAAAAGAAAATAGGACTTACATCTCGTTTTATTTTACAGGATTCAATAGCGTCGCCGCAGGTCGGCGGAGTTGTAAAAATGACAAAGTTCATTTTTCTCGGTTCAGCTATTATGGAAACACTTGGCACATTGTTGCTTTCCTTTTATTTTTGTCCGCTTTTAGGATTCGGAACCGGATTGTACTATTCATTGTTCCATTCAGTTTCAGCTTTTTGTAATGCCGGATTTGATCTAATGGGACGCTTTGAACAATTTTCCTCGCTTACATCATTGACGGATAACTGGTATGTATGTTCGGTTATAATGATACTGATAATTGTCGGTGGAATCGGCTTTTTTGTATGGTACGATATGATGACAAACAAGTTTTCTGCTCATAAGTACAAACTTCATACAAAACTGGTTCTTCTTGTTACCGTAATACTGATTTTTGGTGGTGCATTAGTTATTTTTCTTTTTGAGCTAAGAAATCCCGAAACAGCCGGTTGGTCAATGAATAAGCGGATATTGACCTCACTATTTCAGTCTGTAACAGCGAGAACAGCTGGTTTTAATACAATTGATTTAAATGCAATGTCCCAGTCTTCAAAGGCAATGATGATATTCCTTATGTTTATAGGAGGTTCAACAGGTTCTACTGCCGGAGGTATGAAAACAACAACTTTTGCGGTTCTTATAATGAGTGTTATAACAACATTCAGAAGAAGAAAATCTATTGAGGCATTCGGACGCAGACTTGAAGACGGTGTAATAAGAACATCTTGCTGTATCTTTGTAATGTATATCGTATTGGCTTTTGCGACATCAATGATTATATCTGATATTGACGGACAACCGTTTATGACAGTGCTGTTTGAATGTTCATCTGCAATAGGAACAGTTGGCATAACTTTGGGGATAACACCGATTTTAAGTATTCCAAGCGAAATAATAATTATTTTCCTTATGTTGTTCGGCAGAGTCGGTTCAATAACTATGTTGCTTGCATTTTCGTCCGAAAAAGGTGCAATATTGTCAAGAATGCCGTCAGAAAAAATACAGGTCGGTTAATTACTACAATAATCAATTATTTGATATTGAAAGGAATATGAATTATGAAATCGATACTTATAATAGGACTTGGAAGATTTGGAAGACATATGGCACAAAAGTTTATAGACGAGGGCAATACAGTTCTCGCCGTTGAAAAAAATGAAGAAAGAGCAGATTCTACTGTTGACATTGTTCAAAACATACAGATAGGTGACGCTACTAATGAACGCTTTATGGCATCACTTGGAATAAACGATTTTGATATATGTGTTGTTGCAATCGGTGATAATTTTCAGACAACTCTTGAAATAACTGTTCTTTTAAAAGATTACGGGGCAAAATATGTTATAGCCCGTGCAAATCGTGATGTTCACAAAAAACTTTTACTCAGAAACGGTGCTGACTATGTTGTTTATGCTGAACGTGATATTGCCGAGCGGTTGGCAGTCAAATTTGGTGCGAAAAATATTTTTGATTATATTGAGCTTACCTCTGAATATGCAATATATGAAATTGCTGTACCGAATAACTGGATTGGCAAAAGTATCATACAAATTTCTGTACGTAACAAATATTCTGTCAGCATACTTGCAACAAAGATCAATGAGAAAATATATCCTCTTCCAAATGCTGATCATGTCTTTGTTCAGGGAGAAACTATTATGGTAATGGGCAGTGAAGCAAATGTAAGAGCATTGACTAAATAATATTTAAAAGTCCTGATGAGGAGAATATATGAATAAGTTATCGGATATTTCGTATGTAAAAGCCGTATTGCAAAAGCACGGATTTACATTTTCAAAATCTCTCGGGCAAAATTTTTTGGTTAATCCTACTGTTTGTCCACGTATGGCTCAGATGTGTGGTGCGTCGGAAAAAGTAGGTGTAATTGAAATTGGTCCAGGTGCTGGTGTTTTGACTTGTGAGCTTGCAAAAATTGCCTGGAAAGTTGTTGCCGTTGAACTTGATAAAAGACTTTTGCCTGTTCTTGACGAAACGCTTTCTGATTTTGATAATATAAAAGTAATCAATGCTGACGCAATAAAATTGGATTTCAAACAACTTATAAAAGAAGAATTTAACAGCGGTGAAGTTGTTATATGTGCAAATTTGCCTTATTATATTACTTCGCCTGTTATAATGCGTTTACTTGAAGAACGTTTACCTATAAACTCTTTAACTGTAATGGTACAAAAAGAAGCCGCTGACCGTATATGTGCCAAACCAGGAACAAGAGAATCCGGAGCAATAAGTGCGGCTGTTCACTATTACTCGACCCCTGAAATGCTGTTTAAGGTTTCAGCAGGAAGTTTTATTCCGGCACCAAAGGTTGACTCTGCTGTAATAAAACTTAACATTCTTACAGAACCGCCTGTTTCTGTAACAGATGAAAAAATGTTTTTTAAAGTAGTAAAAAGCTCATTTTTACAAAGAAGAAAAACACTGTCAAATTCTTTAAGCTCAGGAATGTCAATTTCAAAACAAGCTGTAAATGAAATTCTTATTCGTGCAGAGATAAAACAAAATGCAAGGGCAGAGGAACTGTCAATGGAACAGTTTGCAAGAATATCAAATATCTTTTCAGAAATAAACAAAAAAGAGAAACCCGATTGACTTTAGGTTTCTCTTTTTTGTTAATCTTTATTTTTATTCTGATTTTGGTTTAAAGATAGCTTTTTCAAGCATATGTGATGTTATTGCCAGAATTATTCCTAAAACTGCTCCAAAAGCAACATCTGTCGGAAAATGAACATAAAGATAAAGTCTTGAAAATGCCATTATGCAAGCAAAAAGATACATCAGCAGTCCGACTTTTTTGTTATAGATAAAAATTATTGTTGCAGCGGCAAAAGCAAAAAGAGTATGTCCCGATGGAAAAGATGAATCAGTCGGTGCAGAAACCAAAAGGTTTATTGACTGGTTAAATTCAAAAGGACGCAGTCTTGCAACTATTGGCTTTATGACTAAATTGCAAGCAACAAGGTTTACAACAAGATTTATAGTCAGCGAGCGTCCAAGTAAACGATACTTTTTTGTACATAACAGGATAATTGTAATAGCAATCCATATTATGCCGAACGTTCCTAAAAAAGAAACAAATTTCATAATAACATCCATAACAGGATTGCTTAAATATTTATGTATAAAATCAAGTATATAAAATTCCCATTCCATAATATTCTCCTGCAATTTATTGTATATTTATTATATCATATCTGTGATTTATGTAAAGTAGAATAAAATCCAAAAGAAAAATTTTAATATATTTTTTTATGTTAAATATTTAGCAGTATTTTTCAAATACTAAAACAGGGAGATGAGCGGTAATGAAAAAATATTTTTACTTATTATTTATAACTATCATAATTATATCTTTAATCATTATGTCAGGATTTATTATAAATAAAGATTCATCAGATGTTTATACATTAAAAATAACTTACAGAGATATTGATAACACTGTTTCTGCACAGGGAAGGCTCCAATACAGTACAGACAAACCTGTTATTGCAAAAAATGAATGTATAATAGATAAAGTTCTTGTTAATGATGGTGATTATATCAACAAGGGCGACCCTGTATATTCATACTATAAAACAGACAAATATAAAAACGTTATTGCTGAGTATCCCGAAATAAAAAATATATATGCTAATATTTCACATTCAGATACTGCAAATAATACCATAAAAAAATTAAAAGAATATGCTGTTTCTGAAACTGTATATGCTGATAAAAGCGGTAATGTGTCAGGAGTAAATATTTCTGATGGAGATTTTGTTGAAAAAGGTTCTGAAATCCTGAGAATATCCGAAAAAGAATCATTTGAAATTTCTGTAAATATCAATGAAACCTCTATCGAAAAAATTGAAACAGGACAACGAGCTGAAATAACATTTACGGCGTTAAAAGATAAAGTATATAATGGTACTGTTACCAGCGTTGCTAATGAAGCAAAACAAACAAGCGGTTTAACAGGAAAAGAAACCTCAGTTGAGGTTATTATTACATTAGATGATATAGTTGATAATGTCCGCCCTGGATATACTGCTAATTGTTCAATTATCACTTCTACTGACAAAAATGTAATAATTATACCATACGAATGTATCCGTTCTGATGATTCAGGAGAATATGTTTATAAAATCAATAAATCAAAAGCTGTTAAAACATATATAAAAACGGGTACAGAATATAAAGACGGGGTGCTTGTGAAATCGGGAATAAAAAGTGGCGAGGTATTGATTAAAAACTGCGATTCGGTTCATAACGGACAAAATGTTATAATCAAGAAGGAGAATACTGATGATTGATATTATCCGAAACACATTAAGAATATTGTTCAGAAAAAAGGGAAGAACCTTTTTAACAATTATCGGAATATCTATCGGAATTACATCAGTAATACTAATCAGCAATATAAGTCAATGCGGCAGCAGTGCATTATCTGACGAAATAGACGGTTTAGGTATGGGTGGTCTTACTGTAAGTCTTAAAAATAATTCTGCACCTCTGACAAAAAAAGAACTAAAAACTATTCAATCTTTGCCTTACGTTGAATATGCGATGCCAATAATGTTTGAAAATACAGATGTTTATGTTCGTGATGAAAAATCTTCGGTATATCTGTGGGGAATCAATCAATATGCTAAGGACGTTATTTCTTTGAATTTAATATATGGGAGATTTATAAATGCAGGAGATATTAAATCTACATCAAAAATATGCTTAGTAGATCAAAAATTTGCAGATAGTCATTACGGAACAGACAACATTGTAGGCAGAAAGATAATTATTATAAATAACGGAATAAGTGATGAATATAAAGTAGTAGGAATATTAAAAACCGGCAGCGGCTTGCTTCAAAATATGATGGGGACTTATATTCCTAATTTTGTATATATTCCTTATACCACAATGCAGACAACAATTCACAGCAGTAATTATTCACAAATTGCCATAAGACTAAAAAGTAATATAGACTCAGAAAAAGCAGGAAAAGATATTATTAAAACAATCGAGCGAAATTCAAATGTACACGATGTATATACAGTAACCAATCTTGCACAACAAAAAGAGAATTTGAATAATATAATGAATATTTTCACAATTATATTATCATCAGTGGGTGCCGTATCATTATTGGTCGCAAATTTAAATATTATGAATGTTATGCTTGTATCTGTTACTGAAAGAACACGTGAAATAGGTATCAAAAAATCTATAGGAGCTTCATCAAAAAATATTATTGCTGAATTTTTATCTGAAGCAGCAATATTGTCGGTTATGGGTTGTGTTTGTGGAATTTTTTGTGGTATGATTATATCGTTACTTGGAACATTGGCATTAGGATTGACGTTCAAACCACGAATTGATATAATTATATTTACAATGCTTTTATCAATAATAACAGGTTCAATTTTTGGTATTTATCCGGCTGTTAAAGCATCAAAATTAAAACCTGTCGATGCACTAAGAACTTATTGAACAGGTGAATTAAAATGAGTAATTTTCACTTTATAAATAATTCAAATCTTCCATCAAACAGAGTATCATGTGTTATAATGTCAGATTATATACCAGAACTTTTACAGGAAATTCACCACTATGATATAAATGTAATTGTTCCTGATAAATTAAATGGTACAAAAGGTGCAGAAGCATATCATTCAGATATGGGTGTTTGTCACATCAACAACAATAAATTTGTGGTTGCACGGAATAATTCCGGATTGATTAACAAATTAAAATTGATAAATGCTGATATAATTTTCAGTTCTGATAAAATTTGCGGAACATATCCGAATATATCTGCATTAAATGTATGTATTTTCGGTAATAATTTGATTTGCAATACAAAATATGTTGACAAAAATATTATTGATTTTTGTCAAAACAATCGCTTTAAAATACTCCATACAAATCAAGGTTATTCAAAATGTTCATCTGCAATTATTTCAAGCAATGCTTTAATCACCGCAGATGAATCAATATATAATTTATGCAGAAAGAATCAAATTGATGTTTTAAAAATCAGTAATGGTGGTATCAGACTTGATGGTTATAATTATGGATTTATTGGAGGCACTTGTGGACTTATTGATAAACACACTTTGGCATTTAGCGGAAATATAAAATTACATAAAGACTATTTAAATATAAAAGATTTTGCTAATAACTATCATATTGATTTATTATCATTGTCTGGCAAAATACTATATGATATTGGCGGGATTCTGCCTGTAATGGAGATTTGCTGATTATTATATTAAAATTTCTTATTAACCCCTACTCTGAATTATATAAAATATTAATTTTATATAATTAGCTATTTTAAAGTTACGCTGTATTGATATTGCTAAGTTTCTTGGAATTTCAAGTATTCCCATTTTCTCACCGCCAACCCCTGACTTATATTCCATTTTATTGATTTTTTGATAATGCTAAATATTGACACCGATTTAATTTAGTGATATTATACTTTTAGTATGAATAGCTGAGAATTATTGATTTTATGAAGAAAAATTTATCAGCTATTTAAAATTTGAAAGGAAGTTCTTACAATGGATAAGAAAAATATTGATTGGTCAAATCTCGGATTCGGCTATATCAAAACTGACAAACGCTATGTTTCCAACTATGCTGACGGTGCCTGGGATAACGGTGAAATGATTGATGATGATATGATTACACTGAGTGAATGTGCATGTGTTCTTCAATACTCACAATCGATCTTTGAGGGTCTTAAAGCATACACAACCGAAAATGGTCATACAGTTGTGTTCCGTCCTGACCTGAATGCAGAACGTCTTGCAAATTCTGCTAAAAGAATGGAAATGCCTGTATTCCCTGTTGATAGATTTATTGATGCCGTTGAAAAAACAGTCAGAGCTAATGAAGCTTATGTTCCACCTTACGGAACAGGTGCTACACTTTATCTGCGTCCTTATATGTTCGGCATAAATCCTGTTATAGGTGTTAAACCTGCTGACAATTTCCAGTTCAGAATTTTCGCAACGCCTGTTGGTCCTTATTTTAAAGGTGGTGCAAAACCTATTACTATTAAGGTAAGTGATTTCGATAGAGCTGCTCCTAATGGTACAGGTCATATAAAAGCCGGACTTAATTATGCTATGAGTCTTCACGCTATTGTTACCGCTCATCAGGAAGGTTTTGATGAAAATATGTACCTTGATGCTGCAACAAGAACAAAGGTTGAAGAAACAGGTGGTGCAAACTTCATATTTGTTACAAAAGACAATAAAGTTGTAACTCCTAAATCAAGTAGTATTCTTCCTTCTATCACAAGACGTTCAATTATGACTGTTGCAAAAGATTATCTTGGTCTTGAAACAGAAGAAAGAGAAGTATATTTTGATGAAATCAAGGATTTTGCTGAGTGTGGACTTTGCGGAACAGCAGCCGTTATCTCCCCTGTCGGCAAAATTAACGATCACGGAAAAGAAATTTGTTTTCCAAGTGGTATGGAAAAAATGGGACCGATTACTCAGAAACTTTATGATACACTTACAGGTATTCAGATGGGACGCATTGAAGCTCCAAAAGGCTGGATAAAGGTTATTGACTAATCTGAAAATTTGTATATGAAGTGAACTAAAATTCAAAGCACCCGATACATAAAATTTGGCTCTATAATAAATGTTGGGGTAAGCAAATAGAGTCAAAAAAACTTTTTAAAATTTTTTCAAAAAAGTAGAGCATATTTGCTAAAAATCCGTTAAAATGGAATTGACAAGAAACCTATGAACGGAGGAACAAATATG
>JAQXZA010000137.1 GCA_029226955.1 Clostridia bacterium | reverse complement strand
GTTGCAAAGTTAAAATATTTCAGACTTTCGTTACGATATTGAGTTATATTTTTGAAATTACTGTTATCCTGAAAATAATGGTTATAATTAAGAAAAATATCGCTGTTTTCACTGTCAGGAACAAATATTCCTTTAAGCGTTTCGGATTTTCCGAACCTGTTTCGTAGCTCCGAACTTTTCCGATTTCTTTCCGACTTATGCCATTCAATGTGAACAACCTGAATCGCAAGCATAAAATCACCCGATTACTTATAATTTATACTACTGTTCATCTTCCGGTTTATCGTTTGCGTCAGAAATTTTATAGCATAAAGTCATAAGGCTGTCATTAAGATGTACATTTTCAACGATTATATCATCATAATGTACGGCAAGGTCATAGTGGCTGAAATTCCAGTAATTCTTTATGCCGAGTTTGTGCAGACGCTCTGCAATTTCGGGTGTTGCCGTTTTCGGAACACAAAAAATTGCCACATCGGTTTTGTTTTCCGTACAGAACTGTTCAAGATTATCAAGGTCGCTTACCTGAATATCTCTTATTGTTTGTCCGATTTTGTTTTTGTCGTTATCAAAAATTCCTATGAGTTTAAAGCCTCTTTTTTCAAATGACATATGTGTTGCAACGGCTCTGCCAAGGTTACCGGCTCCGATAAGTATTGCCTTGTACGAATGGTCAAGACCGAGAATATGTGCAATTTCATTATAAAGGCTTTTAACGCAGTAACCGTAACCCTGCTGTCCGAAACCGCCGAAACAGTTTAAATCCTGTCTTATCTGTGAGGCGGTAAATCCCATTTTATCGGAAAGCTCTCTTGATGAAATACGTTCAACGCCTTTATCAAGAAGTTCCCCGAGAAAACGGTAATACCGTGGAAGTCGTCTTATGACAGGGTCTGATATATTTTTATATTTGTGCATTTTTAACACCGCCAAACGTTCGGGAATTTGTTAATTTTTTGTCATTGTATCAAAGTATAACAGCTTTGTGTTAAAAAGTAAAGCATTATTAAGATATTTTTATGTGTTTTCTGCATAAGGTTTTTAAATAAAATTAACCGTCATATAAGCGACTGATTATTGATAGAGAGTTTAAAAGAAAGATTGAGTTTTTCAGCGGCTTTGCGACAAAGTATCATTCTTTCAAGGAATATTTCAAAATAATCCATAACCGAGCTGACTTTTGTGTCAATAATAAGAGTAAGCGTTATATATTTGTGGTCTTTGCTTATTCTTAAATTAGATTTTTCAACGGAATAATTAACCCTGTCGTGTATGTCAAAAGTCGAAAAATCACGGTTTCGTACTCTTGTACGGCGTACATCAGATTTATCCGCAAGAATAAGTGCGGCTGATATAGGATTGACAGGTACACCTGTTCCCTCGTCGTGATTTCCTATTGCCGTTGTTATTGTTGCAATATCCTCAGCAGGCATACCCATTTTATCAAGAAGTCGGAATGCCATTATTGCACCGCTCTGTGAATGTTCTATGCGATTGACAAGATTTCCTATATCGTGCAGATATGCGGCTATCTGTGCAAGTTCAATATCGTGGTCTGAAAATCCGAGTGTACGCAATATATATGCCGATGTTTCGGCAACTCTTGTTACGTGTGCAAAACTATGTTCTGTAAATCCGAGTGCAATAAGCGATTCATCAGCTTTTGAGATATATGCACGAATATCTTTGTTTTTCTTAATTTCTTCAAATGTAGGCAAAATGTTCTCCCCCTTTTTACTTGATACTATTATTTTCTGTAAATGCTACACATAATAATACAGTGCCACATTTAAAAATGCAACACTGTATTTTCAGAAAATTATAATTTGATATTTTTCATCTCATCACCGAGAATGTCACTGATTTCTTTCAATAGTAACGTAAGTTATTGTTACCTGTATATGTTCAACATACAGCGAAATTTTTCAATAATATTCAGGTTTTAATCTTTACCGTAAAATTTTTCGGCATAGCGTACACTGTCCATTGCGTCTTTTCCGTAGAAATCCGCACCTATCATATCGGCATATTCCTGAGTCAGCACTGCACCACCGACAAGAACTTTTATATTTTTATCGGTTTTGTTGAGAAGTTCGATTGTTTCAGCCATTGACGGAACAGTCGTAGTCATCAGGGCACTGAGTCCTACAAGTTTACAGTTGTGTTCAACGGCACAATCACGGATTCTTTCAGGCGGAACATCACGACCAAGGTCATATACGGTAAAGCCGTAGCTTTCCATAAGAACCTTTACTATATTCTTGCCTATGTCGTGAATATCGCCCTTTACTGTTGCAAGAACAATAGCCTTACTGCTGTCAGACTGTTCAGACGGTATTTTCTTCTTTACTTCTTCAAATGCCGCTGACGCTGCGTCAGCACTCATCAAAAGCTGAGGGAGATATGCTTTCTTTTCTTCAAATGCAATACCTATTTCATTAAGGGCAGGAATTATATGATTATTTATAACATCAAGCGGTGAAATTGTTTCAAGAAGTAAAACAGCCTGTTTTGCAGCATTTTCTTTCAGTCCCTTTACAATGGAAATATGCAACGATTCGTCACCGCTTTTATTATCCTGTACAGAAGTCTGCTTTATGCCTGACGCATAGTCTATATAGTTTACACAGCCTTTATCCAGTGTGTTCAATGCACGAAACGCAAAATAAGTATTCATCATTGCCGTTGAAAAAGGATTCATAATCGCACAGTTAAGTCCGTTTTCAAGGGCATTTGCATAGAACACACTTGTAACAATATCTCTTTGCGGAAGTCCGAATGAAATATTTGAAACACCAAGACTTGTTTTTACGCCCATTGCACGAATAAGCCTGATTGATTCAAGTGTAACTCTTGCACTGTCGGGATTTGATGAAACAGTAAGTGCAAGCGGGTCAATGATTATTTCTTTCTTGTTTATACCGTACTCAGCGGCACGATTGATTATTTTTTCGGCAATTTTCGCTCTGTCCTGTGCATTGTCGGGAATACCGCCCTCATCAATGGTAAGTGCAATCAAGCCGCCGCCGTATTTCTGAACAATGGGAAGTACGGCATTCATACTTTCCTCAGTGCCGTTGACTGAATTTACAAGCGGTTTGCCGTTATAAATACGCATTGCCTGTTCAAGTGTATCAAACTTTGTTGTATCAATCTGCAAGGGCAAATCTGTCACCGACTGCAAGGCCGAAACGCATTTTACCATCATTTTTGTTTCGTCTATTTCAGGCAATCCGACATTGACATCAAGTATGTTAGCCCCTGCGTCAGACTGTTTAATGCCCTCGTTGAGAATATAGTTGAGATTATCGGTTCTGAGAGCCTCTTTCAGTTTTGGCTTTCCTGTCGGATTGATACGCTCGCCTATAAGTATCGGATCTTTGTCAATAAAAACAGCGTGAGTATATGATGATACAACAGTATAGTTCTTTTCGCTTGGATATTCGTATGGTTTGTCATTCATTTTCTGAATGGTTCTGAGAATAAATTCAGGAGTTGTTCCACAACAGCCGCCTAAAATCGTTGCACCCTTTTCGGCAAGCTGTACCATATAATCAGAAAATTCTTCCGCACCGATATTATATACTGTCTGTCCGTCTTTTACTTCTGGCAATCCGGCATTAGGATTTACTATAATTGGCAATGATGAATATTTTTTAAAGTTGCTGATAATATTCAGCATTTTATCAGGGCCAAGTGAACAGTTCATTCCGAGTGCGTCAACACGCAAGCCTTCAAGCATTGCAATCATTGCCGCCGGATTTGCACCTGTCATCAGTTTTCCGCCCTCATCATAGACATTTGTTACAAATACAGGCAAGTCGCTGTTTTCTTTCGCCGCAAGAACCGCCGCTTTTGTTTCATAGCTGTCGTTCATTGTTTCGATAAGTATAAGGTCAGCACCACACTCCGCCGCAACCTTTACATTATCCGCAAAAATCGAAACTGCTGTTTCAAAAGACAAGTCGCCCAGCGGTTCAAGAAGTTTTCCTGTCGGCCCCATATCAAAGGCAATATATTTTTCGTCACGGTCGGCAACGGCTTTTTTTGCACATTCAATTCCGGCACGGATAAGCTCCGCATAGTTCGGGAATTTTTCACGGTTTATGCCGAAAGTGTTTGTCTTTATGATATTACAGCCGACATCAAGATATGATTTATGAAGTGAAATTATCTTTTCAGACTGTGTTATATTCCAGAGTTCAGGCGGTTGTCCTGCCGGAAGTCCGAGTGATTGCAGAACCGTTCCTGTTCCGCCGTCAAAATATACTCTTTTTTCTTTTATAAGTTCAGTTATCTTTTTCATTTTTAATCCCCATTATTGCAGTTATTGATTTTACAGGTGTCATAAGATATGACGAATTGAGCATAATACCAAGTATTTCAGCGGCATTAAGGCGGTCAAGCAAAGGTTTTTGAAAATGTATGTCAACATCTCCATATCCCGGACTGAAACGTGCTGCACACACAAGACCGCTTTTCATAATGTCCGATACATAGTCACAAAAGGACTCGACAGCCGCTGACGACAAAGCGTCAGTTATAAAATGCTCTGCCTGTGATGTGATATTCAGCCTTGCAAGAAGTCTGTCAACCTTTATACCTGTTGTAACAGCCATTACAAAAGCCTCGTTACAGCCGTTAAGATTTTTATAAAGGTTTTTGCTCGGAATTTTCATAAACCCGAAATCGCATACATTATTTTCGCTTAAATCGACAGGCGTCCGTATATATGCACATTTATACTGAATTTCTTTTAATAGTTTTGCCTTACATTCATCAATGGTACTGTGAGTAAAGTTTCGGTCAACACCAAGTCTTGCCGCAAGTTCGTTTCGGTTTATTTCTATTTTATCAGAGTCTGATGAAATAATTTTAATATCGCTGTTCTTCATTTTCTCGCCCCCGTTTCATAAGTATTTTTTCGTTTTATACTCAATAATTTGCATTTTAATTATATCATACGATATACTTAAATTCAACAACAGTATTGAGTTGTACGGACATATAGAGTTAATTTTAACCATATCTATAATTTTCAACTTTCGGAATTATTGACTGCTACAAAACGATATATTCATAATACTGTTTGCCCCTTTACATAAATTCTGCAAAAACACTTGCACCGACTACTGTTAATAAGCCTGAAACAGCTATTGAAAGACTGCTCATTGCACCTTCTGTTTTACCCATTTCCATTGCCTTTGCCGTGCCTATTGCGTGTGATGCCGTACCGAGTGCAAGTCCCTTTGCAATCGGTTCTTTTATTCTGAAAATACGGCATACAAATTCCCCGATAATATTTCCGAGTATTCCTGTTATGATAATTACAGCAACAGTGATGTTTACATATCCGCCGAGTTCCTCCGAAACTCCCATACCTATTGCGGTGGTGATTGATTTAGGCAAAAGCGTAACATATTCCTCGTGAGTAAGACCGAAAAGCATCGACATTGCAAAAACCGAACCAAGACTTGAAAACACTCCGCTGACAATGCCGCATATTATGGCTTTCCAGTTGTGCTTTAACAGTTCAAACTGTTCATACAACGGTATTGCAAGGCATATTGTTGCTGGTGTGAGAAGATAGCTTAAATATTTTGCACCATCATAATAGCTGTCATAATCAATGTTAAGACACAGCACAGCAACAATAGTTACAATTACTGATATAAGCAACGGATTGAATATTGCAAGTCTGAATTTCTGTTTGAGAAACAAACCAAACATATATGACGCTATACTTATTAAAACACCGAAAAATACTGAATTTTGGAACAGTTCTTTTATCATTTTGTATTCGCTTCCTTTTTATGCTTTAACGTTTTCTGGATTCTTATTACCGCCTGAGTAATTCTGCCTGTTACAGCCATAACAACAACGGTAGAAACAACGGTTATCGTTATTACAGGAATAAACACAGGCTGTAAAACTCCCCAAGAATTTATCAGTCCGACAGCTGACGGAATGAACATAAGTGGCATTATTTCAATTAAAAATTTGCCTGTACTGTTCACGGATTCGAGCTTTAAAATATGCGTTTTTAATGCAATAAACATAATAACAAGTCCGTAGATACTTGCCGGTATCGGCAGTGGCACAAAATATTTAATTGCCTCACCCATAAACGAAATAAGCAATATAATACCGAATTGCTTTAAAAATTTCATCAAAAATTCCCCTTTTCTTTTTCAGTAAAATCCGATAGCTATTTAATTATACAATCATATTCCGGTATATTAAAGTGAATTTTTATTTTTTCTGTAATCGAAAAATGTTTTAAATCAGCTTAAATACTTTTGTGCATTTTTTAATTTGCAAAAACACAAAAATAATATCAATAAACTGAACCTGTCTTTTTTGTTAAAAATTATACTGTGATTTTGGAATGTTTTATGATATAATTATTTGTTGTATTATGCTTATTTTTTATTCGAGGTGGATTTTTATGGATTTTGACGCATTTTCTGCCGGAGTTGAACCCGGCGGTTTAAGAAATAAAAGTGATATAGGTGTTCTTATATGCTATATTCTTGACAGTGTCGGCAAACCTTTTCGCACAGAAGATTTGATAAATATAATTCAGGAAAATGGTCTTGCAAATTATTTTGAAACAAATTCGGCTATGGCGGAACTTATAAAATGCAAAAACATTGAATATACAGACGATACACAGGAATATATTCAGATTACCGAAAACGGAAAAATGATTTCTCATCAGCTTAACACAACTCTTTCCCTTTCAATAAGACAAAAAGCAATAGAGGCAACTATGCGTCTTGTTGAAAAGCGGAAAATCGAACAGGAAAATCCTGTTTCAATACACAAAGCCGAGGGCGGCGGATATAATGTAAATTTCCGTATTACTGACGGTATGCGGGATTTGATGTCGCTGACATTATTTGTACCCGACATTTCAGAGGCAAATGCCGTAAAACGAAATTTTCATAAGAATCCTGAGAGAATGTATTCCATTATACTGGCGGCTGTTATAGGAGAAAAAGAAATGATAGATGAGGCTTTAAAGGAATTAAACAAATGACGGATATTCTTTGTAAAATAAATTTTGATGAGGTAAATTATTTCTATAAAAGTCCTTTTGCGTTGGTTGATTACAGTATGATGCAGAGTTTCAGCCTTATTAAAAGCAGTGTTGAGATTTTTGCTTATTATGAAATTCTGAATTTCAGAAGTTCTGACATACGGGACTTTTTTCAGAAATTACAGCTTGTTCAGAAAAAGAACGGCAAGGTTTTTGTACCTTCTCCGAAAAAGATTGACAGTGTACTTGAATGTTGTATGTCACCGTCGGGCAATACTTTATCATATTCCGACGGATATTATCATATTGAAAACTGGAACACTGACGGATACAAATACGAAATTTCCTCAGCACGTGAACAAGGCAGAATAATTTAAAAATTTCGGATTATTTTCATACAGTTGTAACCGTTCTTTTGAAATAACATAGTATGTAATGTAACCAATCAAAAGGAGGAAATTTCTTATGTGTAACAATTTCTTTGGTGGTAACAGCTGTGCCTGGATAATTATCCTTATCGTTATTCTCGTTTGCTGCTGCGGTAACAACGACAATGATTGCAGATGCAACAACTGCGGATGCAATAACTGCGACAACAACTGTGGCTGCGGATGCTGATTGATTTAATAATTTAACCTTTATTCCTTAAAAGCGGATACCGCCCGACAGATTTTGTATCTGTCAGGCGGTATTATATTTTATACTGAACAACAGATATTATTATAGATAATAATTCTTATAAAGAAAATTATATTTTTATTTTATGATATAATACTATATAATGCAATGTGATTTTTATAAATCCAGTATTTAAGCTATTTTTATAGATTTATTTGCATAAATAGCCTTAAAATTAAAGCTAAAAATCAACAAAAAATCAACAGCAGTTATAAATCAACCTGTTCATTACTTTAACGCTTTAATTTGATAAATAATATTTTGTTCTGACAGCGGTTCCATTTTTCCGCTGTTGTTCTGAATAAATAAAACTGTACTTCATAGAAAAAATTATTTTTATGTTGTATATGTTTATATTTACTGGGCTTTCTGGGCATTACATCAAATAAAAACGAATTCAGTGTTTTATCAAATGCGAAAACTCGCTTGAATACTGTATTTATTGTTTGTTCTGTTGTTCTATGAATGAAACATCATAGCTGTTTTTGTGTCCAATTTTAATATTTTTAACTGGGCAATGCCCAATTTTTTTCTGGGCGTTACTCTCTCAACTATTATTCAATTCTGAGAAAAGCTCGGCGGTTGATGTCAGACACGATATAGCAAAATGCCTGTTATTTATCCCTAAATTCTTTAAAAGGAATTTAAAATCTTGAAACACAATGCTAATATACGTTTAAAAAGCTCTCACAAGCTCTACAATGCGTTGAAATATAAAACAGGTATAGTTATACTATTTTGAAAATAACGTCTTATATAGCGTTTACAAGCGTTTTTTAACTATATGTTAAAAAAGAACCTCAGCGGATATTCCGTTAAGGTTCTTTTATGTTTATCCTGTTTGTTTATTGTCATAAAGTGTATGTTCAAGTATTTCAGCGGTTTTGCGTTCCGCCTCTTCGGTTGCGTGACTGTAAATATTAAGTGTTGTTGATACTTGCGAATGTCCCAGCCTTTTTGATACTGAAAGAATGTCAGCACCGTTGCTTATTGCTAAACTTGCCATTGTATGCCGTAATAAGTGAGGGTGTACGCCTGTTATACCGGCTTTTTCACCGAATGCATTAAACCAGTTTGATATAGTACCTGGATGATAAGGGTTGCCTGTTGTACTGTTTGTAAAAACATAATCACAGGGAATATTTAAAGCCATAGCGTGTTCTGCTTGTTCGCCACGCCATTTTTTTAATATCGTCAATGCAGAAGATGTCAGTACAATTTTTCGGTTTTTTCTGTTTTTGGTTGTTGTTATATACTTTCCGCCTTTTTCTTTGCTGTACTGCATATTCTGACAAACCATTATTTCACCTGTTTCAAGGTTGATGTTCTTCCATTGTAAAGCGGCAATTTCTCCACGCCTGCAACCTGTATCTAACATCACAACGAATAATACTCTTTTTTCAAACTTTTCTTCCAATAAGGCTTTTGACAAGGTATCAAGCTGTTTGTCTGATAAAGCTTTAATCTTGTCTTTTTCTTCGCACATTTTGTCCTTGCTTTGCTTTGGCGGTTTTATCCGTTCCATAGGACTAATATCAATTAAGCCGTCTTGAATAGCCGTTTCAAAGAACAGGTGCAGTATTGTAAATGTTGTCTTTACGCTTGAAATGGCATATCCGCCTTTCTGTAAATGGTTAATAAAACCTTTAACATCACAGGGGAGAACATCAGCAACTTTCTTTTCCCCGATACTTTCAAATTCAGAAAACTTTTTCAGTGCATTTCGGTATGATAATTGAGAATTAAACGACAATTCACAGGATTTCTGTTCAAGGAATGTTTCAATGTATGCCTTAACTGTCGGGCGGCGGCGTTCTTCTTCGGCTTTTGCTTTCGCCTGTTCTTTTTGTTCTTTCTTGCTGAGTACTGCACCGTGTGTGCATTTATATTCAAACTCAGCGGCAAACTTTTCTAACTCTCTCTGAATTGTTCTGTCAGACCAGTTCAGGTTAGGTTTATAGGTTGTTGAGCGAAATTCCTGTTTGTTTGTTACAGGATTTCTTCCGACAAATACTCTTATCTGATAGGAAATAATTTTTCCGTCTTTGTCTTTGCGTGGCGTTATATTCATAACAAAGCCCCCTGTTTTATTCAGCGGTCAATCTTATTCAGCATTGCCGCTGTTTCCGATGTCAGCATATAAAGAAGTTTTGCGGTAAATTCGTCTGGACCATCGTCCATAAGGTCAGAAGCAAAACCTTTTATCAACTGCATATTGCGTGTTATGGTGTTGAATGTCTTTTCATCAATCAAAACTTTATCCATTGTAAAACCGTCCTTTCAGTCATAGCCGTTAATGTCAAGCTGTTCAAGGTCATTTTTTGCGTCAAGTGCCAAAACGTTTATTGCCTCTGTTTTTGCTCTTGCTCTCTCGTATTCCCACAGGATTTCCATCTGATTTTTGTTTGTGTCAAGTGTAAAGAAGTCCTCTATTACTTCCTGTACAATGCACAAAATAGCGTCAACATCTCTTGCAATGCCGCTGATTTCAGATTTTTCAACCATTACTTCCTTATCGTTCATTTAAAAAAGCCCCTTTCAGTCATAGCCGTTAATGTTTAATCGACTTTAAGCATATTACGCATTGCGTGTATGTAGCCTTTAATAAATCCCAGTTCCTCGTTTACAGCTTTGGTATGAACGATTGCTTCGCTCTGCTCTTCTGTGATTTCACTGAATGCTGAATTGATAATGCTGTCGCATTCCTTGCTAATCCGCTTTTCAGTTTCGCTTGTTGTGTAAAACCTTATGTTGTTTACATAGTCAAGATAAATTTCATCTGCTCTCTGTTCAAGCTCTGACAGCTTAATTTCTTTGTTTCCTATAATCATAATTTCAAGCCCCTTTCAGTTTGTCGGTTGGATGCTAAATCGTACACCCACATTGTTATTTTTGCGGTCAATATAATTTAAACTTCGGTCAGCCCCTTTCATAGCAGGACGGCACAAATTTTATTATTTGCGTTCCCTTGATTGTCTTTATTATAAAGGTTTTCCTTTACAATGTCAATAATTTTCTTTAATGTTTTTCTTTATTTTATAAAAAATTTTTTAATGTTTAAAGTGTTTCCTTGACACTATGATAAATAAGATATAAAATAAAAAAAGAGGGGGTGCAATGCAACAATGACAAATGCACAGAAAATAAAAATGGCTCTTGCATATAAAAATATGAGTGAATCAGAATTAGCTCGGCAATTAGGGACAACTCCACAGGCTTTTAATCAAAGAATGAAAACAGATAAATTTTCAAGTTCCGATTTGGAAAAAATAGCTTTAATTCTTGGTTGTAAATGGACAGCGGAATTTGAATTTCCAGATGGTACTAAAATTTGAATATGGGTTGTCAATCAGACGGGGCATAGATGAAACAATGAACAAGGACAACAAATAGTAAATGGGCTGTTAGTACAACAGCCCATTCGTTTATTTTATTCCATACAATATGGCAAAACTGCGTTCAATTCGTCTCAATTTCTCTATTAAAATGTCAGCCCTAACACCTGTATATTTTGACAGCGTTTCTGCTCTCTTTAATATATCAGTGTGCTTGTCCGCTTTACTTATTAAAAATTTAACAATAAACTCATCACGCACAGGCAAACAAGTCAAAAAGCGGTTTATTTTGTCAGTAAATGAATGACTGAATGTGTTGTTTTCGTCAACTGAATTGTTTTGAATTGCAATTTTAAACATTTCCTCAACTTTTAAAAGATAAGCGGGTGCCATTGATATTCTCATATTTTAGAAAACTCCTATCTCGGTAATATTTCAGACTACAACAAACCGTACTTCATAGCAAAATCTTTTTCTAACGCTCTCAGCCTTTTATAAATCAAGCCATAGGAAAAGCCTGTTGCTATTGCAAGGCTTTCAACACCGTTCTGGGTGGTTTTGTTTTCAGAATTAAAGATAGAATTGATTAACCGCTGTAAATTCAGCGGCTGTTCCTTGATAAATTCGTTTGCATTTCTAAACCATTTCTGAACATTTGCAGAATTTATCTGTGTATCAATTTCCTTATTTCTGACAGCAAGCCTGAAAGCACTTTCAACAAACGCTCTGTACTGCATTATGTTTCCTCCTCGTTCTCGTCAATATCGGGTTCAATACAATAACGGGCTTTTATATCCTCGATTGAAACATCTTCCTTTTCGGGTTCAGCCGGTTTTATTGATACTTCTGTTTTTTCTATTCGGTCAAAAAATGCCTTATTCAAGAAGATAGATATAACAGGGTTAGCATTACCGCTGATTGCCTGTTGGTTCAATACTTCGTTGCACAGGTCAGAAAAAGCCTCTAAAAACTCGCTTGTCGGGTGTTCTGGACAACCGTTACGCCAATTCCTCAAACTTCTTTCCGTGTAACCTAACGCCCTTGATAAACCGCTGTTAGTGGGGAAAATGCCTACTGTTTCACAGGATTTCAAATACAGAAAAGCCTTTTCTTTGACAAGCTCCGTGTCTTTCAAGCTGATTTTGGCGTTTGTTGTTGAATTAAACAATTCCTCTGTTTTAAGGTGCAGTAACTCTTTAAGTTTTTGTGACGAATACTCGTTCCCTTGTATCTTGTACAGGCTCTGCCCGTGACTTCTTCCTAATTCGTTCTGTCGCTTTTGTTCTGCACTTTCAAGCATTTCTGAAAAATTCTGACTGTTTCGCTTTCCTTTTTCATTCAAGGCGATTTCTCCTTTCCGTCATTGTCTATTGCTGATTTTCTCAACCATAACAAGCGTTGGCGACAATCTTTGTCACCTCGTTTAATTGTTTTCTTTTTGGTTGCCGATTTGTCTTCACACTCAATAATGCCCTCTTGCTTTAAATCACGGAATAAAGATGTTTTGCCACTTGGAAAACAATTTTCCTGTACTGAATAAAACTGACAAACAGCGGAATAAATTTTGTCTGGATAAAAATAAAAATAATTGTTATCTTCATAACCGATAATGTCGGTTCTGCTCGTTGCTAACAGTACTTCATTATCTTTGTTCAATGTAGCAATATTCAAACTGTTACTATTGATAAGCTGTGATATTGCATTTATAAACATTGTTGTTGGTGTTGCTGAAACAATCCGCTGTTGCTGTTGCTGTGCTAAACTGAAAAATATATTCCACGCACTTTCACATAATTTCTGTGTCTGTGCTTCTGTGAATATTTCGATTGATTGTAACCATTTACACATTGTCAGAATGCCTATTTCAAGATGTGCAACACTTTCAGCAAGCCGTCCGTGTCCTACACTTCTGGCTTTGTCTCTCAATTCATAAAATTTGTTCTTTAATTCAGATTTAAGTTTATCCCAGTTTTGAATAACAAACTGTATATATTCTGACATTATCTGATTAAGGTGACTTTTATTTGTCTGCACTCTGAACAACTCTCTTGATTTAACCGTGTCTGGTTGTATTTCACAACAAAACGCTCTTGCTGTACCGCTTTCGCCAACACCTTTGAAAATTTCCTCTGATGTTATAAAACAATTTGCAACAGGTCTATGAACCGGCTTTAAGGTGCTATCTGCGTTAAGGCGTTGCTTTCCAGCTCTATCACCAATAGCTCTTAAAACTGCTTGTTCACGATTTTCCATATTTAATTGTATTTGTCGGTTAAGGTCTGGTATTCGGTCATCAAGCAAGGTGCAAGTGCTGTCTAATAAACTCAAAGTGTAACACGAGGCATTTTCTGTATCATTAAATGAAAGGGGGCTTGTTTCCCCCTCATAGAAGTTCCCGAAAAAATTTAAAAACAAATTTGCAATGGTGCTTTTATTAGTTCCAGTTTTTCCGCAAAGATACATAACAAACCTTGGTTCACAACCACATTCTCTCAGAAGCCTGTTTAAAGGTGTTAAAAAGCTATATGCCAAACACGGATATACCAGTTCTTTTGGTGCTATTTTGGGTAAATCTTCTATAAGGGTTTTATATCGGTCTGGTGATTTTTCATCTGTAAAACCGTATCTGTCCAATTTACCGTCCAAAACAACATCATATTTGTTAGTTAATCCGTTTTCATCAACAGAAAAATTCTGATTAAGAAAAACTCTTTTTCCGTCAATTTCTGTAAATCCTGTGTGTTTGAAAAGCGTTTTGCTCTCTGCGTTTTCCGCCTGTATCTGCATAAACTGAGAATAAAGCTGTTTTGTACTTTTACCGATATAAATTCTGCAACCTGCACCAAATTTTTCATTAGGGTTAGCTGAAAGAATATCTTTTAAAGTAAGCGTTTCAGATTTCCACATTCTACCTGCTCTGCGTGGCTGAAAAACTATTTTTTCAGTAATTTCTGTACCGTCATCAACAGTTAATAAATTTTTTAAAATAGGGCTGTGATTTGCTATTTGTGTTGTTTCAGTTCCAATTACTTCACCTGTTTTACGGTCATTAAGAGGCTGAATAACGGATAAAATACCGCTTGCAGAAACTTCATATATAATTGAATGTTCTGCATTTACGGTTAAAAAAGGTTGTTCATTATCCATTTTCTTCCTCCTCTTCAAGCTGTTTTAAAAACTTTGGTACATTAACCAAAACTTTTGAACCGCTCTTGATGTGAGGCAATGTTCCGTTGTGCAGGCGTTGCCTTATGCTATACTCTGACAAACCTGTTGTCTTGGCTGTATTCTTAATCGACTGATACGGTATATTCGGATTGTTTTCTGTTTGTCGCTGGATGTTCAGCATATTCTTTTTCCCCCTGTTTTTTATGTTTTGTTTTCTGTTCAAGTCTTGCTCTGCGTTTTATGATTTCGTCAGCTCGATAATAGCCTTTGTGTGTTTTTCGCCATTCTCGCATATAGACTTTGTGTTTTTCTCGTTTAACATTATCCATTTGTATCATCACTCCTTTCAAAACAATGAATGTGTGATAATTGTTTACTGTAAATAAAAAATGCGTTACCGTTCTGAGAGTAATCTCATTGCGATAACGCATAACTTAAAGAAAAAGTATTAAAGATATTCATTCAATATCTTAACACCAAAAAATCGAATTTTTTGTAATAGCGTAAACAAGCTAATCATTTATTCATTGATAAATTCTGATTGTATGATAATACACAATTTTATATTTATCAAGTGATTTTTTCCATTTTCAAGTAAATTTGTTAATATTGCATACCAAATGTGAATTTAGTTATAAGTAAATATACAGTCCAAGTGAATTTAAACAAAGACTTGTAATGTTTATTTGATTTATCTTGATATGATTATATCCGTGTCCAAAAAAAAGCCCTAAAAGCCCAATCAATGCCCATATCGTCTGGGCGTTAAAACAATGAATTTTCCCAGTATTTAAGCCAATAATTTATTAAAGCCCATAAAGCCCAATAAATAATTATATATACAACCTCAAAATCCTTTTAATTTTTCGGGATATTTACGATACTTCCTACCGCTGACAGCGGTTCAATATATCCCCCTCTGGCATAGCATAAAATCAATTCAATAAAAATCAACAGAAAAATCAACTCGATAAAATAAACAGCAATAGAATTATTTATGTTTCATTACAACAAGATACAACAGCTAAATATTCTAAAAGCCTCTTGTTTACTGGGGTTATGCTATGTATGAAACAACAAGATACAACAAAGCACAAAAAGGTTCTTGAAACAATTTTTATAATGGTATATAATACTATATAAAATAATTATAAAGGATGTAACCAATGGATTTTGACCAGTGTTTTGATATTTTGAAAAATGATTTTTGTTCTCTTGATTTCTCTGATGTCGGAACTGACTTTTCGGTTATTATATATATAACAGGAAACCACGGCGGTTATATATATATTGCCTCTGTTGATGATGAAATGATAATTGAACCCGTAAAACACGAAAGTGCAAATCTTTTTATAAGTATCCCAAAAGAAACATTTGAGGAAATATATCAGCAGCAGCTTGATCCGTTCAAAGCCTTTACAACAGGAAAGATTAAGGCAAAAGGTAATGTTGCCCTTGCCTTTTCGCTCTTTAATAAACTGAAAACATAAAATGAAGGGTGATGAAATATGGCTACCTCGGCAGAAACAAAGAAAGCTCTTTCAGACGCATTAAAAAAATTATGTATGGACAAGGACTATAACGATATTTCTGTTTCGGAAATAACCTCCGTATGTAATCTTAACCGACAGTCCTTTTATTATCATTTCAAGGACAAAGATGAATTGCTTTACTGGACATACGAAAATAATGATTTTGGTATTCTTGCCAGCAAAATCAATACACAGTATGACGGTAATTTTCTTTATTTGCTGAAAGCAATGGAAAATGACAGAAATTTTTACATAAATACATTAAAAAGTGATTTGAAAGTATTTCAGCAGTTTCTTTTCAACAAAATCAATGATATGCTCTCATCACAGATTGACGCTATGGATAAAAATCATTCACTGACTGAACCGCAAAAATCATTTTTAGCCGGCTACTATGCTTTTGGACTGTGCGGAATAATCGTAAAATGGGTATATGACGGTATGAAAGAAAATGCCGAAGTGGTTTATTCTTATATACGCTGTCTGGATTTGCAATCTGTTTTTGATGTATATATAAAAAACAATTTTAACGGGCAAAAGCCAGATTAAGACAACTATATCAATATGTCTAATGACAAGCATTATTTGATAATTTAAAATAATTACAGATAATTAAATATTTAAATTTAATAAACGGGAGATGAAAGATATGTCAATTTTCTCAATGGACGACTTTTACAAGGGAGATTGTATAAACGCATATAAATATTTTGGTGCACACCCTGTTTCAAAGGACAGAGATGACGGTGTTGTTTTTCGTGTATATGCCCCTGCCGCCTACTGCGTTGATGTAATAGGTGATTTCAATAACTGGCAAGGCAATATTCACAGAATGAACAAAATTAACGGCGGTGTTTTTGAAGTTTGTATTCCTGAGGCAAAAATAGGACAGCTTTACAAATTCAGAGTGTATCAGAAAGGCGGAAAAATTGTTGACAAAGCAGACCCCTATGCTTTTCACAATGAATTAAGACCTAATACTGCCTCAATTATTACTTATATTGATAACAGTAATATGTTTCACGATGAAGATTGGATGAGTGAACGTACAAAATGTTTTGATGAACCGCTTAATATTTATGAACTTCATCTTGGTTCGTGGCGTAAACCTGCCGGAAAAACAGAAGCAGACGGCGGAAGTCAATGGTACAGATATGACGAGATTGCCAACGACCTTATAAAATATCTGAAAGAAAATCATTATACACATCTTGAAATAATGCCGCTTGCCGAATATCCGTTTGATGGTTCGTGGGGTTATCAGTCGGCTTTGTATTTCTGTCCGACTTCACGATACGGTACACCCGAACAGCTTATGATTCTTATTGACAGATGTCATAAAAATGGTATCGGTGTTATAATAGATTTTGCTTTCGTGCATTTTGTTAAAGACAGCTATTCTCTCGGAAATTTCGACGGCACTGCCCTGTATGAATATCCGACGTCAGATGTAAATCAGAGTGAATGGGGTTCTTATAATTTCAACCTTTCAAAAGGTGAGGTTCAGAGTTACATTATGTCCTCAGCGGCTTTTTGGCTTGATGTATATCATTTTGATGGAATAAGAATGGACGCAATAAGCAATGCTATTTACTGGATGGGTGATAAAAACCGTGGTGTAAATGACCGTTCCGTTCAATTCTTCAAAAAGATGAATTACAATCTTCATATTCATTTCAAAAACTGTATTCTTATTGCAGAAGATTCCTCCGATTATCCCGGTGTTACTGCACCGTCTGAAATGGGCGGACTCGGCTTTGACTACAAGTGGGATCTCGGCTGGATGAACGATACTTTGGAATATTTCAAACTCGACCCGTTTTTCAGAAAAGATAACCACAATAAACTGAACTGGTCAATGGCTTATTTCTATAATGAAAAATATATTCTTCCGTTTTCACACGATGAGGTTGTACACGGAAAGGCAACTATCATTCAGAAAATGTGGGGCGATAATTATGACAATAAGTTTGCTCAGGCAAGAACTCTCTATGCGTATATGTTCACCCACCCCGGTAAAAAACTGAACTTTATGGGTAACGAGCTTGGTATGTTCAGAGAGTGGGACGAAAACAAGGAAATGGACTGGTCACTTATTGAACGGTATCCAAAACACAAAGCGTTCCACGACTTTTTCAGGGAATTGTGCGGACTTGTTACACAAAATTCCGCTTTCTATGAAAAGGATTACGACAAGGACGGATTTATGTGGATTGACGCAACAAACAATGTTCAGAATATATATTCATACTATCGTATGTCTGAAAAACAGACTTTTGTTATTGTATGCAATATGTCGCCTGTCCTTTTTGAAAATTTCCGTCTGGGACTGAGAGAAAACTGTACTCTTACTGAGGTTCTTAATTCAGACGCACAATGCTATGGCGGTACAGGTATATTAAACAAGCCAAGAATAAAATCTGCACCAATACCGGAAAAGCACTTTAATAATTCCGCACTTATCACTATTCCGCCTTTCGCAACTTGTATCTTTAAAGTTAAAGAAAAACCGCTTACAAAAACGTCAGTTAAAAAATCCAAAACCAACAAACAAACCGTCAAAGCAGAAAAATAATATCAACAAGAAAGGGCTGAATTATATGAAAGTCAACGGTGAAGAAAAAAATCTTACATCTCCTGTATCACTCAAAGAATATCTTTTATCGGAACAATACAATCTTAATCATATAGCTGTTGAACTTGATGATGAAATAATAAAAAAGAGTGATTACGACAAAGTTATGCTGAACAATCAAAGTCAGCTTGAAATTGTGCATTTTCTCGGCGGCGGCTGATAGCAGAGTGCCTCCACTGTCAATTTGCACAACTCCTCACTCCTAATTCCTGACTTCTGACTCAAAAATGCGACAGCCAAAAAGCTGTCGCATTTTTTAAATTTCCATATATTTCTGGTAGGTAGGAATAAGTCCTACACCGTCTTTATTGAAACTTGCACGTTTCTGAAAAACACCCGGAAAACAGTTCCCCTCAATTATAACAGGGCCGTTTTCGCTGATTGCAACATCCCAACCAATATAAGCTACCTGAGGAACAACCGTTGCAGCTTTTTTTACAAGCTCTACTGCCTCATCAAACATAGGAACTTTAAAGCCGATTATATCTTTTTCTGTAATCGGGTGTTTTGAATAAAGTGTATCATTTTTATCTATTGCCGGAACAGTAACAATGCCGTTATCGTCAACAAATGTGTACATACCGCCGTTTGAAAAATTATCTATAACTCCCCCGTTACCAATTTTCAGAACAGCTTGCAAAAAACAACCCTCGCCGTTTTTACAGAAAGTAAACATACGCATTGTGTTTACAGCTTTACCATAAAGTTCGTTCAAGTCCTTATGCTGTTTTATAAAAGTTTCAACAAGATATTGCTTTTTGGATTTAATCTGATTATAAATTCCGGATATGTCGCTGTCTGATGAAACGGAATATTTTTCTATGCCGTTGCCACCCTCACCGTCAATTGGTTTTGCGATAATATCGGGATTTTTTGCAACAAATTTTTTAAATTCCTCAATATCCGCTGTTTTCATATCAAGCCAGTCACGGTTAAGATATTCAGAAAAAGTTTTGTTAAATACTATCTTATCATTAAAAATATAACAATACTTTTTATCATTGTATTTTTTGATTATAGCATTATTTTTTCCACGTGTCAGATAAGTGTTTCGTTTGTCTTTGTCGATATTATAATACTCAAATTCCTGATAATCATAATATCCTGCCTGATATTTCAAACCACAGCGTATCATATCCGCAAGAATATACAGATAAGGCTTATTTGCTTTTACTGACACTGATTTTGCAATTTTAAACATATTGAAATAATTAAGTTTAATAATCCTTGCTATAAGATAACTTAACTTCGCCAATTTGTCACTTCCGTTTCACAACAATGAAATACTCATAAGAATGTCATTATAAATATTTATATAATTATTTTATAATTATTAGTATTCTGTTTCAATACAAAAAAATTACAAAAAAATCATTAAATTATTCAATATTTATCATCACTATTTATCAAAAAAGCAGTCCTTCTGACAAGAATGACTGCTTTTTGATTTTTTAAGTTTTTGTTTTGACTTTATCAGTCATCACCAAGACACTTAACCATAACGGCTTTTTGTGCGTGAAGTCTGTTTTCAGCCTCTTCAAAGATTTCGTCTGCGTGAGCCTCAAATACATCTTCGGTAATTTCTTCTCCCCTGTGTGCCGGCAGACAATGCTGTACCATTGCGTCAGGCTTTGCAAGCGACATAAGTTCAGCGTTAATCTGATAGCCTTCAAATGCCTTTTTACGCTTTTCTGTTTCGCCTTCCTGTCCCATTGACGCCCATACATCAGTGATGACAACATCAGCACCAACAACAGCCTCTTTCGGTGTGCGGAACATAGAGAATTTGTCACCGTACTGCTTTGCAAAATCAAGTACATCTTTGTGCGGTTCATAACCCTCAGGACAAGCAACGGAAATTGACATTCCTGTCTTTAATGCACCGACAATAAGTGAGTTCATCATATTGTTGCCGTCGCCGATAAATGACATTTTAAGACCGTCAAGTTTGCCCTTAAATTCACGGATTGTCATAAGGTCAGCAAGAATCTGACACGGGTGACAAAAATCGGTAAGACCGTTAATAATCGGAATACTGCCGTATTTTGCGAGGTCTTCAACTTCTTTCTGCTCAAATGTACGAATCATAATTCCGTCAAGATAGCGTGAGAGAACTCTTGCGGTGTCCTGTACAGGCTCGCCACGTCCAATCTGCATATCTCTTGCTGAAAGGAATATCGGCTGTCCGCCAAGCTGATACATACCGACTTCAAATGAAACTCTAGTACGTGTTGACGCTTTTTCAAAGATAAGTCCGAGTGATTTTCCTTCAAGATGTTTATGCGGAATACCGTGTTTCTGTTCATATTTGAGCTGGTCTGCAAGATTAAGGATTTCCATTACCTCTTCTGATGTGAGGTCAAGCATTTTAAGAAGATTTTTCATTTGATTAAGCCTCCATTACTTTTTTAAGAATTGAAATTCCCCTGTCAATTTCTTCATAGGTTATTGTAAGCGGCGGAAGAAGTCTGAGAAGATTTTTTGCCGTAAGAATAAGCAGTCCGTTTTCAACACATTTCTTTGCAATTTCTTTTGCGTTGTCCTTTTCAGTTACAATGCCTATCATCATACCCATACCACGAACTTCTTTGACATTGTCCATTTTTTCGAGTTCTTTTTTTATGTATTCGCCTTTTTCACGAACTTCTGCAAGAAATTCTGGTGTTGTAACCCTTGAAAGAACCTCTTTTGCCGCAGCACAGGCAATAGGATTTCCACCGAAAGTTGTTCCGTGTGAACCAGCCGACATAACATCAGCAAGTTTTTTGTTGCAAAGACAAGCACCAACAGGAACACCGCCGCCAAGTCCTTTTGCTGATGTGATAACATCAGGCTGTATGCCGTAATTTTGATAGCAGTAAACTGCACCTGTTCTTGACATACCTGTCTGTACTTCATCAATCATAAGGAGAATGTCTTTTTCTTTGCATATTTCTGCAACAGCGTCAACAAATTCCTTTGTGAGCGGCATAACTCCGCCCTCGCCCTGTATAAGCTCGATAAATACAGCACAGACATCATCTTTTATGTGTGCTTTGAGGTCGTCAATGTTGTTTGCCTCGGCATAATCAAAACCCTCAGTGAATGGGAAAAAGTAGTTATGGAAAACGTCCTGTCCCGTTGCCGCAAGAGTTGTAACTGTTCTGCCGTGGAATGAATTGACAAGCGTTACAATTTTCTGTCTGCCGTTGCCGTATTTATCAAAACTGTATTTTCTTGCAATTTTTATTGCACATTCGTTTGCCTCTGCACCTGAATTGCAAAGAAACACCTTGTCAAAGCCTGTGAGTTCGCACAGCTTTTTTGAAACTTCCGTCTGCAAGGGTGAATAGTAAAGATTTGAAATATGCTGTACCGTTGCCGCCTGAGTCGAAACTGCCTTTACCCAGCCATCATCACAGTAGCCAAGACAGTTTACACCTATGCCGCTTGTAAAGTCTATGTATTCTTTGCCGTTTACATCTTTTGCGACAGCACCTTTACCGCTTACTATTGCGGCATCAAATCTGCCGTATGTGTGCATCATATATTCTTGTTCATCGTTTTTTATTTCTTCAAATGTCAATTTTATCACTCCCGAATCAATAGAACATTGTTCCGATACCTTCATCGGAGAACATTTCTATCAGAATTGAATGTGGAATACGTCCGTCAATAATATGGGCACGTTTAACTCCACGTCGGACAGCCTCGACACAACAGTCGATTTTCGGAATCATTCCGCCCGAAATAATGCCCTCTCGTTTGAGTGACGGAACTTCGCTGACATTGACAACAGGTATAAGTGTATCTTCATCATCTTTATCCCTGAGAAGTCCTCGTATATCGGTCATAAGAATGAGTTTTGCGGCTTTGAGTTTTGCGGCAATTCTTGCGGCGGCAAGGTCGGCATTGATATTATAGACATCTCCGTTATAACCGCCGGCAACGGTTGAAATAATCGGGACATAGCCGTCTTTGGTTGCGTTCTCAATAACGTCTGTGTTTACCTCAGTGATTTCTCCGACATAGCCAAGATCCTCGCCACTTATCATTTTTTCAGCCATAATCATACGACCGTCAAGTCCGCAAAGTCCTATTGCCTTGCCACTGTGCTGTTCAAGCATTTGTACAAGGCTTTTGTTGACCTTTCCGGCAAGAACCATCTGAACAATGTCAATAGTTTCTTTATCGGTAACACGCAGTCCGTTTACGAATTTGCTTTCTTTGCCGATTTTTTTCAGCATACCGCTTATTTCAGGACCGCCACCGTGTACAAGCACAACGTTTATTCCGACAAGCTGTAAAAGCACTATATCACTCATTACTGCGTCTTTCAGCTCGTCATTTATCATTGCATTTCCGCCGTATTTTACAACTATTGTCTGACCTGAATATTTTTGTATATAAGGAAGTGCCTGTATAAGTACCTTTGCACGATCCTGATTTGGAATATTCTTCATTTTTTACATCTCCGTTCATAAAATCAGGTTCTGTAATCTCCGTTAATCTTTACATATTCATAGGTAAGATCACAGCCGTATGCCTCAGAGTCGAAGTTTCCGTCGCCAAGTTCAACAATAATGTCTATTTCGTCCTCTGTAAGAACCTTTTTGGCAATTTCTTCTGAAAAGTCAATTCCGGCACCGTTTTTGCATACATCAATTCTGCCGGCTTTTGATGAAAAGGCAACCGCTACTTTATTTACATCAACATCACAGCCCGAATAACCTATTGCACAGAGAACACGTCCCCAGTTTGCGTCTGCCCCGAACATTGCGGCTTTAAGCAGACTTGAACAGATAACTGATTTTGCAACACCTTTTGCGTCTTTTTCTGTTTTTGCACCGCTTACCTTACAAACAAGAAGTTTTGTTGCACCCTCGCCGTCTTTTGCCATCATTTTTGAAAGTTCACGGCATACTGCGGTGAGTGCGTCAAGAAATGTCTTGTAATCGTCGTTTTCTTCGGTAATCTCGTTATTTTCGGCAAGACCTGACGCCATAACAGCAAGTGTGTCATTTGTTGAAGTGTCGCCGTCTATGCTTACCATATTGAATGTTTTGTCAGCGGCGGTTTTTACAGCCTTTTGTATCATTTCTGCGGAAATTGCGGCATCTGTGGTAACAAAGCAAAGCATTGTCGCCATATTCGGATGAATCATACCACTGCCCTTTGATATACCGCCGATTTTTACGGTTTTACCGCCGATTGTGGTTTCAACGGCAACCTCTTTTTTGACCGTATCGGTAGTCATAATTGCCTCTGCGGCATTTGACGCACCGTCAACAGAAAGCTGTGAAACAAGCTCGTCAATGCCGTTTTCTATCGGTTCTATCGGAAGAATCTGTCCGATAACACCTGTTGAACCGACAATTACATCATCGGCACTGATTCCGAGTTTTTCTGCGGCAAGAGTACACATTTTTTCGGCTTTCTGAACACCGTCTGCATTACAGGTGTTGGCATTTCCGCTGTTTACGATAACTGCCTGTGCAATTCCGTTTTCAAGGTGCTGACGGGTTACGGTTATCGGTGAACTCTGAACAAGATTTGTTGTATATACTGCGGCGGCTGTACATTTTTTCTCACAGAAAATAAGTCCGAGGTCACGTTTACCCTTATTTTTTCTTATACCGCAGTGAATACCAGACGCTTTAAATCCCTTTGCTGATGTTACCGAACCGTCAATGAATTTATATGTCATAGATTTATTCCTCCAAAATTACCTGTTACATAGCCGGTTTTATTTTTAAAATGCCGGCGGCACAATTACAAGACCTGTTGTTTCATCAAGTCCGAAAATAATATTCATATTTTGTATTGCCTGTCCTGCCGCACCCTTAACCATATTATCAATGGCTGAAATTGCAACAAGTGTATTTGTGCGTGTGTCAATATGAAGTGATATATCACAGAAATTTGAATATTTTATGTTGTGAATATCGGTATTCTGTCCGTCGGGAAGAAGTCGGATAAAAAATTCATCTTTATAGAATTTTTCATATTCCGTTCTTATCTGTTCCTTTGTTACACCGTCATTCAGACGTGCATAACAGGTTGAAAGTATGCCACGGTTTACAGGAAGAAGATGTGGTACAAATGTTATTGTAACTTTTTTGCCCGAAAGTTTCGAGAGAGTCTGTTCGATTTCGGGAGTATGGCGGTGTGAGGCAACCTTATATGCGTGGAAACCCTCGTTGAGTTCGGGGTAATGATTGCTCTGTGACGGCTTTCTGCCCGCACCCGTTACACCCGATTTTGAGTCAACTATAATACCCTCTGTTTTTACAAGTCCTGACTTTACTGCCGGAGCAAGTGCAAGCGGTGCACCTGTTGTATAGCAACCCGGATTTGCAATAACTTTTTTACCCTTGATATTATCTCTGAAAAGTTCGGGAAGTCCGTAAACGGCACGTTGATGAAGTTCTTTATCAAGAAATTCGCCGTTGTACCATTCTTTGTAATCGTCCTCGTTTTCAAGACGGAAGTCTGCACCAAGGTCAATAAACGCTTTGCCGGCTTTGTCGCATTGTGCGGCAAGCTCCTGTGAAAGTCCGTGCGGAAGTGCCGCAAAAATTACATCACTCTTTTCGACAACTTCGTCCTGTGTTTTGCACTCCATATCACAAAGTGTCTTATATGACGGATAAACTTCGCTGAGTTTTTTGCCCTCAAAGCTGACTGAACTTATTGCCGCAATTTCTGCCTGTGGGTGAGTCAAAAGAATACGGACAAGTTCTGCACCCGCATATCCTGTTGCACCGATTATTCCAACTTTAATTTTCATTTTCTTTCCCTCTTGCCTGTTTTATTTGGTAATTTTATTATTTGATAAGATTTCTTACACGCTCAACCTGTGAAATTACATTTGCACTTGCCGGCCCGCCGATAACCTTTCTGCCGTTCACACAATTTTCAAGTGATATTGCGTCATACACTCCCTCGTCGAATGTATCACAAACTTTTTTGTATTCTTCAATCGGAAGTGTTTCAAGAGTAAGTCCTTTTTCAATACAAAGTGCAACCAGTGTTCCCGTTGCCTTGTATGCGTCACGGAAAGGAAGTCCTTTTTTAACAAGATAGTCTGCACAGTCGGTTGCATTGATAAATCCGTTTGCGGCGGCTTTTCTCATATTTTCGGGGATTACTTTCATTGTTTCAATCATAGGCGTAAAGGCTGTAAGACACATTTTAACTGTATCAACTGCGTCAAAAATTGCCTCTTTATCCTCTTGCATATCTTTGTTATATGCAAGTGCAATACCTTTCATAACCGTAAGCAATGTCATAAGGTCGCCGAACACTCTGCCCGATTTGCCACGGACAAGTTCCGCTATATCGGGGTTTTTCTTCTGCGGCATTATGCTTGAACCTGTTGAAAATGCGTCGTCAAGTTCAATAAACTTAAATTCCCACGAACACCACATAATTATTTCTTCCGAAAAACGTGAAAGATGTACCATAATTATTGAAATTGTGCTTGCAAGTTCCATACAAAAATCCCTGTCGGAAACACCGTCAAGGCTGTTTTGGGAAACACGGTCAAAACCTAAAAGTGAGGCGGTTATATTCCTGTCAATCGGATATGTTGTTGTTGCCAATGCACCACTTCCGAGCGGCATTTCGTCCATATGTCTGTATGTGCATTGAAGTCTGTCAATATCACGCAATAGCATTTCAACATAAGCCATAAGGTGATGACCGAATGTGATAGGCTGGGCTCTTTGCAGATGTGTATATCCCGGCATTACGGTTGATGAATACTGTTCGGCTTTATCGCAAAGAACAGAAACAAGCTCTTTTACCATTTTTTCGATATTCTTTACTTCTTTTTTAAGATAAAGACGAATATCAACGGCTACCTGGTCATTACGGCTACGTGCTGTATGAAGTCTTTTTCCTGTCTGTCCAAGACGCTTTGTGAGTTCTCCCTCGATAAATGTATGTATATCTTCGGCATTCGGGTCAATCTGAAGTTTTCCGCTGTCAATGTCGGCAAGGATTTCTTCAAGTCCCTTTACAATAGCCTCTGACTCACTTTTTTCGATTATACCGCACTCGCCTATCATTGTTGCGTGTGCAATACTGCCCTCTATATCTTCACGATACATACGGCTGTCAAATGATATTGACGAATTGAAGTCGTTTGTTTTTTTGTCGATTTCCTTAGAAAAACGCCCTGCCCACAATTTCATTGTAGTCACTCCTGATTTTTTTATTTTAATTTAAGTGATGTTTTCTTTATGTGTTTTATAAAAACGAAGTCGGGCGGACAATGACTCACTATCACTGCTCGCCCTGACGAACTTCTGAGTTTAAACAGAAATTTTATTATTCCTTGATAAAGCCTTTCTTTGCCTGAACCTTAATCGGCAGACCAAAGAGGTTAATAAATCCGGCTGAATCTTTCTGGTTGTAAACTTCGTCTTCATCAAATGTTGCAATATCTTCATCATAGAGTGAATACGGTGATGTAACACCAGCGTCAATGATATTGCCTTTGTAAAGTTTGAGTTTAACGTCGCCTGTAACGGTTTCCTGTGTTGAATCAACAAATGCTGAAAGAGCCTTGCGGAGAGGTGTGTACCACTGACCGAAATATACAAGTTCAGCAAAACGATTTGCAACGTTTTGTTTGTAGTGGTATGTATCTCTGTCGAGTGTGATTTCTTCAAGTTTATTGTGTGCGTGGTAAAGGATTGTTCCGCCCGGAGTTTCATAAACGCCTCTTGACTTCATACCTACGAGTCTGTTTTCAACGAGGTCAACAATACCGATACCGTTTTCGCCGCCGAGTTTATTGAGTTTCTTTACAAGTTCAACAGCACCGAGTTTTTCACCGTCGATTGCAACAGGAATACCTTTTTCAAATGAAATTGTAACATAAGTTGCCTTGTCAGGAGCCTGTTCAGGTGAAACACCGAGTTCGAGGAAACCTTCCTTGTTGTACTGCGGTTCGTTTGCCGGGTCTTCAAGGTCAAGTCCTTCGTGTGAAATGTGCCATATATTTTTATCTTTTGAGTAGTTTGTTTCTCTTGTGATTTTAAGAGGAATATTGTGTGCCTCAGCGTATTCGATTTCTTCTTCACGTGATTTAAGATTCCACTCTCTCCAAGGAGCGATAATCTTCATATCAGGAGCAAATGCCTTGATTGCAAGTTCAAAACGAACCTGGTCGTTGCCCTTACCTGTGCAACCGTGACAGATTGCGTCTGCCCCCTCTTTAAGAGCGATTTCAACTATTCTCTTTGCGATAATAGGACGTGCAAATGATGTACCGAGAAGATATTTGTTTTCGTAAACTGCACCAGCTTTTACTGTCGGGAATACATAATCCTCGATAAATTCTTTGTTGAGGTCTTCGATATAGAGTTTTGAAGCACCTGTCTTTTTAGCCTTTTCTTCAAGACCGTCAAGCTCTGTTCCCTGTCCTACGTCACCTGAAACTGCGATAACTTCACAGTTGTCATAGTTTTCTTTAAGCCACGGAATTATGATTGATGTATCAAGACCGCCTGAATATGCAAGAACTACTTTTTTTATGTCACCCATTATATTGAACCTCCGTCATCTGTTTGTTTGAGTATGCTTTTATTATACACTTTTTATACATAAAATCAAGCATTTTATGTATATTTATTCAAATATCGGAATTTTTGTAGGTTTTTACATTATTAAGTGATTATTGGAAAATTTTTTATGATATTTTTAAGAATTTTTGATAATCTATTTCACTTTTTAGCGTTTGCGGATTGATTTTTTGAATTTTACTAATTTAAGGCAATACTTATTTTTGCAAATAATATACATTTTTACAGTATATTATGTATATTTTTCGATTTTTATTATTTGTTTTAAGTTTTTTGATTTCAAAATCAGTACAAAATTCATACTGAATATGATATAATGTAAGTGTATCGGGCAAATTTTCAAGCGTTTACTGCTGACATAAATTTGTTCATTTAAATATGATTTTCGGAGGTTTTTATTTATGAGTAATTTTACTGAAATTGATGTAAGCCGACTTGATGACAATTTCTTCACAAGAATAGGCAAGGAATGGATGCTGATTACTGCCGGAAACAAGGATTCATTCAACACAATGACAGCAAGTTGGGGCGGCACTGGTTTTTTGTGGAACAAAAATATTTCGATTACATTTATCCGTCCGTCAAGATATACCTATAATTTTGTTGACCATAATGAGTATTATACCCTGTCATTCTTTGGCGGAAAAATGAAAGAAGAACTGACTTTCTGCGGAAGAAATTCCGGTCGTGATGTCGATAAAATCAAAGAAACAGGCTTAGTTCCTGTATTTGACGAAAAAGCTCCCTATTTTGAACAGGCTGACCTTGTTCTTGTATGCAAAAAGTTATATAAACAGCCTATGAACAGGGAATCATTCGTTGATAAAGAATTAGCTGAAAGCATTTATCCTGACGGTGCATATCATCATACATTTATCGGAGAAATTGTAAAGGTTCTTAAAAAGGCATAAAATGAGAAATGTACTTGTAACAGGAGCGTCACGTGGAATTGGTGCGGAAACAGCAAGACTTTTTGCGGAAAACGGTGATAATGTTTTTATAAATTATAATCATTCTGAAAAATCCGCTTTTGCACTTTATAATGAACTTAAAGAAAAAGGTTACAGTGTAAATATAGTAAAGGCTGATGTTTCGGTTTCTGTGGAAGTGGGAAAAATGTTTGATGAAATTGAAACGCTTTGCGGTGGAATTGATGTCCTTGTGAACAATGCCGGAATTGCACAGACAAAACTTTTTACTGATATTACAGACGACGACTGGAACAGAATGGTCGCTACAAATCTTAATAGTGTATTTTACTGCTGTCGCCGTGCAATACCATATATGGTGCATAATCAGTTCGGAAGAATAGTGAATATTTCGTCAATGTGGGGTCAGGTCGGCGGCTCGTGTGAAGTACATTATTCCGCTGTAAAAGCCGCTGTTATCGGTCTTACAAAGGGTCTTGCAATGGAAGAAGGTTTAAGCGGAATTACCGTAAACTGCATTGCACCAGGAGTTATCAAAACAGATATGACATCTAATCTTTCGGAAGATGATTTCAACGCACTTAAAGACGAAACTCCGACAGGAACACTCGGAACTCCCTATGATGTTGCAAGGGCAGTATTGTTTCTTGCGTCTGATAATTCATCATTTATCACTGGTCAGGTTCTTGGTGTAAACGGCGGATTTGTCGTATAATCGAAAACTTGAAATAAACAAATTAAGGACAGTCTGAAACGGCTGTCCTTAATTTTTGCTTAATTCAATTCAAGATTTATTTTGATTTCTGCATTTTTGAGAATGTCTGTCCAGTTATTTATATTTGAATAAAATTCAGGAAATTCAAGACGGATATATTTATTTATCGAAAAGATGTCACAGGCATTTTCAGTAATTGTTTTTGAAATTCCGCTTTGTATTTTTTTGTATAAATCTTCATAGATTAGTTTCTTTTTTTCGGAACTGTAATTTTCGGAAAGCGAAATTTTTATATTAAAATTCAGTGTTAAATTTCCGTTTTTTATCTGCGGGAAAATTTCTGATGATGTTTTTTTGATTTTATATACGGTTTTAGTACCATTTAAATCAGTTACGGAAGAAGTATAATTTTGTGCCTCATTTTTTGCAATAAGTGTTCCTGTTGTTTCGTCTGAATTAAGAATTGACAGCTTGTTTTTATTTATAACACAACTGCCGTCTGCCTGTAATGCTGACAGTGAATTGTTTATCACTATATACGGAAAAATCATTGCCGAGTACGGATTTTTTTCTGACGAGATATAATCAAAAAGCGAAAACTGAACTGTTGTCTGATTTATTGCACTGCTGTCGGATAAAAGATTTATGTCTTCTGATTTGTAATTCATATCGTTTATTGCTGTTGTTATTGTCTGTTCGGCGGCGGATTCTGAAACCATAAGATTAAGGCTTTTTATTATATCGTTATTGTCGGTAAAATATGAAAGCGTTTCGGCGGTGTTCTTTGCGGCGATTTCATTCATCATTATAAAAAGGCATTGATTTAAAAGAACCTTTCTGCCTTGCTGAACTTCAAGTGATGTTATCGCCTCGCTGACGGTATCACCCTCAGAATACAAAAGTCTGACCGCATTTTCCTGTTCCTCGCTTTCGGTATCAAGAATAATTACTGTAAGTTTATAGTTGTTTTCGTTTTTATCAATGCCTATGCCCTGTACGATTATTCGTTGATTAAGCTGAATTGCACCACAACCACTGAACATTACAGCCGACATTGAAACGGCAATAATCAAAGAAAAAACACGAAATGCTTTTTTGAATTTATGGCTTTTTCGATTTCTGTTTTTAAAAGAGTTAATGATAACAATTAAAAGTGGAATGACAAAAGCAAAAATCAAAGTTATAGTAAAACATAAATATTTATTAAAAAGTAAATTTAATATTGTATCACTGCCCGATATGCACAGTGATATTGCCGCTGATAAAATACCGCCGATAATGGTAAATTTTCTGCCTGTTTTTTCGCTTGAAACATTTTTTACACATTGTGAAATAACATAAAGCAGCATTGACACTTCACAGAATATACCAGCGGCAGATACTCCTAAAAACATAGGATTGAACCGTTGGAGTTTTCCCGAACCGTCTATTGACTGATATACAGGAAAAAATTGACCGTCAGAATATTCACCGAGTGAACCTGTCAGAAACAATATCATTGAAATAAACACAAGAAAAACAAAAATATTACATATAATTGCACCTTTTGTTATATTGCCCTTGGTTACGGGATAAAGCATTGCAAGAACGGCTATATTACACATTCGTGAAAGTATAAATATAACCGTGTCTGTTGTCGAAGTAGGTGTTGTATAATACAGCGGAAAATAATTGCGGTTTGATAATTCAGGCGAAAGAAAAGATATTAAAATAAAAGCCGAAATAATAACTATTACAAGCACAATTCCCGAAAGTCTTGAAACAGCCTCCAAACCTTTGAATGACGCATAAATACAGGCAATAACAAGCAAAATTAAAATAAGCGGAATCTGTATTCCGTCGGGTGAAATAAACTTCAAAAATCCATAATATACTGAAAGCGAATAAATACAGCCAACAAAAAAATACAGTGCATACAAAATTGTAATTATATTCCCTGTTTTTCCGAAATATTTGTATGAATACTCGCTGACGGACATTTGTCGGTTCTGTCGGTACATAACAAGCACGGGAACAAGCATAAGCATTGACAAAAAAAGCGAAATAATCACAGGAAGAAAATAATCCCACAAGGTATTTACTCCCGAAATTTTCGGCGAACAAAACACTGCGATAATAATTCTGCTTATAAAAAACAGTACAAAAAGCTGTCCTGATGTTACGATTCCCTTATCGTTCATCTTCGTTATCCTCACTTTTTAGATTGACTCCCGGCATATCCTGAATTTTTTCACGCTTTTTTGAAAGAATTTTCCAGCCTGCCCTTACCGCTACATCACGCATTGCAGATGCACTGAATGGCGTTACAGGGGAAGTATAAGGCACACCAAAGCTATTTTTTCCGCAGATATTTACAAGCACCATACAAAAAAGAAACGCAACTCCCCATATTCCAAGTATTCCTCCGGCAAGCGTGAAAATAAGTCTTAAAACTGCTGACGGTGCATAAAGACTCGGAATAACATAAGAGCATATCGCAGTAATTGCCACAACCATAAGTGTTGGTGCTCCGATTAGTCCTGAATTTACTGCCGTTTCACCGACAACAAGACCGCCAACTATACTAACGGCATATCCCAAAGGCTGAGGCATACGCAGTCCTGCCTCACGCATTATTTCATAAACAAAATGAATAAGAATTGTTTCCGCCATAAGTGATAATGGTGTGTCCCCTATTGCTCCGGCAATTTTGTTCAGCAATAATGTCGGGAACATTTCCGGGTGAAAAGTGCCGAGTGCGGTGTATATCCCCGGAAGAAGAAATGATATAAAAAACGAAAAGTATTTCAGCCAACGTGTGAATGTCGCAAAGTATGCACGGTTTGAATAATCGTCAAGCGTCTGAAAATACTCAACAAAAAGATACGGCACAATCAGTGCTGACGGAGCTCCGTCAATCAATACGGCAATTCGCCCCTCAGTGATTTTTCCGCATACAGTGTCAGGTCGTTCAGATACCCCTACACCGCTGAAAAAGGAAAAATCCCCTCTTTCTTCAAGAAACGGTACAAGATAGCCTGATGCAAATAATGTGTCAAGGTCTGTATTATTTATTCTTTGTTTTAATTTATTAAGAATTTTTTTTGAAACCGTGTCAGTAAGATAACAAAGGCATATATCGGTCTTGCTGACTTTGCCGACTGTCATTGTTTCAAATTTCAGCTTTGGATTTTTTATTCTTCTGCGTATGAGCGACATATTTATTCTCAGTGCCTCAACAAATCCCTCTTTTGAACCTCTTTGGACAACGTCAGATTCAGGCTCGGAAACACTTCTGAAACTGAATCCCTGTATTCCTATTGCAAGCATTTTTTTACAGCCGTTGACTGCAAGAACCGCAAATCCCGACATTGCAAATTTTTCAGCCATTTCATAAGTTTCAATATCTACAAGTTCGGCTGTGTATAATATTTCTGATTTTATGGCATTAAAACATTCATCAGGTGTACCGCTGAATTTATATTCAAAAAGCGGTTTTATAACACCTAACGCAAGAATATCTTTATTTACCATTCCTTCAATGGTTATGACGGCTGTGTCAATCCCCGAAAGTTTCATTTCGTGGACTGTAAGGTCGGCACTGTTTTCAAAACGCTTTTTTATATATTCAAGATTTTTTTTCATTGATACATCAAGCGGTGTTTCGCTTTCTTTAAAGCCGCCTGTTGCCTTATGAGTGTATATATCCTTTAATTCTTTGATGAACTTATACAAACATTTCACCCCTTGCTTTTCCTGAATAATAATGTGTTTCATCTTTATCTGAATTATTCACGTGATTTAAAAATTGATTTCTGCGGTATAATCGGGTTTGATTTGTATAAAAATATTGATAATATTTCTTTGGAGGTGTAGGGGCAAAATCCCTGAAAATATGATTATTTCTGCGATAAGAACATTACTTTTATATGTACTTATTATTTTCGCCGTAAGAATGATGGGCAAAAGACAGATAAGCGAATTACAGACAAGTGAACTTGTTGTAACATTGCTTATATCAAACATTGCGTCAATTCCTATGCAAGATACAGACCAGTCAATGCTCAGCGGAATAATTCCTATTCTTGTACTGATGGTATGTGAGATTGTCATTTCATTTCTTATGCTGAAAAGGGCGGGTTTCAGACGTGTTATATGCGGAAAACCGATTGTCGTAATAAATGATGGAAAAATAGACCAGTCAGAAATGAAAAGACTGCGTATGAGTACAGAGGATTTATACGAACAACTGCGTCAGAAAAATGTGTTCAATATTGAAGATGTTGCCTTTGCCGTTATGGAAACCAACGGAAACCTTAGTGTCCTGAAAAAACCCGAAAATGAAACCGTAACCGCAAAACAAATGGGTATAAAAACAACCGACAAGGGATTGCAAACTGTTGTGATAAGTGACGGAGAAATTGCACAGTCGTCACTTGATTTCTGCGGTCTGGACAAGGAATGGCTGTATAATATTCTCAGCCACGAAAACATAAAACTTAATGAAATATTTATTATGACCGCCGACAAAAGACGAACTTATCAGATAATAAAAAAAGAAAGGATTGTTTGATTTGAAAAGGCTTATCGGTACAATAGTAATTTTTTTAATTATAGCGGGTATTGCCGCAACAGGATTTTTTATAAATACCAGAACGGCAGATATGGTAATGGAAAAAGTTCAGAAATCCCAGCAATATGCCATTGACGGAAATATTGAAAATGCAAAAAAAGAACTTGCTGAGGCTATTGACGAATGGGAAAAGAAAATTGAAATAATGCTTTTATTCGTTTCTCACGGAAAATTAGACGAAATTGAGGAGGCTATAAATATTGCAAACTCATACATTCAGTATGATGAAGTGCCGCTTTTTTACGCTGAATGTCAAAGAGCGTCCACACTGCTTGACCACTTTAAAAGCGTGGAATATCCGAGTATTAACAATATTTTCTGAAAATTTCAAAAACCCGATACGAAAAAATCCGTATCGGGTTTGCTTTATAACTACTATTTCCCTATAAATAAATAGGTTCTGTGTCAATAGTTGGGGTAACCCGAAAAAATTGGAAAACAAGTATCAGTAATCAGGTTATCATTTGTTTTTGCTCTATTTGTTTACCCCAACATTTATTATAGAACCAATAAATATGGTGATAAAAATGCGAATGGCACTATTGCAGAAATTACCAAAAGCGGAATATATGCAATACAATCACCGCATTTCTCTAATACTAAAAATCAAGACTTAATAGCGTCATTATAAATTTGCTTAATTTGGTCAGCCTTTTCCGAAATTACAAGGAAAACATAAAGTCCGTTGGTTTCAACCTTAGCACTCTCGATAATTTTAACCTGGTTAGGATCATAGTTCTTAATGACATTATATTTTGACTGCCAATCGTTCTGAAGCTTATCTGCGACTTCCTTTGCTGTGCTTTCGTCCTTAGCCTTAATATAGATAAATTCGTCCTGTTTAAGACCGTCTGTGCAGATTGCACCCGAAAAATCCTCTGCCTGTTCCTCGGTTATTCCAAAAACACGCTTTAATCTTCTTGCATCAAAATCCGCCATATCACTTGGCAGTTCAACCTCTGCTTTAACCTTTTCAATAGCAGTTTTAAGCACAGAGCTTTCTGCACCTGATTCACTGCCTGAGCTTTCGTCTTTAGATTCAGCCTTACTTGATTCAGAACTTGCCGAAGATACGACACTCTCTGTCTTTGAGTTTGTTCCGCTTTCAGAGCTTCCGCAAGCTGTCAATGAAGTAATAAGCATAGCCGATAAAATCACCGCAAAAATCTTTTTCATCTTTCAAAATCCTCTCTTTTTTGTTAAATTATCTTTATTCTTCAATGTCTGCTACATTCTGCTTTAAATATTCCACCCAAGCCTTACAGCCCTCGTCAGAAAAATGTATTCCCATAGCTTCAGGGTCACTGCAATACTCAGGAATCAGATTTCCCTTTTTATCCTTCATAACAGAGGCAACATCGAGATATTTATATCCCAGCTTTTTCGCCTCTGCCTTTAACTTTTTGTTAAACTCTGAAATGGATTTATTGTTCAAATCTCTTAACTGCATATTCTCAAGCATAGGTGTTACGGACTGAATATATATTTCGACTTCGGGACTTTTCTTTTTAATTCTCGACGTAAGAGTTTTCATATTTTCGATAGTATCATCTATACCGTAAAGACCTATATCATTCATACCGAACATAATAAAGACTTTTTTTGCTCCGAGCATTTTAACACCGTCATCTACTGTGTACTTTTCGCCCTCGTATGTAGGGTGGACATTTCCCTCAGCTTTTATATCCTGAAGTGCCGAACCATAGCCAAGACTTCCCGCACAAAGAAATTCAGCCTTGCCGAGAGAGCCGTTTTCCGCATAGTAAGAGAGCTTAAGCGTTACGCTGTCACCTACAAAAACTGTATCATCAAACCAGCTTGATTCAACCTCTTTTTTGACCTCGACAGAATGTTCGGGAATTTTCGATTCTTCCTTGCTTATCTCTGACACGACATTGCTTTCAGATGATTCTATATTCTTAGATACCTCCGAACTGACATTACTTTCAGACGATTCTATATTCTTAGATACCTCCGAGCTGACATTGCTTTCAGACGATTCTATATTCTTAGATACCTCCGAGCTGACATTGCTTTCAGATGATTCTATATTCTTAGATACCTCCGAGCTGACATTGCTTTCAGATGATTCTATCTTCTTGGATACCTCCGAGCTGACACTGCTATTACTTGATGATATATCCGAATTATTTTTCCCACAGCCACTTAGGGAAAGCATTGTCACCAAAACAGCTGTAATTAAAATTCCTGTATATTTCATAAAATACCTCTCCAATATCAAAATACTTGTTGATACTACACGAAACACTATATCAAGCTATTAACGCAGTATTTCACAAGCCTTTATTATGTTAGACTAATTAAAAGTAATTGTCAACAAATCACGACATAATTTTTAATTACAATATTGTAATCTTGATATTTTAATTTGCGAGTTATTTCAAAATTGTTTCAATCTGGTTTATTATTTCGCTCAGATAGCGTGGACTTATTTTATCGGGCGCTATTGTTCTCTGTTCATCAGGTTCATCATATTCATAGCTGCCACGTTTTACTGTACCCGGTTTGTAGAATCTGATGTTTTCGATAGTAACTGTTTCATCTTCACCGCCTACATACATTCCTGAAAAGTTAAGTTCAACTGCATTTCCGACAAGGTGAACATTATTATCTTTGTCCTTAAATCGTTTTGTAATGTCTTCACGATAGAATGTATAGAAACAGCCGGCGTCCTGAACAGAACCTTTATACCAGCCCATTTTTGTCATTCTGCCAAGAAGCGTCATTCCGTTTATTTCTCTGCCTTTAAATCTGTTAAAGTCAAGCTGACCGATTTCATCATCTTTTATACGGTAAACTTTTCTTTCAAGCTGTTCAATCGGCTGTGTTATTTCATAGTCGCTTAACTGTTCTTTCCACGTTGAAAGTTCGTCTTCTGAAAGGTCTATCGGGTGTACAAGTCCTATTGTGCAGTTTTCGGGAAGTTCAAATTCATCTTCATCAGCAGTGTTGAATGTTCCGTCCTCCATATATCTGAATGTCTGCACAAGTGTATCGTTTTCATAAGCCGCCCATATAAGTCCTATTGCAAAACTGTGCATTACAGGGTTCTTTACAAAGAGATTATTCCAGTTTTCAACAGTCCATCTTCTGTCGGCAAGAAGTGCGGTTTCAAGGCGGAGTTTCTGAATTGAAACAACATTTTTGAGTTGCTTTTTCATTGCTTTAAAATCGGCATTTGACTGTTTAGCTATTGTTTCGTCGTCTTTCTTTGCCGGCGACGGAAGTGTTTTCAGCTTTTTGTTACTTTCGTCAAAAACTTCAAGTTCAAGCGTTGGTGTAAGATATACTTTGAATTTTCTTGTGCCATAGTCAAATACACGTTCCATATTCTCGTCAAAGCTAAGGTCGGGTACTATTCTGTCACCAAGTTCGTCACTTGTTATTCCAAGTTCCTCAGCGGCATCATCAAGTGCCTTTACTGCGGCACTCTTTACTTGTTTATGTTTGAATTTATGAGCAATATTATCAACGCTCATAAGTGCCTCTGAACTGCCGTTGCAAGCTATTGCACGAACCGCCTCTGACGCTATTGCACCACGTGCATTTTCTGCCCATTCTTTGATATAATTCAGCAAAACCGCTATCATATTATATCCGCCGTGAATTGCACAAAAATACAGTACCCACTTTTTCTTTGCCTCTGCTCCCTGTGCTGTCCATTTTGAGAAGATTGTTTCGGCATATTTGTTGAGTTCCTGTTCGTTAAGCTCCTGTGCAAGAAGTGCGGCATTTTCATTAACTCCGGGATTTGACATATCTGCATAGCAAAGAAGTATTGCCTGAATATATTTATCTTCTGCAACATTGCCGTTCTTAAAGTGAACAGTGCCGTTTGGTGTTTCATAAAGCCACTGTAATTTTTTGGCTTTGCCGCCCTTATGTATGCTGTCAACAAAAAGCATAGGCGAAAAAGCCTCATCACCCTGAGTTTCGACTGTGGTTGTGATATTAAGAACTCTATTGATTTTTTCTTTCAGCTTTGCACTTTTTTCATTTTCGGCAACACCAAGAAGAATATCTTTATAATTGTTTGCACCCCATATAGAAAGAACATCTACGGCTGTTTCACGGATTGCGGATTTTTTAGATTCAAGCATTGAAAGAACTTCGGATTCATAGTTTTTATGCTGTGAAGCGGCTTTTGCGACAAGCTCCCTGACTTCCTTTGATGAATCGGCAAACATTGAAAGCAGTCTGTCTTTGTTGCTGTCATCTTTATCTGAAAGACCAAGATAGCGTACATACAGCTTTCTTGCAAGCAATTTACCGTTTTTACAAACCTGTTCATAGTCACTGTCAAATTCAGCACTGTGTTCAGCCATTACTCTTGAAAGCTGTTCTTCTTCCTCTGTTTTTTGCTGGTCAGTAAAATATGAATTTGTTGTAAAGTTTTCATAAGATGAAAAACGGACTGATACAGGCATTTTTTCGGAAATAAGTATGTTTGCAATTTCCGTAAATGATAATTTTTTGTCAGTTCTGTAAAACCAGTTTCTTATCGTTGCAAAGTCGTTTTGGTACATTTTAAGGATAACAAGGCGTTTTCTGAAATCACAATTATTAAACACCAGACAATCCAGATGATGACGGTGATTATTCACTCTTTGCCACGAATTGTTTACACCATAACTGTTGATATTTGCACTGTCACAGCTTAATTTATCCGACACCTGTTCGAGAACGGAAGAATCACATTTGCCTGAAAGATACTCCTCTATTTCTGTTTTACAGTCTGTCCAACACTGTTCATCTTCAATAATCATTTTAAGAATATCGGCATCAATATCGACATTGTATTTTGTTACAGCGTCAGGATTGTTGGCTTTAAGAATGTCATACAGGTAATCATACGAATAAACCGCATCATTATCACAGGATTTACCGTCAATCATTATAGTTCTTGCACGCATTATTTCTGTATATGTTTCGGGATATTTCTTTGCAATATATGCAAGGAAGATTTTTTTGTTATTTGTTAAAAGCGGATAATAGTTTCCAAAGTTAACAACATGATATAAACATTCGGTAAGAAAAGACGGATTTTTGTCAAGATTCAGGAGTTCAAAGAATTTATCCGTATTTTTTTCAAAATAGGCAGTCGGAACAAAATCCAATACACCGTTAATAAAGTGTTTTTTATTTGTAACGACTATATCTTTCAGGATTTCTTCTGTTTTTTTGCTGTGGTGATATGACATAAAACATACCGAGCCAAGAAATTTGGCAATATTTTTATATTTCCAGTCGGATTTGCTTCCTTTTGATACATCATATATTCTCGTACAGGCATAATCAATACATTCTTTGAGTTCCTTGTTGTCGTCGGTAGCTTTGTTGATTGGTTCAATAAATGCAAGTGCGAATGAATAAAGCTTTAATGACGCATTGGCATACTGTCCGTGACAATAATATCTTCCTGATTTCAACAAAGCAAGCGGATTTTCTTTTGCTAAATTATAAAGACGATTTGAATAATATTCCGCACCACTTCTTTCTGCAATCAGTGCAGCTATAACCGATATTATTTCATCACTGGTGTATCGTCTTGCGAGTGCGTGGTCAACAATTTTTTTAAGATTACTTGACCAAAAATAATCATTATCAAAACTATAAGAAAGCAGATTATAGACAGTGTTATGACCAAGCTGGTCAAGGAAAAGTATATACCCGTCACTGTATTCACAGCTTTCCTTTATTTTTCGGATAAAAGTTTGTGATTTAGTGTAATATTTGAGCGATGACATATCCTGAAATTTTAATTTTTTCAGGAGTTCTATGTCAAGTTCTTTATCAAAATCAAAAAACTGCTCCGCAATTTTCATATTGTCCGGCAAAATATTCATTCCGCCGAGAATGTCCAGTATTTCCGCTTTCATTCTGCTGTTTTTGTCTGCTGACTTGTTGTTAAGTAAATCCATTTTCAATTCTCCTCATATAAATTATTATTTGCCTGTTTTATTTCTGTCTTCTGTATTCCTATCGAAAGATATGTATATATTTCGGTAAGAATATTTATTATGTCGGTATTGTCGTTGTCGTATGTGTGATTTTTGGCTTTGAACAGTTCATACGCTTTTTTCAGCTTGTCGCCAAGCACAATAAGTCCTGACTTTGTACATTCGGCTGAATAGTCGTTTATCTGTTCGTAAAGGTCAAAGGAATTTATACCACATTGTATTATATCGCATAATATCGACCTTATTTCAAACATCAGCTTTGACAGTAACGAAAGTGTTTCTGACGGCTTGAAAGTTATTTCGGGTTTTTCCTCCGTCATATTTCGTGGAATATCAATGTGGTCATAAATTGCTATCGGGTAAAGATAACAATGACCGTTCTGAATATATGTATTGGCAAAAATAACATACTGCTGTTCAGGATTTTCCTGCATAATGTCACCTATTCGCTGTAAAAGGGCAAAGAAATCCTTACTGTCGCTTTTATATTTTGTCTTTACTGTCAGATAATGACCGCAATAGTCTTCAATAACAATCTGATGTGACTGGGTTATTGTGTCGGATTTTGAGCTGACGCATCTTTTAGGGGCAACAAGAACAAGTTTTTCAATGTCGGAAAATATTTCATTTCTGAAAACCTCATACAGCATTTTTTCAAAGTCAGTATATATACGGTCATATACGATTGGCTGATTGAGATTTACTTTTTCAAGAATTTCAGCCTTTGTATCATTTGATGATGAAATTTTGTTTCCCGACAATTTCGGATTTTTCAGACGGAGTTCACGTCCCATAATGTCGTCCATTTCACCGCCAAGTCCCCACGGTGCAGAAGAACGTTTGTTACGTCTTGATGAACCATAATATTTCGGCATAATATATGAATATGACAAAAAAGGATAATGACCGTTTTTATCTTTATTCAAAAAATAATAAATAGTTCCTTCATAGCCTGAGGCTGACGAAAAATGCCTTTTCGCCATAGGAATAAGTTCAAGCGTATCAGTCAGCGAATAACTGCTTTTAAATTCGCCGAGATATGATGAAAGCAGTTTCTGGTCATCTGTTCTGAGTATTTTTTCAAGAAGAATTATGCAATCCATAATCACTGAAAACAGAATATCAGTATTAAAATCTGCCGTATGGTCTATATAACTTTGTATTCGGTTTCCTATTTCACGCATAAGTCTTTCACAATCTGCAAGTCGTGCATTGTGACAAATTGTTGACGCATATTCCGCCCTGTCAGATATATCGTCGGAAAGTCTTACGAGTCCGTTTGAAAGAATATCAAAAAGAAAATTTCTTACGGTTTCGGCGGCTGAGTGTACTTTGCTTACATCAATACGAGTTGTGGGTTCGGTGTTTGTCAACATAGTTTCAGGTGTGATGATTTTATGCTTTAACTGCCACGCAAGAATTGCCGCCGCTTTATGTTTGCATAATTTCAGGCTGTGACAGGTACAGGTGGAATATTCCAAAGGTGAAATAAGTCTGACCGTCATATCCTCTTTCGGAAATTTTACCGAAAGGACAGATGTTTCCTCTATTTCAGGCAGTATTCCCTTTTCTGCATCATATACAAATTCCGAATAATACTGTTTTTTCATTGCTTTCTGAATTGTTTGCAACGGAAATGATGTAAGTTCGTTTATCAGTTCGTCAGAAATTTTTGTATCTGTATTTTCTGAAACGTTATCTTGCGTTTGCTGATTTTCGCCACTTTCAGTATTTACAGTATTGTTTGAATTATTTTTCAGCCATAAAATTGACGTTATTATATGTCGGCAAATACTCCTTGACGGACAGGTGCATTTGCTTTCGGCAAGCGGCACGGTGATTGTGCATTTTTCGCCCGACACCGTTACTTCTGCGGTGGTGTCGGTATATTCTGCGGAAATTTCAGCGGTTTCAAGGTCTTTATATGAACGCTTTAATATTCCTTTATTCGCAAGAGCAATAAGATAATCATCATCTGCTACGCTGAGTGCATTTTGTAATTCCTGCATAAATTCACTTCTTTCAGTTATCGGTTATCAGTTAATCATTTTTCCTATATAATCACCAAGCTGTTCGGGTGTCATTGCTCCGACAAATGCTCCCATATCTGCAAGTTTCTGACCGATATTTTTGTCGTATGCCGGATTAGCGTCACCGTCAAGTGCTGTGAGAAAAATCATCTTACTTCCGCCTGTTATTATTTCTGCACAGGTACTCAGAAGTGTTCCGACATATCCGCCTTCATAAAGGTCGGTTACGGTTACAAAAATAGTATTATTCGGACTACTGCAAAGAGTTTCACAGTATGACAGAGCCTTGCCTATATCTGTTCCGCCGCCAAGCTGTACTCCCATAAGCACTTCAACAGGGTCATCAACATATCCGCTCAGGTCAACAATATTTGTATCGAATATTATCAGCTTTGTATCAATCATAGGAAGTTTTGCGAAAATTCCCGCCATAATCGCACTATAAATTACCGATTCAAGCATTGAACCGCTTTCGTCAACAGCAATTATGATATTCCATTTGTTGTATCTTTTTGTACGACTGCTGAAATATATATCTTTAAGCACAATACGGTTATTTTCAACATCGTAGTTTTTCAGATTTCGCTGTATTGTGCGTTTTATGTCAAGGTTTCGCATTGATTTTACGTTTGACGGCATATTGCGGTTAAGTTTTCCCAAAAGTGACTTGCGAATATCTGTTTTCATTTTTTCGGTGAGTTCATCAACAATTTTTCTGACAAGTCTTTTTGCCGCCTCAACAACATCATTTTTCATAAGATGTTTAAATTCAAGAATCGTTTTGAGCAAATCCATATTAGGCTCCATTTTTTCAAGGACTTGTTTGTCCGTGAGAAGTTCCGTTAAATTAAAATGTTCAAGAGCCTGTTTTTCGAGAATTTCAACCGTTTTTTTCGGGAACATTCTGCGTACCTTGTTTATCCAGTCAGCCGTATAAAGCCGTGAATCACCCTGACCGCCGTTTCTCAGTAAATCGTCGCCGTATTCCATAGAATAAAGATAATCAAGCGTTTCTTCCATATCCTGATATGAAATGTTGTCGGAAAATTCTCCGTAAAAATTTATATGATTTGCGGCATTTTTTCCGAGTATAAGCCGCCATTTATTCAGATTTTCTTCATCTTCACGAATGTTATTCATCAGTCTGCCTCCTGTAATTTTCCGTTCTGCATTTTCTCGATTTCGGCACAGATTTCTTCTTCAAGTTTTGAACCTTCCGCATAAAGCTCTGTATAAAAATCACTGCTTTTTGTTATATCCGTTCCCTTTTTGTCGTAAAGGGCGGCTACTTTTTCCGCTGTATCGTTGATTTCAGACGGTGTAAAATAACTGAACGCAAGTTTAAATTCAGGAAGAATTTCCATAAAATCGTCAATGGAAAGACTTTGTATAAGTATGTTAATCATCTTTACAAATTCATTTCCGACAAGAACAATATCACGTGCTGTATAAAACAATCCACGAATAAATGACGCACCTTGTCGGTGCATTTCCGCACTGCCCGAAAGATAGCCGTTTAAAGCCTTGTTTATTTCGGCTTTATAAGAAACATCGTTTCCGTACAAAAGTCCGAGAACAGCACCGTAAAGTGACGGTTCGGGATTTGGTATTTGTGACATTGTTCTGAATGTTTCAAAAAGCGTTTCATATTCATTTTTGAACAGACCGCCCGACACAAGCGTATAAAGCATTTTACAGATTTTTATACATTCTTGTGAACGGTCGGGATTTATGTTCATCATTGACGGAAGCATTATAAGGATTTTCTGAAAGCACTTTGATAAAAAGATATTTACAATCTCATCATCTGAATTATAAAGTTTCTTTAAGGACAAAAGCATATTGAAATAATATATGCCTTTTCCGATTGAAAAGAAATCACCGTCATCTATGATAATATCGTTCATTCTGTCATAGAATTTTTCGGAAACATCAATATTCATAAGAAAACATTCAACATAGAGTTTTGCCGCCTCACAACAGCTTGTTTCTGATGAAATTTGTGATGCAGACAATACCTTACACGCCTCTTCTATTGTTGCACCGTATATATTCGCATCTATCAGTGCTGAATCGGTTTCTATACTGCGGCTGTATTTCCACTGTTCTCTTATACGACTGCGGTCAGTACCGTTGACAACATCAGCACCCTTTATACGCTTTGCAAAATTCGTTTTGAGAAAATTTACACGATAAAAGAAACGGCTTATGTTCATATGTTTTGGCTTTGCAAAAATATCAAGCTCGATTTTCTGTTCTAAAACGGTATCGGCTTTAAGACCGTATTTATGACAGTTATCTTCAAAATCAATGATAAGCGGACTTTTTTCGGCTGTCGGACAAAGTTTTCCTATTGTGTCACCTGTTGCGATTTTTGAAAGTATTTTCAGCGGAAGTTCGCTTGATAAATTAAGTTCGCCTTTGATAAAACAACTCTGTACGCTGTCATATAACTCATACAGTCCCGCCGCTTTTTTATTACGCATAAGTGCAAGTCCCTCATACATTGTTACAGCAGATGAAATATCTGACATTGTTATAAGAAGATTTTGTTTACTGGCTTTTTTCGCCGTTGAAAGCAAGGTTTCAAGCACGGCATTATTATAGACATCTGACGAAATATCCTGCTGATTTTTTAAAGATTTCCATACTTTATCGTAAAATCCCGGATTCTGCATACCTGACGCATATCCGTTGAGTGCGTCTGCCGCTTCAAGCGAATATGCCATTGCAAAAACATTCTGTGTTTTTTCATCAAAATTATGAATAGTAACCTCAGGGATTTTTTCTGATGAATTTAAAAGAGTATAAAGTCCGTATGTATGAAATCCGCCTGTGACAACAAGAATACGTTTGTATTTTTCAGAATATTCTTTTATTTTTTTTGCCATATACTGTTCACGGACAATACAACCGTCATTCTGCATATTTTCATAGGGCGTGTCTTGCCTTGAAAGATAACAGTATGACATCATTCTTGCAACAAAGTCCTCTGTACTCAGTGAAAGAGCGTCTATTTCAAAGAAATTTTCCCAAAATTCTTCAAAATTACGCATACCTGTTTTTTCGCATAAGGCTTTGAAAAAATCATTTTCCGAAAGACAACTGTCGTCATTGTAGCTCTGAATTTCTCTGTCTTCACGCATACCTGAATTTTCGGCTGTATTTATAAGTATTTCACCATAGGGCAAATCAATAAAACTGCACTCTGTGTTTGTTTTTATTGCATAATTAAGTGCGTTATATTCGGGTGAAGCGTCAAGGAACGGATAGTAGCATTTATAATCCTTTTGTTCTTCACTGACTAATTTTGCCGTATCCTTATAAAAATAATAAAATGCAACAGGCAGTTCCGTATTATCGTCAGTCAGTACGGGAATAAGTCTGTTTGCGTTCTGCGGTCCTTCAACAAGAATACAGTCAGGATTGTATTCTCTGATAGCGTTCATAAGATGATAAGAACAGGCTGGACTGTGGTGTCTTATCGGAAAAAACAGTATATTATCGGAATAATCAAACGGTATTATTTTAAATATTTCCTTGTTTCGTAAAATTCTTTCCATATTCCACCAACTTTTTCGGATTTAGCTTTGACAACAGTGTTGAAATAGCTTTTGAGCTTTGAAAGGTCGTCTTTTGAGTCCTTGCATACGGCATTGTTGAGATTTTCCGTAAGGTTTCCAAGACTCATTTTATTTTTTTCATAGTACCACGCATCTGACAAGGTCTGATAATAAACCGACACTGCCTCTGCCGTACTCATTACCGCTGACGGCTTATCAATTTTTATTCCCGTGTCGGACACTCCCTCACGCAATTCGTGATATGTTGAGGCAAGCAGTTCGGCAACGTCAGTATCAACGGGCATTTCAATTTTATTTGCCAGTGCCGTTTGTTCAACTTCATTTATAATAATCTGTTTTTCAAGTCTTACATCATTTACAGGATTTACCGTTTCAAAGTTAAAACGTCTTTTTAATGCACTTGACATTTCATTTACGCCTTTGTCACGAGTATTTGCCGTACCTATGATATTAAATCCCGGCTTTGCAAAAAGCAGTCCGTCATCTTCAAGTTCGGGAATATTCAGAACTTTATCACTCATTACGGAAATAAGGCTATCCTGAATTTCCGCCGGTGTTCTTGTTATTTCTTCAAATCTTGTTATTATTCCCTTTGACATTCCTACATAAAGCGGTGACGGAACAAGTGCCTCTTTTACGGGACCTTTTGCAAGAAGAAGTGCATAGTTCCAACTGTATTTAATCATATCTTCCGTTGTTCCCGCTGTACCCTGAACCGTATTTGTGCTTATTCCGCTTATTGCGGCTGACAACAGTTCTGACAGCATTGTTTTTGCTGTGCCGGGGTCACCGACAAGCATAAGTCCTCTGTTTCCGGCAAGGGTTATGATACATCTTTCTACAAGTGCATCATTACCGAAAAACTTTTTATTTATGGTGATTTCCTGTCCGTTATATTCAATCGGCTGTTTACTGCCAAGTATAAAAGTACGGACGGCTTTTGGCGACAAACACCAGTTTTCAGGTTTTCTTCCTGTATCAACAGAGCGGAGTGCCGCAAGTTCATCAGCATAGCGTATTTCTACGGGCGGTTTGATATAATTCTGTGTCATTAAGTTTCCCCCAAAATTTTATTTTCATAAAGCTTTTTCAGCATTATGACATCAATACAATAATTATAACATAATATATGGGAAATTTTAAGGACTTTTATTTTATATATAAAGAGAAATTTTGATGTAAAATTTGTTAAATCAGATAAAAAATTGTTTTTTATCTCTATTTGTATGCTATAATACTTTATTAACAGCTATAAAAAGATAATGAAAGAAGTGTTTATGTGAAAAAAACAGTTTCAATTTTTCTGATTGTGTTTATTGTTATTGTATCTTCATTGAGTGTTAATGCAAAAAATCCCAAAAATATGGTTATAGTCGGGGATTCTATTACAACGGGATTCGGTCTTGAAAACTATACATCTGAAAATCCCGAAAACGCAAAAGACAGCTTTGCTAATATTGTTGCCGATAAGTGCGGTCTTGTTTATGGAGAAAATTATTTTAATTTTGCTGTAAACGGTGCAGCCAGTTATGATATTTATTGGCGTGTGTCAGAAATAAGTGATGAATATTTATCCTCAGCCGATACAGTTATACTGTCAGTCGGCGGAAATGATTTACTCTATACACTTGGAAATGTTGTCGGTCAGGCAATAGATTCCCAGTCAGAACTTCTTGATTCATACGGAATAAACATTGATACATCATCTTATTATGCAGTTATAAATACTCTTGTAAATATTGTCGCTGTTGATACAGACGGAACAATTATGAAAAAGATTCAGGACGAATGTACAAATGAAAATGCGGAAAATACTTATAAAGCCGCCTGTGAAAATTTCAAAGAAAATCTCGATTCGATACTTGATACAATATACAGTGCAAATCCATCTGTAAATATTTATCTTCTTACTTTATACAATCCTTTTGATGAAATGCCTGTTTTTAAAGATGTGTATGATATATCAGAAAAAACTGTGTCTATGCTTAACGATATAATAAGAAAATCGGCTGAAAAAAATCCTGAAAATCTTTTTATTATTGACGCTGAAAAGGCTTTTAAAGGAAAATCCTCTGAACTGACAAATATTATGTCAATGGATATTCACCCGAACAAAAAAGGTCATTCCGTTATTGCAAAACTGATTGAAAACGAAATGGGAATTTCTCAGACAGAAAACAGCGAAACACAATCATCAGAGATTGTTTCAGAAGTATCGGAAATTTCAAAAAGTTTATCAGAAAACAGTCAGGTAATATCCGACACAAACACCAACTCTGCCCTATGGATAATTACAGGCTGTTCAGTGATTGGTATTATAGCTGTTGTTGGCATTTTGCTTGTTTTATACAGACGAAAAAGGCATAATTAAAACTAAAACGCCCTTTGCACAAAAGCAACGGGCGTTTTGATTTGATAAAGATTTGTTAAAAATTTAAACCATTGAAGATAGTAATACACTGAACACACCTATTACCATCATCACACAAAGAACAATACATACTATACGAACTATAAGTTTCTGTCTTTTAAACATTATAAAGCAACTCCCGATTTTTAATATGACACTATATTATAATATTTACACGGAATTTTCAAGATGTATCTTCAATGAAATTCAAAGCATTTAAGCGTGAACATTGACAAATTTCACCTATAAGACGATAATATAGTATGTTAATACACTACTTGATTAAATCGGATTGGGGAAGTTTAAATGATTCAGAATTTTTTGACTGTTGCACATCAGGTGCTTATTTTGTTTATTCTTATCGCTGTTGGCTTTTTATGCGGAAAAATTAAAATGCTGAACGAAAATTCCGTTAAATCAATAAATGACCTTGTATTATACATAGTTTGTCCGTGCGTAATAATAAAGAGTTTTATAAGAAAATTTGACCAGACAATGCTTGAAGGCTTTCTTGTATCTGCGGCGGCGGCTCTGTTTGTTATGATGTTTTCAATTCTTATTTCACACTTTGTATTTCACGATAAAAAAGATACACGAAACCGTGTGTATAAATTTGCAACGGTTTTTTCAAACTGCGGATTTATCTCTTTGCCGTTACAACAGGCTTTGCTCGGAAATGAAGGTGTATTCTACGGTGCGGCATATATCGCAATTTTCAATATCGTGATGTGGACGGCTGGTGTTTATATTTCAAGCGGCGATATTAAAATGCTTTCGCCTAAAAAGATATTTCTTAATCCCTGTATTATTGCTGTTGCATTCGGAATTATCATTTTTGTTTTTTCAATACCTGTACCCGATATTATCTCAGAACCGATAGGATATTTGTCAGCACTCAATACTCCTGTGCCGATGATAATTATTGGCTTTTATCTGTCACAATCAAAAATTCTTGACGCATTTAAAAATATAAAAAATTTTATTTGTGTGGGATTAAGGCTTGTAATAGTGCCACTGATTTCGCTTGGAGTTTTTATGCTCTGCGGTATAAACGGCAAGGTGCTTATTGCCTGTCTTATTGCAACAGCCGCCTCTTCTGCGGCGGCAACAACTATGTTTGCGGCAAAATTCGGAAACGATACTTCACTTTCGGTTAATCTTGTCACAATGTCAACCTTGCTTTCGGTAATTACTATGCCTTTGATTGTAGGATTCGCACAAAGCATAAGCCAATAAAAATCACTGATAACAGATAAGTTTTTATTTTACACTCATATAAAAACATTCAATTATCAATTATACCATTGACAAATGTCGCTTTTTGAAGGATAATATAAAGTATATTGATACAGTTATATTATAATTGTATCATATTCAAAAAGGGGGACTATAAAATGAATTACACTCTTGCTCAGAAAATCATCAAAGCTCACCTTCTCAGCGGTGATATGACAGTCGGCAGTGAGGTCGGTCTGAAAATTGACCAGACTCTTACTCAGGACGCAACGGGTACTATGGCATATCTCGAATTTGAGGCTATCGGCGTACCTCGTGTAAAAACTGAAAAAAGCGTTGCCTACATTGACCACAACACTTTACAGACAGGTTTTGAAAACGCTGACGACCATCGTTTTATTCAGACTGTTGCAAAAAAACACGGTATCTATTTTTCAAGACCGGGCAACGGAATCTGCCATCAGGTTCATCTTGAACGTTTCGGCAAACCCGGCAAGACGCTTATCGGTTCAGACAGCCATACTCCAACAGGCGGCGGTATCGGTATGCTTGCAATAGGTGCGGGCGGTCTTGATGTTGCTGTTGCTATGGGCGGCGGTGCTTACTATATTTCTATGCCGAAAATGGTAAGAATTAACCTTACAGGCAAGTTACAGCCGTGGGTTTCGGCAAAGGATATTATTCTTGAAGTTCTCCGTATTATGTCCGTTAAAGGCGGCGTTGGCAAAATTATAGAATACGGCGGTGAAGGTGTTAAGACTCTTACTGTTCCTGAGAGAGCAACCATTACAAATATGGGTGCTGAACTCGGTGCAACAACTTCAATCTTCCCGTCTGACGAAATAACAAGAGAATTTATGGCGGCACAGGGTCGTGAAGAAGACTGGGTTGAACTTCAACCTGACAAAGACGCTGTTTATGATGAAGTTATCGACATTGACCTTTCAAAACTCGTTCCTATGGCTGCTTGTCCGCACAGCCCTGACAATGTAAAGACTATTGAGGAAATCGGTCCACAGAAGATTGACCAGGTTTGTATCGGTTCTTGCACAAACTCATCTTATCTTGACCTTATGAGAGTGGCTGCAATTCTTAAAGGCAAAACGGTTCACCCTGATGTCAGCCTTGCTATTGCTCCGGGTTCAAAACAGGTTTACAATATGCTCGCAAGAAACGGTGCTTTGGCTGATATTATCGAATCAGGTGCAAGAATACTTGAATGTGCCTGTGGTCCGTGTATCGGTATGGGACAGTCACCTAACTCAAAGGGTATTTCACTCCGTACATTCAACCGTAACTTTGAAGGTCGTTCAGGTACACGTGACGGTCAGATTTATCTTGTCAGCCCTGAAACAGCCGCTGCGTCAGCTATTGCCGGTGTATTCTGTGACCCGAGAACTCTCGGCGAACCTGTTAATATTCCGCTTCCGGCTAAATTTGAATACAATGACAATATGGTTATTGCTCCGGCTCCTGTTGAGGAAATGGACAGCGTTGAAGTTCTCAGAGGTCCTAACATCAAGCCTTATCCAAAGACTTCTCCGCTTGAAGAAAGTATTGATGTGCCTTGTTCACTCAAAGTCGGCGACAATATCACAACCGACCATATTATGCCTGCCGGTGCAAAAATTCTTCCTCTCCGTTCAAACATACCGGCTATTTCTGAACACTGCTTTACAGTATGCGACAAGGACTTCCCCACACGTGCAAAACAGCTTGGCAGCAGCATTATTGTCGGTGGTATAAACTACGGACAGGGTTCTTCACGTGAACACGCTGCTCTTGCTCCGCTTTATCTCGGAATAAAGGCTGTTGTTGTTAAGTCATTTGCCCGTATTCACCGTTCAAACCTTATCAATGCCGGTATTCTGCCGCTTACATTCGTAAACGAGGCTGATTATGACGGTATTTCTCAGGGAGATGAACTTTCAATTCCTGATGTAAAGAAACTTATCAGTGAAGGCAAAGAAGACCTTGTTATCATCAACAAGACAACAGGAAAAGAAATTCTTGTAAAATGCGAACTTTCAGAACGTACAAAGGATATTATCCTTGCCGGCGGTCTGCTTAACTACACAAAACAGAATGGCTGATTTTTATAAAATTTCAAAATAATTCTGCACACGGCAAAAGCTGTGTGCGGATTATTTCAATAAATTAAGGAAGGTATGAGATTTAATGAAAAAAATCGAAATGAAAACTCCTCTCGTTGAGATGGACGGCGACGAAATGACAAGGGTTATATGGAAAATGATTAAGGACATACTTATCAATCCATACGTTGACCTCAACAGTGAATACTATGACCTCGGTCTTGAAAACAGAGAAAAAACAAAAGACCAGGTTACCGTTGATTCTGCCGAAGCAACAAAGAAATATGGTGTTGCTGTAAAATGTGCTACAATCACACCTAACGCAGAAAGAGTTAAGGAATACAATCTTTCTCAGATGTGGAAATCACCTAACGGCACTATCAGAGCCATTCTTGACGGTACTGTTTTCAGAACTCCTATCCTTGTAAAAGGCATTACACCCTATATTTCAAACTGGAAAAAGCCTATTACTATCGCACGTCACGCTTACGGCGACGTTTACAAGAATACCGAAATGGTTGTTGAGGGCGGCTGTAAGGCTGAACTCGTTGTAACAGACAAGGACGGAAATGAACGCCGTCAGCTTATCCACGATTTTGACAGCGACGGTATTATTCAGGGACTGCACAACATTGACAAGAGTATTGCAAGTTTTGCAAAGGCTTGCTTTAACTTTGCACTCGACAAAAAACAGGATCTCTGGTTCGCTACAAAAGACACTATTTCAAAGAAATATGACCACCGCTTTAAAGATATTTTCAATGAAATATTTGAAAAAGAATACAAAGATAAATTTGAAGCAGCCGGAATTACTTATTTCTACACACTTATTGACGACGCTGTCGCAAGAGTTGTACGTTCAGACGGCGGTTATATCTGGGCTTGCAAGAACTATGACGGTGACGTTATGTCTGATATGGTTGCAACCGCTTTTGGTTCTCTTGCAATGATGACTTCTGTTCTCGTTTCTCCTGACGGAATTTATGAATACGAGGCTGCACACGGAACAGTTCAGCGTCACTATTACAAATATCTCAAAGGCGAAACAACTTCAACGAACTCGGTTGCTACACTCTTTGCGTGGACAGGTGCTTTGAGAAAACGTGGCGAACTTGACAACACTCCTGACCTTTGCGATTTTGCCGACAAGCTCGAAAAAGCTACTATCGACACAATCGAAGACGGTGTTATGACAGGCGACCTCTATCTTCTTTCTACACTTGAAAACAAGAAAAAGGTTGACACTGAAACTTTCCTCGTTGAAATCAACAACCGCCTTTCAAAACTTATGAACGCATAAAAATAATTTCAGAATATTAAAGCCCCCTGAATACAGTTCTTTAACGCTGTATTCAGGGGGTTTTTGCTACTTAGTAACACAATATAAAATACAAAAATCCTGCACTCAAACTGTACAGGATTTTATATTTGGTGCCGGTGGCGGGGGTCGAACCCGCACGGTGTTACCACCAACGGATTTTGAGTCCGTCTCGTCTGCCAATTCCAACACACCGGCATATTCTGTTTTAAACGACTTAATTATTATAAGATATTCAAGTGAAAATGTCAATATTTTTTCAAAAGTTTTATGTGAAGTATAAAATCATTTTTGTATATATAATGTATCAGTGTTTTCAATTATGATTAACTGTTGGTTCTGTGCTTGAAAAACAGCCGGATAAATGATATTATATTTAAAAACGAAACATATAACAGGTGAACTAAATGGCAATTATTACTGTAAGCGGACTTATGATGGATTTTGGAGAAAATCTGCTTTTTGACAATATGAATTTTGAGGTTCAGAACGGTGACCGTATCGGTCTTATCGGTGTGAACGGCTGTGGAAAAACAACGCTGTTTAAACTTCTTACAGGTGAATATACGGCATCAGGCGGCTCAATCATAATAAATAAAAACACCGTTGTCGGATATATGGAACAGCACGTGTGCAGAAACCTTGAACGCTCGGCTTATGATGAGGTTATGACGGTTTTTGATGAATTGACTGATATGGAAAATGAACTTGATATGCTTAATGCAAAAATCAATTCAAAAAGCGGAAATCTTGATGAACTGGTTGAACGTCAGGCATTTTTACACGATGAGTTTACACGAAAAGGCGGACTTACCTGTCGTGCAAGAGCAAGGTCGGCACTGCTCGGACTGGGATTTGACGATAACCAGATGGCTTTGCCGATAAGCTCTCTCAGCGGCGGACAACGTGCAAAATTACAGCTTGCAAAACTGCTTTTGTGCGGTGCTAATTTTCTTTTGCTTGACGAACCGACAAACCACCTTGACACACACGCTGTTGAATGGCTTGAAGAATATCTTATAAATTCAGGCTGTGCATATATTGTAATATCTCACGACAGATATTTTCTTGACAAAACCACTAACAGAACCTTTGAACTTGAAAACAAAAAAATGACAGCCTATAAAGGTAACTATTCGGCATATCTTCCGCAAAAGGCTGAACATCAGCTTTCTATGCAAAGAGTTTATGACAACACAATGAAAGAAATACAACGTCTTGAAGGTATTGTCGAACAACAGCACCGCTGGAACAGAGAAAAAAATATCAAAACCGCTGAAAGCAAGCAAAAGGTTATTGACCGCTTAAAAAATAATCTTGAAAAACCTGACTCTGCCCCGTCTGCGATAAATTTTAATCTCGGCATAAAGGAACAAAGCGGTGAAGATGTGCTTGATGTTTCAAATCTCTCTTTGTGCTTTGACGGTCTGCCGCTGTTTGAAAATGTATCAATGGAAATACACCGTGGCGAAAGAATATTTATTTTAGGACCTAACGGTTGCGGAAAAACTTCTCTGCTGAAAACACTTCTTGGAAAATATCAGGCGAACAGCGGGAGAATACGTTTCGGCGAGGGTGTTAAAATCGGCTATTATGACCAGATACAACAGGGTATGGACAGCGAAAAAACGGTTTTTGAGGAATTATCTGACAAATATCCATCTATGACCAACACGGAAATAAGAAGTACGCTTGCAAGATTTTTATTCAAAAATGATGATGTGTTCAAAACGCTTTCAACTCTCAGCGGCGGCGAACGTGCAAGAGTGCTTTTAAGTGAACTTATGCTGTCGGGTTCTAATTTTCTTCTGCTTGATGAACCTACAAACCATCTTGATATAAATTCCTGTGAGGCTTTGCAGGAGGCTTTAAAAGATTATGAGGGAACGCTTTTGATTGTATCGCACGACCGCTATCTTATAAACAGTCTTGCCGACAAGATTTTTTATCTCACACCAAACGGCATTGAAAAATTTGAGGGAAATTATGACGATTTTCTCAGTAAGTTTGAACCGTTCAAACAGCCTGAAAAATCCGCTGAACCCCGTCAGGAAAAACAAACAGAATACAAAAACAAAAAAGAACGTGACGCACTCCGCCGAAAAGCACGTGCAAGACTTGTTAAACTTGAAACGGAAATTGCCGAAAAAGAAGATTTATTGTCAATGCTCAATGAACAGCTTAATTCTCCTGAAATATCAAGCAACTACGAAAAGATACTTGACACTACAAACAAAATCAACGAAACACAATCTTTGCTTGACAGTATGTATTCCGAGTGGGAACAGCTTTCTGAAACTGCTGATAATTAAATAACAAAAAGGGACGCATTTCTGCGTCCCGTAAAATCAGTTATGAGTATGATTGTTTGCAAGAAAAGGCTTTATGTCCTCATAAAAACTTTCAGGTATGTTATCAGACGGCACTTGAAGTTCAATCGGCTTTGAAATATCAAGACTGATTATTCCGATAAGAGAATGTGCGTCAATGATGTATATTCCCGAAACAAGATTGATAGGAAGTTTTTCATATTTTGATGTAACCGCTACAAATTGTTTTACGTGTTCTAAGTCATTAAGGAAAATTTCATTTGAATACATACTAAGCACCCCACAGTTAATTTGTTATTATAATCTGTAAAGCAGATATAAATTATGTTCTAATTTTAGCAATATTTTTCTTTAAGGTCAACTGTAATTAAGTAAAAACTCTATTATTTTTTGACTGAATTATTTAAAATCTGAAAGGAAAAAGTATGAAAGTAAAAATTCTTACACTCGGCTGTAAAGTCAATCAATTTGAAACACAGGCTATGTTCAGCAATCTCAGCAAAAACGGATATGAAATTGTCGGCGAAAATGAAAACGCTGACATCACAATAATCAACTCTTGTGCTGTAACAGCGGCAAGCGAACAAAAAGCCGTAAAACTTATACACCGTATCCGCCGTGAAAATCCTGAAACCGTTATTGTGCTTACCGGCTGTATGGCACAGGCTTTTCCTGATAAAAAACTGCCTGAGGTTGATATTGTACTCGGAAACAAGCGTCGTTCGGATATTGTTCCTGTTTTGTCGCAATACTTTAACGACAGAAAAAAAATAACCGCCATTGAAGAATATGCAAAAAAAGACGAATACGAAAATCTTGCGGTTGACAATTTTGTTGAACGCACAAGGGCTTTTCTCAAAATTGAGGACGGTTGTAACAGATTTTGCTCATATTGTATTATCCCCTATGCAAGAGGCAGAGTACGCTCGTGTTCACTTGAATATATCGACAAGGAAATAAAGGCTTTTGCGGCAAACGGATATAAAGAAATTGTTCTTGTCGGAATAAATCTTTCGTCATTCGGCAGTGATAATGGACTTTCGTTTGCTGACGCTGTAAAGACAGCCTGTGAAAGTGCTGATGTACGAATCCGCCTTGGTTCGCTTGAACCCGAATCAATGGATTTGGAAACGCTTAAAATCTTTGCGAAATATAAAAATTTCTGTCCTCAATTCCACCTTTCCTTGCAAAGTGGCTGTGACGAAACACTGAAACGAATGAACCGACACTACACAACAGCCGAATACACCGAAATAGTAAACAATATCCGCAGTGTTTTTGACAATCCTGCAATAACAACAGATGTTATGGTCGGTTTTGCGGGCGAAACGGAAGAAGAATTCAAAAAGTCCGTTGAATTTGTCGAGAAAACAGGCTTTGCAAAGGTGCATATTTTCCCGTATTCACGCAGAGCCGGCACAGTTGCCGACAAAGCACCGAATCAGGTATCTAATTCGACAAAAAAAGAAAGAGCCGCAATAATGGCAAAAGTCGCTGAACGCACAAGAAAGGAATTTCTCAAATCCCAAATCGGCAAAACCGAAAAGGTACTCATTGAAACACGTAACAAAAACGGACGCTACGAGGGCTACACGATGAACTATACCCTTGTTTATGTCGATACGGACGAAAGCAGTATCGGAAAAATCCTTGATGTTAAAATCACCGACAGCGGCGACGATTTTTGTCTTGGAAAACCGATATAAAGAGAGTGGAGTGTGGAGAGTGAAGTGTGGAGTTGAAAAAACTTCAAAGAGGTGATAATATGCGTGTCCTTTTGACAGAAAAAGAAAATGAAATAATAGAATTGATTAAACCTTATACGATACTCGACAACAAACTGACACCAAAGTTGAGTAAAAATTCACCTGAAAATGTTAAAAGAGCTTATAATGAATTTCTTGAAATGAAAAAACACGAGAGCAAAAATCGACCAAGATATTGACGGTGTTCGTACACTCGAAAATTGGCATAAGCAGTATTAAGAATGGCGGAAGTACACTATACACTAATCACTGACCACTATCAACTAATAAAGCACAGCCGAGAGAATTTTTCTTCTCTTGCGGCTGTGCTTTTTATTCGTCAATTATTACGGCGGCAGAAGTGTCGGTTTTACGCTTTATAGGTGTATAGCTGTAACTCAGCATACAGTCGTCTTTTCCTGATGTCAGTACAGACCTTACAGAATCTATAAGATGTTTCAGCATTATTCCTATAATTGCACCGACAATGTACATTATAATATCATCAAGACAGGCTGTTCCTGTATTAAGCAGATATTGCAGTGCCTCAATGGTAAGAGCAAATGTTCCTGATATTATAAGCAAGTGCCAGAATTTTATTTTTGGTATGAGAACAAGAAGATAAAATGTAAGCGGTGCTAATATAAAGTTATGCCACAAGATATACTTTGTGCCGTCCTCGTGTATGTTTTTTATGCAGTCGCCTATTCGGCTGAAAATCATAAAATCAATTTCACGGGGGGACTCTGTGCGTGGCTTGTATGGAATTATCATCATAAATATTATAACAAGACCGTAAAGTATCAGCAATGCTCTCATACTCAGAAGAATAAATCTTGAAAAACCCATTCGTCTTTCGTTGTTATCGTACTGTCCTCCTTGAAGAAGTCGTGTAATTGTCATAAAGAAAAATGGTATAACCCATATAATGAACATACACACGATATTATATTCTGAAACGGTTGGCCAGTAATCCTTTGTGTTTGAAAAAATCCCTGTTATTATGCTGAAAACAATATTTACAAGAGTTAAAACGGCATAGGTCAGCATAGCCACTCCGACTGCCTCAAACCGCTTTATTATAATAAACAGCACAAGCGTTATTACAGAACATATCAACATCACAAAACATTCGCTTATGATGATTGAATCGAACTGGTTTTTTGCATCATTAGGCAGAAGAAAAAACATAAGACCTGCCGCAAGTGATACAAACAATTCACCTATGGTTAGTTTCTGGCTCGGAAGAACAGTCATTTCTTATTCCTCCTGAAATTCAAAAAGTCTTCAAGAATAATTGTAGCCGCAACACTGTCAACAACAGCCTTTCGCTTTTTTCCACGGGTATCTGTAATATTAAGATATTCATAAGCGGTGACCGTTGTGCATCTTTCGTCACGGAGAACTATTTCAAGAGATGTTTTTTCTTTGAGAATTTCAGAAAAAGCACGGACATTTTCTGCACTTTCCCCCTCACTTCCGTCCATATTTCGTGGAAGTCCCATTACGATAAGTTCAGCGTGTTTCTGCTTTGCTATATCGGCAATTTTTTCAGCAAGGACTTCCTGTCTTACTTCTTTTATTACGGTAACGGGAGAGGCAATAATTTCACTTTTGTCACATACTGCAATGCCTGTTCTTACTCTGCCATAATCAACAGACAAAATAATCATAATTGTATCTCCGTATTATTTATGCCGTCATTCTGCACAAGACAAAATAAACGGCAATTTTAAATTTTAAATTTTCAACTTTCAACTTTCAATTTTATTGAAGGTGGTCGGTGTAATTTTCGAGGATAATTTTCGGTTGAAGATTATCGTCAAATTCAATAATGTTTACAGATGTGTTTGTACCAAGCGGAACTTTGTCCATATTTTCAAGAGTCCAGCCGTGTGCAAAACACATCATATTTTTTATTGCACAGCCGTGTGAAACAATACAGACTATTTTGTTCGGATTTTGCTTTACGATATTTAAAAGTCCGTTTTTTACACGTTCATAAACCTGTGCCATACTTTCTCCGTTTGGTGCGGAAAAATCTTTTTGATTACTGCACCAGTTTTCGTATTGTTCGGGAAATTCAACTGCAATATCGGTAAGCAGTTTTCCCTCCCAGTCGCCAGCGTCAATTTCAAGAAAAGAATCGTCCGTATGTATCGGCAATTCGTGGTATAAATTTATGCCCTCGGCTGTTTTTCTTGCACGGGTAAGTGAAGTACAGTAAATTTCGTCAATAGGTTCAGCACTAAGAAGTTCCATAACTTCACCAATTTGTTTTCTGCCTGTTTCGGTTATATCGGTGTCAATTCTGCCCTGAAAAAATCTTTTTAAGTTTCCCTCCGCCTGACAATGACGGACTAAAATTACCTTTGTCAAATTTATCGCTCCTGAATCAGTCTGTTATAACGGTGTGTGTAAGTTCGGTTACAGACTTCATATTGTGTTCATCAAGATAAGTGTTAAGTCCCTCGGCAATTTTTACTGGTGCATAAGGGTCTGTAAAAAGTGCCGTACCTATCTGAATTGCGTCAGCACCGGCAATCATCATTTCAACAGCGTCTTTCCATGTGGTAATGCCGCCCATTCCGATAACTGGAATTGAAACTGCGTTCTTGACTTGCCATACCATTCTTACGGCAACAGGAAATACAGCGGGGCCAGACATTCCGCCTGTGATATTCTTTATTATCGGTCTGCGTGTATTTATATCAATTCTCATACCTGTAAGAGTGTTTATAAGTGAAACAGCGTCAGCACCCTCTGCCTCTGCCGCCTTTGCGATTGACGCAATATCCGATACATTCGGCGAAAGTTTGATAATAAGCGGCTTTTTGCAGTATTTTCTGACGGCTTTTGTAATTGCACCGACTGACTCGCAAGATGTTCCGAACTGCACTCCACCCTCTTTTACGTTAGGACAGGAAATGTTAAGCTCAATCATATCAATATCGCTGTCGGAGAGAATTTCCGCCATTTTGCAATAATCTTCCTGTGTACTTCCGGCAACATTTGCTATAACTACTGTATTCTGTTTTTTGAGCCAAGGCAAATCATTCTCGATAAAGTGTTCAACACCCGGATTTTGCAGTCCGACAGCGTTAAGCATACCCATAGGAGTTTCCGCAATTCGTGGCGGCGGATTGCCGGGACGTTCTTTGAGTGTTGTTCCCTTGCATGAAATTCCGCCGAACACTGACAACGGATAAAATTCACTGTATTCGTGTCCGAAACCGATTGTACCCGACGCCGCAATAATAGGATTGTTAAAATGTACTCCCGCTATATTTACTCCTAAATCTGCCATTACCAAGCTACCTCCTCTGCATTGAAAACAGGCCCGTCCTTACATACGTGCTTATATTCCTGAGTGCCGTCCTCACGCTTTACCGCAACGGCACAGCCAAGACACGCACCTACTCCGCAAGCCATTCTCTGTTCGAGTGAAACCTGACATTCAATGCCGTTTTCCTTTGCAAGTTTTGCAATATTTTTCAGCATTGGTGTAGGGCCACAGGCACAAACCAAGTCAACATCTTTTATAATTTCAGCAAGCGGCTGTGTAACAAAGCCGTTAATTCCGTAACTGCCGTCGTCGGTTGTTACTGCAACATCACAACCGATACTCTTAAAATCGTCTTCAAGTATAACTGCGTCCTTATTTCTGAAACCGATAATTACAGATGAATTTCTGCCGCACTGCTTTGCACTGTAAAGCATAGGCGGAACACCTATTCCGCCGCCGACAAAGACTGTTTTTTTATTCGGATTGATTTTAAAACCGTTTCCGAGCGGTGCAATAATATTTATTTTGTCACCGACTTTTGACTGTGAGAGAATTTCCGTTCCCTCTCCCCTGACTTCAAAAACAAGGCGGATAATACCGTCATAAACATCACATATTGATATTGGTCTGCGTAAGGTCTTGCCTGTTACGGCAACCTGTGCAAACTGTCCCGGTTTTGTAATATCGGCGAGTTCCTTGTTTTTCAGTCTGAAATCGTATATTGTAGGCGTAAGCTGTGCTTTATATATAAGCTCACAATCCTGTGCATCATATTTCATCAAATCAATCCTTTCAACAAACATTAAATTAACCTGAATTTATTATATCATATAATTTTTGTGCTTTGAATACAATTTCAAGAATTTTTTTAATAATTATTTTCTTATTTTATCGGTAAATTGCACAATTAAATATAAATTTTACAAATAGACTTCTTTGCTGAACATTCTTCTTGTAAATATTCTTAAAATAGTTTATAATATTGAATATATCAATAGTGAGAGAGTAATTTTATTATGCTGCTTAATGAATTTATTTCAAACGATACTGTAAAAGATGAACTTTCGGAAATTATGAGTAATAATTCCGTACCACACGCAATTATTATTGAGGGTGCAAAAGGTACGGGACGAAAAACTCTTGCAACGATTATTGCACAATATTGCGTTTGTTCGTCCGATAATCAAAGACCTTGCGGAATATGTCCCGACTGTAAAAAAGCTGAACAGGAAATTCACCCCGATATTTCCGTTTTTGATGGAAATAATTCGGGTGCTTACAGCATTGATTCAATAAGAAATATCCGCTCATCTGCTTTCATAAAGCCGAATGAGGCACACACAAAGGTGTATATACTTCTTAACTGTGACAAAATGCAGTCACCGGCACAAAATGCTTTTCTTAAAGTTCTTGAAGAACCGCCCGAAAATGTCGTTTTTATTATGACGGTTATGTCGGCAACGTCACTTTTACAGACGGTTCGTTCAAGGTCAAGAATTTTCTCGCTGTTCCCTGTCGGAATTTCTGAGGCTGTCAGCGAAATTTCAAAACGCTTTCCCGACAAAAATCCTGACGAAATAAAGCATATTGTTTCAATATGTGACGGCAATATCGGTATGTCGTTACAAATGCTTGAAAACGGCGGCGAGGAGGCTCAGAAACTTGCTGAGGATATTTTTCGTGCAATTCCGCTGACTGCGGAATATCAGCTTTTACTTCTGACATCAAAACTTGCGGATAACAGGAATTTTGCGTCAAGTGTGCTTGATTGTATGCTTGAAATCGGTGCGGAATGTGTCAAAGCCTCTGTCGGTGCAAAAACTTTGTCCGAAACTGCCCTTGAAGTTGCAAAAAAATTGCCGAAAAAGAGAATTTTCAATATTATGGAAAATATCAGCAAGGCTCGTAATATTCTCAACACAAATGTAAATCTTAATTTTTTTAGTACGTGGCTGTGTTCCGTACTGAGAAACTGATATAAAATCCGGAGGAAAAATATGGCTTGTATTATAGGTGTAAGATTCAGAGATGTAGGAAAAATATATTATTTCGACCCTGACGGTGAAATTTTCAAAAACGGTGACCGTGTTATCGTTGAAACAAGCCGTGGGGTTGAGTGCGGTGAAGTCGCAATGGAAAACAGAAATATTGATGACAGTGATATTTCATATCCGCTCAAAAAAATTATTCGTGTTGCCACTGATGATGACCTCAAAAAAGTTGCCGAAAACCGTGAAAAAGAAAAAAAGGCTTTTGATATATGCGTGAAGAAAATTGAACAGCATAATCTCAAAATGAAACTTGTCAATGTTGAATATACCTTTGACAACAACAAAATTCTTTTTTATTTTACGGCTGACGGACGTGTTGATTTCCGTGACCTCGTAAAAGACCTTGCATATATTTTCAGAACAAGAATTGAACTTCGTCAGATAGGTGTGCGTGATGAGTCAAAAATGCTCGGCGGTATCGGAATATGTGGCAGACCGTTCTGTTGTAATACGTTTTTGGGTGATTTTCAGCCTGTGTCAATAAAAATGGCAAAAGAACAGGGAATGTCACTTAATCCTGTGAAAATTTCGGGTACTTGCGGTCGCCTTATGTGCTGTCTGAAATATGAACAGGAGGCTTATACAGACCTTTTGAAAACTACTCCAAAAATTGGTGCTATTGTCAGCACTCCTGAGGGCAAAGGTACGGTTGTTGACCTGAATCTTATTACAGGCAATCTTACCATTTCGTTGAACAAGTCGCCTGACGCTGCCCCAAGACATTTCAAGGTCGGCGACGTAAAAGTTATCAAAGACGCACAAATTAAAGTTGAAAAATCTGAACTTGAACAACTGAGAAAACTTGAAAAAGACTGAATATAAACTGAAAAAGCGTTCCGACATTTTGAAGTGTACGGAACGCTTTTGTTATATGATTTGTGTGATGTATTATAACTTTGTTCTTGCGGCAATAATGTCAGCCATTTCACCGACATTCTTCATTGAAGAAATTTCGCCCATTTTGAACTTCATCTTAAATTCACGTTCAACCGCTGAAATAAGTGTGATGTGTTCAAGGCTGTCCCAGTCGTCAATATCGTCTGCTGTTGTCTTTGGATTTACTGTGATTGAATCGTCATCAAATACATCACGAAAAATCTTGTTGAGTTTTGCATAAATTGTATTGGTATCCATTTTTGAATATCTCCTTAAAAGTTTATTTTATTGAATTGAGGAATTGTCCTCAACTTTAATAACGTGGTTTTTATTCTGATATGATGCGACATCAAGCTGCCATACGGTGTTTCCGTCAGAATCCTCGCTGATTTTTTCAAAGCCGAATCTGCCGTAAAGGTCACGCACCATATTATTTTTTGCGGTAGGATAGTAATAACCTTTTATTGTTTCTATACCCTGTTCACGACAGCGTTCAACAAGTCTGTCAAGCATTGCAAATTCCATATCCCTTTTGAGAACACGGCAACTCATAAGCCACAATTCCATATTCAGAACTTTGCTGTCCTTTTTGCCTATTACTACTGATACTACACCATTATCCCCGAATTTGTCAACAAGTTTTCCGTAAAGTCTGATGTAATTATTGTTCTCAAAGACTTCTTCCATTTCTGTCGGTGTGTATCTCTTTGTGGTCACGTTAAACTGATTGCTCTTGTTGGAAAGCTGTGTTATACGCTGCAAATATACGGGCAGAAAATCATCAATTACCGCTGTCATATCAAGGCTTAAAAGATAATCTTCATAATTGCCGAAAGTCGCCTGTTGTGCCGCTCTCTGTGCATTAGCCTTGTACATTTCGTTTCGTTTGAGGTCGTCCTCGCTGAAATTCGTAACTTCAAAATATCCGTTGCGGTCAAGAGTTGTGATATAGTTTTCTACACTATCCATAGTCGGTGCAGATACTCCCTTAATTTGTGCCTTTACTATTTCACGCTCTGCCGGGTTGTCGTCAACAAAAACTATTGAATCGGGCAGAATATTCAGTTCTGACGCAATTTCAAGAATGTTTCTGTCCTTGTTTTCCCAGTTTGCTTTTATAATGATAAAGTCGTCGGGTTTTAATGCTCCCTCCGGGTGATTAAGTCCGGCTACTGCGTTTTCGTGGTCATTTTTTGAACATACTGTGAGAATTACTCCGAGAGATTTAAGCGATTTTATATATTCCTGAAATTCATAATAAGACTGTGAAACACCTGTTTCCTGTCCTATCTGTATTCCGTCAACACCGTCGTCGCCGACTACTCCACCCCACAATGTATTGTCAAGGTCGAGTGCAAGTGCCTTTTTGTTTTTGCCGAATACCGACTTTATGATGTTTGCAAGGTTAAAGGAAAATTCAGGGATAGCGTCAATGCACATAGCGTATTTGTACATATTCCAGTATTCAGGATTGCTCCACGCTTTAAGTCCGTATGACGCTGAAATAAAGTTTATATCGTTGATATAAAAGCCCTCTGTTTTTTCGGCATATTCATAGAATTTGTCATTAAGTCGTGTGACAAAATTTGAACGTCCACGATAATCACTACAATCCTTGTTGCCCATAAGACGATAATAAGGCATTTCAAAGTTATTCTGAATTATCGGGCAATGGTAGGTTTCGGCTATTTTTTGCCACATCTGCTGAAATTTATTATATTCGTTTTCAAGTTTGGTATTAACGGTTTCTTTGCTGTCAGATGTCGTAGGATAATTTGTAATATTCCTGTTTGTTGTGTGAATAAAAACAATATCAGGGTTAAAATTCAGCAGTTCATCACTCGGAAACATTGCGTCCTGCCAGTACTGTGCATATTCTGACTGATAAAATTCGGGTTCAATACCGTTATTCAGTAAAAACAGTTCAAGATATACAACTATATCATTTGTTGTTGAACCGCCGAAAACAGCAATTTTCTTTTTCAGTCTTTTTGTGCCGTCAGCAAGAAGTGTGCGTTTGAGTGATTTTCTTTTTTTGATGATATATTCGGAATCGAAAGGATATTCAAGTTCAGTCATTGTATTCCTCCTGAATTTAATTTAAAGGCGTAAACTTAATATTGTTTACGCCTTTATTGTTTTTATTTGTTAATCTTCATCTTTTGCGGTGAGTGCCTCATCAACGATTTTTTGTCCTTTTACCTGTGTTCTGAGGTTTTCAAGATTATCGGCATTATCACCTACTGCTGAATATGAAACCATTGTAAAGAGAAGGTCGGTTACACCCATCTGTTTTACAAAGTCAACAAGGTTGAGGTCAAAGTATCTCATATCGACAACATAAATTTCTTCAAAACCATTCATATAATAAGGCGGTTCGGCATTGCCGTAGCTGTCCTTTACGATACAGAGTTTTCTGCCGTTCTTGACATTTGTCTTGACCTTGACAATCTGTTCATCTCCGCCCATAAATACAAGGTAAGAGTTCGGTGTATCTACTATATTGAAGAAATTGCCTGTTCCCGTGTAATTAAAGGCAGTGTCATAGTAATAGGTTTTACACTGGTCAATATTTGGCGGAATGTAATAAGTAAAGGTTTCAGGGTCATTGAGAATATTTGCGTCACCTGAGAATGCGTACATTGTGCCGACAAAACCTTCGTTTTCCTTTTTGGTAAAGGTGCTTATGTCCTTGAAATCAACTCCGGCGGCTGACGCAAATGCCTGTGCCGCATAATATGCACCAAGCGGCTGCCAGTGGTGGTCGGTACGACAATAAATCGGTTCTTCCGTATGCTTTGCAAGTACATCTGTAATATCTACCGAAATAATGCCGTCATCAAGTCTTGACGCAATACTTTCAAAGCATTTTTTCTGACTTGAATTATATTGTGAATAGTTTGACGGTGTGTAATATTCGCTTGCAAGCGGTGCAATCATAGAATATATCTTTACACTGTCGCCTAAATCCTTGTGAAAAGCATTAAGTGCCTTTACATAATTGTTTCCGCTGCCACCGCCGAAAAGCTCTAACGCACGATAATGACCGTCCTGTTTTACTACTATCATACCGTTTTCGTAAGAAGCGTCAGGGTCTTCGACAGTATAGTCTTTCGGTTTTGATTCTTCCGATACCTGTGAACTCTGTTCAGTATTGCTTAACTCGGAATTGCTGTTTGTATTGCTTGTTTCGTTTTTGCTTGGTTTACTTTCGGGTTTGCTTTCCGGCTCGGAAACAACCGAAATCGGCTTACCGATAACCTTGACTTCATCATCAGTATGAAATCCGAAAACAGACTTAAAGTTATTACCCATATTTTTAAAGTCGTCACGGTAAGGAACGGTATCGTCATAATAGTTTGTTATTCCGGCAGTAAATGCTCCCGAAAAATATGATTGAAGTGAAAATTCAGGAAATTTTGCAAGTTTTCTTTTTTCGATATTTGAAACGGTTGAACGTGGAAAAACAAGTAAAAATATAGCAGTAAGGAAAAAAACTACCATAAGAATTGCGATTGAAATTACTGAAAAACCGTGTTCAACACCTTTTCTTTTAAGAGAATTAAAACTTTTTTTTGCCTGAGGTTTATGTTGAGTTGTTCTGTTGTCCATATTTTCTCTCCTTTATACATAACTCAGAAACGGAAATAAAGGAACGGATTGTTTGTTGAATCAACAAGAAGAATACTGATGATAATTAGCATCGCTGCACAGGCAACCGTTCCGGCAATCTTTCCGACAGCGTAAACCGTATTATTGCCCCAGCTTGTAAAGAAGTATTTAATCTTCGGAAGTACAGGCAAGGACGCAATAATTGCGGCTGCAATAAGTATTATGTTGTTTTGGAAAGAGTTCCACGTGAGTATGTCGCCAAAGGAATTTCCGTTTGTAAGCATACTTATTCCGCTGATGTTGAGGAAGAATTTTCCGAGCTGATTCAAATCCGTAAAACAGAATATTCCGAAACCTATAACAATTACAATTTTACTGTAAATATGCGACAGCCATACAGGCCATTTTTTCAGACGCTTTTTACCGATTTTTATTTCGAGCAACAGGAACAGGAAGTAATAAAGTCCCCAGAAAATGAAGTTCCACGCCGCACCGTGCCAGAATCCCGTACAGAACCATACAAGCAAAAGATTAAGGTATTTACGTGGCTTGCCAAAAATCGGAACATAGAAAAGATAATCTCTGAAAAATGAACTGAGTGAAATATGCCATCTCTGCCAAAATTCAGTAATTGTCTTGCATATAAACGGATATTTGAAGTTTTCGTCAAAATGGAATCCGAACATTCTTCCAAGACCTATTGCAATATCTGAATATCCGCTGAAATCAAAGTAAACATACAGTGAGTACATAATTACTGTGTACCACGTTCCGAGAAACGAGAGGTTTGAAATATCGACAGGAGTGCTTTCACTGCCGAAAAACTGAGTTACAATGCTGTAAAGATTGTTTGCGATAATTACTTTCTTTCCGAGTCCGATAATTACACGCATTGCACCCTCGCTTACATCAACAGCGGTAGAGCGGCGGTCTGTAATTTCTTTTTCGATAACGCTGTAACGCACGATAGGACCCGCAACAAGCTGTGGAAACAAAGAAAGATACAACAAGAAATTCTTGAAATGTTTCTGTGGTTCAACGGTTTCCCAGTAACAGTCCATTATGTAGGAAATTGCCTGAAATGTAAAGAAACTTATTCCGATAGGAAGCTGAATCTGCGGAACAGGAAGACTTGTATGGAAAAAAACGTTAAAGTTTTCAACCAGAAATCCGCTGTATTTAAAGACAATCAAAAATGCAAGGTCGATAATAACCGCACCCGCAACAGCCATTTTTGCTCCCCGTTTCCCACGGAATTTCCCGATAACAAGTGCAAGATACCAGTTAATAAACGCACTGAATACAAGGAGAAGTACGCATACAGGTTCGCCCCACGCATAAAAAATCAGTGAAAAAACAACAAGCACTGTATTTTTATTCTTTATCTTTTTGCATACGAAATATGAAATCAGGCACAAAGGCAAAAAAAAGTACAGAAAAAACAAATCTGCAAATACCATTATATTACTCCTTTAATTTTCTTTTTACAATTATTCATTTTACTCCATAACAGAAATAATATCAAGGCATTTTCATATTTTAAGATGTTACATTTTTGTAAAAACAATTTCTTCTTGTTTAACAAAAAATATATCTTCCCTGCATATTGCGGGGAAGATAAAAAATTCTTATTTAAAAATCACTGATATTGAAGTTCCCTTGTCAAGTTCGCTTTCGACTTTTATCTCAGCATTGTGCTGTATTGCTATATGTTTAACTATTGCAAGTCCAAGTCCTGTGCCGCCCGTCTGCTTTGAACGGCTTTTATCAACACGGTAAAAGCGTTCAAAAATTCTTTTCTGACATTCCTCAGGAATACCGATACCTGTATCCGAAACTGTAACCGTCTTGTCTGAAATTTTTACTGATACTTTTCCGTTTGGCTTATTGTATCTTATTGAATTATCACAAAGATTGTATATAAGTTCGTTTATCATATATCTGTTAGCAGTAATTCTGCTGTCAGTACCGCTTACTGTAAGAGATATGTTCTTTTTTTCCGCTGAATCGTAAAGCGGCTTTACTGCCTCCTGTGCCGTTCCGAGAAGTGAAATTTCCTCAAATTCTGCACGGACATCTGATTCGTCAAGCTCTGAAAGTCTGATAATATCCTTTACAAGAGTTATCATACGTTCGGATTCAAGGCGGATTTTGCCCGCAAAATTCTTTACATCGTCATTTTGTGCTATGCCCGATTCTATCATTTCAGCATAACCCGAAATTGATGTGAGCGGTGTTTTAAGTTCGTGGGAAACGTTTGCGGTAAATTCCTGTTTTATCTGTTCCATACGGTATTTTTCCGTAACGTCAATCATAAGGCACATTGTTGCCGACTGAACACCGCTTATAATAATAGGATTTGAACGAATCTGATAAATTTTGTCGTTTATTTTCATCTCGGACGAATTTGCTTTTCCGTTTATTGCCTCGTTTATGCTGTCGGTAAGTTCTTTTCTGCGTGAAGCATATATTATGTTTTTCCCTGTATAATCATCATCAAAACCGAGTATTTGTTCTGCCTTATGGCTTGACAGCATAATGTTTTTGTTTTGGTCAACAAGTATCATACCGTCAGACATATTTGTAAGAACCGCACTGAGTTTGTTTTTTTCCTGTCTTTCAAGTTTAAGACGTTCACGTATTTCCTCTTTTCTGTGCCTTATTTCGCTGATAAACGGCAATAACTCGTCATAGATTTTTTCGTCGTTTTCTGTGTCTTCATCAATATTTTCAAGTTCGGACGCTATTCTGTTAATAGGTTTGACAAGTTTTTTGGTAAGAATAACCGAGAGAAATATCGAAACTGCGAGCATAATTATCATAAGAAGTACAAGATAAGGAATTACATTTGAGAAAAAGGAGTACATTATGTTGGTTGTCTGTGACAGTCTTATAATATTTCCGTCGGCAAGTTTTTTTGCACAATAAAAAACATCAGTATTCATTGTTTCGGAATAGCGGTTTGATGTTCCCTTGCCGTTTTTTAATGCCTCCTGAACCTCAGGTCGTTCAAGATGATTTTCCATTTTATCGGTATCATTACTGCTGCTTTCAAACAGAACTGTTCCGTCGGATTGTATGAGTGTTATACGGAGTTTATCATTAGAAAATTTCTGCAATTCATCTTTGTTATGCAAATATTCATATGTTGTCGCTATTTCATCTGTGCGTTCGGACAGGTCAAAAGTGACCTGATTTTCAAACGCTGTATAAAATGCCATTACCGAAAAAATTATTGTTATTATAATTGAAAACACACCCATTACAAACATATGAGTATTTACTTTATTTTCCAAAAAAGATTCCTCCCTATGACTTATTGTCCTCAACATCAATAATTCCTAACTCCTAACTCCTAATTCCTAACTAAAAACGGGCGGACACAATTTTTACTGCGTCCACCCGTCTTTAAAGAAAATCAGCCTATTTTATATCCGACATTACGAATTGTCTTTATTTCCGAACCGCTGTCGCCCAACTTCTGACGCAGGGTTTTTATGTGCATATCAACGGTACGGCTTTCGCCCTCATACTCAAAACCCCACACCTTGTTCATAATCTTTTCACGGCTGAGGACTATTCCCTGATTTGAAAGAAGAAGTTTCAAAAGTTCATATTCCTTAAAGGTAAGAACACACTCGGCATTATCAACCGTTACTCTGTGTTTTTTATCGTCAATTTTAATGTTTTTGTATTCAAGAGTGTTTTCGCTCTCCTGTCGTGAGGTTCTTCTCAGCAAGGCACGAACCCTTGAAACAAATTCCATAACTCCGAATGGTTTTGTGATATAATCGTCCGCACCGGTATCAAGACCCTTTACCTTATCCATTTCCGTTGTTTTTGCCGTAATCATCATTACCGGAATATTTTTGAGGTTGTCTGAATTTCTGATTTTTTTCAGAATGGAGAGTCCGTCCTCACCGGGCATCATTATGTCAAGTATGACAAGGTCGGGAATATTCTGTGAAAGTGCGTCCATAAGCTCCGCACCGTCACAAAATCCCTCAGTTTCATATCCGCTGTTTTTGAGTGCATAACATTCAATTTCTCTTATGTTTTCGTCGTCTTCGGCTATATAAATAAGCAAATTTAATCAAACTCCTTGTGCTTTCCTGTAATTGAAAAGATAACCCATTCACCGACATTGACAGCGTGGTCGCCTATTCTTTCAAAATATTTTGCAACCATAAGAAAATCCATAGCCTGCTCGCCGTTCTTGACATTCTCGTTAATCAGTGAAATAAGTTCGTTCTTTACCGTAACAAAAAGGTCGTCAACGGTATCGTCTGTATCGCATACTCTTTGTGCAAGCATTATGTCACGCTTTACAAAAGCGTCAATGCTGTCGGTTACCATTTTTGCGGTAATCTGAGCCATTCTCGAAATATGTTCAAGTTTTTTGATGTATTGCTGTGATGAAAGGAAGAGAACAATTTCAGAAATATCCTGAGCGTGATCTCCTATTCTTTCAAGGTCTGTTATCATTTTCAGAACTGCCGAGATAAGTCGCAAGTCTTTTGCAACAGGCTGCTGTTGCAAAAGAAGTTTCATACAAAGACCTTCAATTTCACGTTCTTTTTCGTTGATAACAACATCAAACTTGATATTTTTTTCTGCTTGCTTTGCGTCCTGACTGATAAGAGCCGAATATGCGTTGCTTATTGCCTGTTCAACAAGTCCGCCCATTTCAATAAGCGAGTTGTTAAGATTTTCAAGCTGTGAATCAAAACGGTTTCTCATAATATATAAGCCTCCCTCAAATATAAATCCGATAAATCAGCCGAAACGACCTGTGATGTAGTCTTCCGTGCGTTTTTCCTTTGGCATAGAGAAAATCTGTTCGGTTTCGCCGTATTCGACAACTTCACCGAGTAAGAAAAACGCCGTTCTGTCGGATATACGTAAAGCCTGTTGCATATTATGGGTTACCATAATTATAGTATAATCCTTTTTGAGTTCTAATGCAAGGTCTTCTATTTTAGAAGTTGAAATCGGGTCAAGGGCACTTGTCGGTTCGTCCATAAGAATTACATCAGGCTGTACGGCAATAGCTCTTGCGATACAAAGACGCTGCTGCTGTCCGCCTGAAAGACCAAGTGCGGATTTTTTAAGACGGTCTTTTACTTCGTCCCATATTGCAGCCTGTCTGAGAGATTTTTCGACAATTTCGTCAAGTTTAATCTTTGAATGTACTCCGTGTGTACGTGGGCCATAAGCAATATTATCATAAACGCTCATCGGGAACGGGTTAGGTTTCTGGAATACCATACCTACTCTTTTTCTGAGAAGGTTTACGTCCATATCGCCGTAAATATCCTCGCCGTCAAGGAGAAATGTTCCCGTAATCTTACAGCCTTCAACAAGGTCATTCATTCTGTTGAGTGATTTAAGAAGTGTTGATTTACCGCAACCGCTCGGCCCGATAAATGCTGTAATTTCGTTTGACGGAAGTGCAAGGTTTATATCTTTGAGTGCGTGAAAATTGCCGTAGTAGAGGTTTGCCTTTTCGATTAAGAATTTATCGGGATTTACCGACTTGATGGCTTTTTTATCTATTTTATCCTTTTGTGTCTTTATAGCAGCAGTACTTTTCTCTGACATAAAATTCTGTTCCTTTCGTTAATAACTCAGTTAATCTTGATATGCGGATATAAAACTGATGTTTCGCACAATAATTACGCATTATTTATTGATTGCCTTTGGCAACCTTCTTTGCAATTACGGCAGAAAGTGTGTTGATTGCAAGTACAAGTATAAGAAGAACAACCGCCGTTGCATAAGCCTGGTCTGTATGAAGTCCCTCGTTTGAAAGTACATACATATGAAGTGCAAGCGTTCTGCCCGGGTCTGCAATACCTTTTGCAAGCTCTGCACTTGAACCTGATGTATAAAGAAGGGCTGCTGTTTCACCGACAATTCTGCCGATTGCAAGAATTACACCCGAAAGAATACCCGGAACAGCCGAAGGAAGAACAATTCTGAATACAGTTCTGAGTTTGCCGGCACCGAGTCCGAAACTGCCCTCACGGAAACTGTCCGGAACAGTGAGAAGTGCCTCCTCTGTTGTACGCATAATGAGCGGAAGTATCATAATTGCAACCGTAAAAGCACCCGCAATTAAAGAATATCCCCAGCCGAGTGCATAGTTAAAGCACAGCATACCGAAAAGACCATATACGATTGATGGTACACCTGAAAGTGTTTCGGCTGTCATACGTATTACTTTTACTAACTTGTTGCCTTTTTTCGCATACTCAACAAGATATATTGCCGAGAATATTCCGAGCGGTACTGCAATAACAAGTCCGATAAGCGTCAGCATAATTGTATTCAGCAATGCTGGAACACAGGACAGGTTTTCAGAGTTATAATCCCACGAGAAAAATTCGGGGGTAAGATGCGGTATTCCGTTTATGAGAATATAGCCGATAATGAATATCAATGCCGATACTGTGATAATCGTTGCAAGCATTACGAGTATCAGGAGAATAAGTGAACCAGGCTTGTTTTTATAGAGTTTAAGCCTTTTTCTGAAAGTCATTGTGTTTATTCCCTGAATTGATGATGCGTCAAATTCCTTTTCGGCTTCCGACGGAACTTTTGGTACAGATGTATTTATTTCCATAATTCTCACCTCTTATGCTTTTGCATTGCTTTTGTTTTTGAGTGCGGAACAACAGAGATTGATAAGAAGTATGAATACAAAAAGTACAACCGCTGTTGCTATAAGTGCCTCACGGTGCAGACCTGTTGAATAACCCATTTCCATAACGATATTTGTTGTAAGGGTACGAACACCGTCGAGTATGCTGTTCGGAATTACTGTCTGGTTGCCGACTATAAGCTGAACTGCCATTGTTTCACCGATTGCACGACCGATACCAAGTACAATACCGGCTGTTACACCTGACTTTGCTGCCGGAAGAACAGTTGCAAATACTGCTCTTTCGTGGCTTGCACCAAGACCTACTGCTCCTTCATAGTAGCTGTGCGGAACTGCACGAAGTGATGATTCCGTAACTTCTATTATTGTAGGAAGTATCATTATTCCGAGTATGATTGAGGCTGTAAGAATACTGCTGCCTGTTCCGCCGAAGTTATTGCGTACAAACGGTACTAAAACAACAAGTCCGAAAAATCCGTAAACTACCGACGGTATTCCGGCAAGAAGCTGAATTGCGGGTTTAAGAATCTTATAAAGAGGCTTTGGACAATAGTGTGCCATAAATACTGCTGTAAACAGTCCTATCGGAACGCCTATTATCAACGCACCTGCCGTTACATAAAGACTTCCGACAATCATAGGCAAAATTCCGTAACTTGCCGGAACATTTGCCGGTGCCCAGTTTGTACCACAGAGAAAGTCAAAAAGTCCTATTTTCGCCATTGCAGGCACTCCGTTTGCAAACAGGAATATACATATAAGTGCTACTGCGATTACAGACATCAAAGCACAAATGAAGAACAGCACCTTCATTCCTACTTCCGTAACCTTCTTCATTATTTAATCAATCCTTTCAAACACATTAAAGCTGATTTTTCATATTATACAAGCATAGGCACACCTGTTGCAGTGTGCCTCCGCCGTTAATCAAGTCTTTATTTTACTGTTAAATGTTGCCCCAGTCTGTAACTTCGCCTGTGTAGATTTTCTTAATCTGTTCGATTGTAAGATCATCTGTTGTGTTTTCTTTGTTTACGATTACTGCGATACCGTCAAGAGCAATTTTTGTAGCTGTAACGCCTGTTTCTGTATCTTTAAGATCTCTTGATGACATACCGATGTCAACACTTCCGTTGATTGCAGATGAGATACCTGTTGATGAGTCTGATGTCTGGAACTGAATTGTTGCATTCGGGTTTACAGCGGCATAAGCCTCTTTGAGTTTTTCCATAACAGGTCCTACTGATGTTGAACCGTCGATTGTGATTGTGCCGCTTGGTTTCTTTCCTTCGTATGCCTTTGCATTTGAGTCAATCGATACATATTTGTTGTCTTCAATAACCTTCTGACCGTCAGCACTCATAATGTAGTTAACGAAATCCTGAGCAACTTCGCTGAGTCCTGATTTTGTAACAATGTTAAAAGGACGCTGGAGTTTGTATGTTCCGTCTTTTACTGTTGCTGTTGACGGTGCAACACCTTCAATCTTAACAGCCTTAACCGTATCGTTGACTGAACCGAGTGAAATATATCCGATTGCAGCCTTGTCGCCGGAAACGTTACTCATAACTGCCTGTGTACCATTGAGTGTTACTGCACCTGAAAATGTTTTATCTGTCTTTGAACCGTCACTGCCCTTTTCAAGAACACCTGTAAGTTCTGTGAAAGCATCTCTTGTACCTGAACCCTGTTCTCTTGTTACAACGTTTACTGTACCTGTGATTTTGTCCTGAGAACCTGCTGATTCTGTTGAGTTTGTTGAAGCGTCGCTTGCTGTTGAAGCTGTTGAGCTTGTTGACGGTGCTGATGAATTTGAATTTGAGTTGTTACTGCTGCAACCTGTGAATGTTGCTGCTGCAAGAGCCGCAATAAGAAGTGCTGTAAAAATCTTTTTCATAAGTGATTTCTCCTTTGGTTTTTAAATGTTTTTCCTTGAACAGTTCATATAATAATATTGCTGTGTAAAATCGGTAACCGCTGTTTTGTAAAGTCGGTGTAAATTTATATTTTCGCATAAAAAACACAGCCGATAAAATTCAATCGGCTGTGCAATAAGTATGTTATGATTTAATATTTGTCAAAGCTGAAATTTAAAAAACTGAATAGAATTTGCAACAGGAACAGCAGCAATTCCACAGATAATACCGAACAACATTCCCGCAAGAACATCTGTCGGATAATGTACAAGCAGATACATTCTTGAAAATGCAATAAGGCACGAAAGTATCAGCACCGGAACAATCAGCATAGGACACATAAACGAAATTACCGTCGATACGGCAAAAGATGATGCGGTATGTCCTGACGGAAAAGAATATTCCGGCGGATTTTTGATAAGAAGGTCTTTTTCAAATTCCTTTTTGCAAGGACGGACACGACCTACTAAATTCTTGATAGTTATTTCTCCGCCGAGATATGCAAAAGCCATTGCAAGAAGTATAGTAAAGCCTGTAAGCCGCCATTTATTCATAAGCAGAAACGGAACGGAAAAAATAAACCAGATAATTCCGTGATTTGCGACTTGCGATATTAAAATCATAAATTTATTTAGTTTTGGAGTATGTTTTTTCAGAAGGCGTCTTAAAATATTTTCATCCCACGCCTGAATACGAGCCAGCATAGTTTCTCCTTTCAGTAAGTAAAAAACTGTTCATATATTATTTATTATAACATAATTCATCTTAAAAGCAAAATAAAAACTTTGGGCAAATTTTTATAAAATAAAGTGCAAAAAAATATATATATTTACCAAAAATACAAAAAGGCGACAGCGTTTGCTGCCGCCCTGTATGTTTTGTTCAGCCAAAAATCATACAGCCATATCCTGCTGTGCGTGTTTCTTTATTCTGAATATTCTCCTCAGAAAAAAGCCCCAGAATTTAGGATTGTCAACTACAACAAATTTCATAAAGCTGCCCCCTGTTATAATCTGCAACACTTAGGCCACATTATCGCCATAATTATGAGAAGAACGGCAACAATGACAATCAGCCAGCATTGCGGAAATATAAACGAAACCAACAGTCCTAAGCTGAACGCAAGAATATTTCCGTTTTTTATACAATTTTTCATATTAACACCGCCCGATGTACAGTAAGTAAATATTACTGTCGGTTTCGTGCTTACACTAACATAATATACACACTGAACTCACTATGACACAAAATTTATTGATTTTTTACAAGCATTATTACTGATGTGCCTTTGTGAATTGTTATCTGTGCGTTGTCCGATGTAATTTCGTTGCTGACACCAAGCGGAAAATCGGATTTGAGTGTTCCTTTGTTAAGTTCATACATAAAGCCGCTGAGTGTTACATCACAACTTTCACAGCCGAAAGGAAAAATCGAAAATGTCATTCCTTTTTTGCCGCAAAGCTGTTTTACTCCGCTTGTCATAACTGAAATGACGGTTTTTGAGTCAATTATTTCAGCATAAATCTTTTTTTCGGCAAGAAATTTCAGTGTGCATAGATTTGCAAAAGTATGGTCTTGTCTGCCGCCTGTTCCGCCGAGAATGACAAAATTATTAAATCCACGCTTTAAACATTCTTTTACACAAAAAATAGTATCGGTGTCGTCTTTTTGTACAGGCAGAGTTATAACCTCACCGTCATAATTCTGTGGAAAAACTGATGAGTCAAAATCCCCGATAATGAGATTCGGAATAATTTTTGCCTGTTGTGCATAAACATATCCGCCGTCTGCACATACGACAAAATCTCCGCTTTTTATGTTTTCGGTCAGCACAGATATTTCGGTATCGGGTGACGAACCGATAATTACACAGCGTTTTTCTGACAATTCTTTCACTCCAAATTATTTTTTCTGTTGCCAGTCAGGAATTGACTTTACTTCATCATACATAAATTTGTAGCTGTTGTGACGTGAAACAGGAATTTCACCGTTGTTTACCGCCTCAATAACGGCACAGCCACGCTCACAGGTATGTGAACAGCTTGTAAATTTACAGTTATTGATATATGGTTCAAATTCGGGAAAACAGTACGCAAGTTCGTCACGTTTTATAATCTCATAGCGTTCAATATCAACCGTTGAAAATCCCGGTGTATCGGCAACATAACCACCACCGACTTTATAAAGTTCACTGTGTCGTGTTGTGTGGCGACCACGTCCGAGTTTGCGGCTTATCTCGCCTGTTTCGATATTCAGATTCGGAAAAAGTGAATTAAGAAGTGATGACTTTCCCACACCCGTATTGCCTGTAAAAGCCGAAATTCTGTTTTCAAGAAGTGAAATAATCTCATCACTTCCCGTTCGGTCATTTATGCTGTAACAAAAAGCCTTTATGCCGGCTTTTTTGTAAATTTCCAAAAGTTCACTACAATCTGCAAGGTCAGATTTTGTGAATATCACAACAGGTTCTATCCCCTTGCTGACGGCAACAGCAGTAATTTTATCAATTATAACGGTATTCGCCGACGGTTCGGCAACAGACGATACAATGAAAAGTCTGTCAAGGTTTGCAAGAGGCGGTCTTATCAGATAATTCTTTCTCGGCAATACGTCATCAAGCGAGGCTTTATCGTCATTCATAACGGTTATTGTGACTCTGTCGCCAACTGACGGACTTATGCCCTTTTTTCTGAAAACACCACGTGCCTTACATTCATAAAGCGTGTCAGCGGCTTCAACATAGTAGAAGCCGCTGATTGCCTTTATTATCAATCCGTTTAAAGTTCCCATATTTATCCGCCGTTAAAACATAATCAATGCGTCAGCATTGTAGCCGTGATTCTGCCAGTGCATAGGTGATGTTTCTCTCGAAGTATTCTCATCAGGTTCTAGCGGATTGTTTGACGGCTGTTCCGGTGACGGCTCGTCTGACGGCTCGTCTGACGGTTCATCTGACGGCTCGTCCGACGGTTCATCTGACGGCTCATCTGATGGTTCGTCTGATGGTTCATCTGACGGCTCGTCCGACGGTTCGTCTGATGGCTCGTCTGACGGCTCTGATGATAAATCAGGCGGTCCTTGCTTAATAACATACTTTGACATATTATCAAAATTGGTGATTATTGTCTGATTCTTGAAGTCAAAAGTATATGAAATATAGTTTACTCCGTCAATCTTGACGATAACTTTTTTCTGCTGATTGTTGTTTACGCTTGTCGGGTCAAGTTGAATAGACTTTGTAAAGCCGTCAGCCGGTATGCCGCTGGATTCCTCGAACTTCTGACCGTCAACATAGATACCAACTGTAATTAACGCATATTCGTCCTGTGGCAAATTTATATCCTGAGAAAGCGATTTTATTATCTTGCTTCCGTCACTTACCTGAATTGTAACAAGAGAACCTGTCGAAAGTTTATTTCCTGCAAGCGGGTCAGTACCGATTACTTTACCGGCAATTTCAGCACTTGCAACGACAGATTTCTGTGTTGTAAAGCCCTTGGCTTCAAGAGCTGCCTTTGCCTGTTCGTAGGTATCACCTACAACATCAGGAATTTCAACCTGTTGTGTTTCGGGTCCGTCACTGACAATAAGTGTAATTGTTGTGCCGATTTCCTGTTGAGTGCCTTCCTGTGGTGAACAGTCAATTACATAACCCTTTGCAACATCACTGCTGTTCACTCTTGAAACGGAATAGTTAAAATATTTTGCCTGTAATTTTTCTATTGCTTCCTGTTCGGAATATTTTTTAAGTTTAGGAACTTCAACAGTAGTGCTTGTGCTGTTTATTACAAGTTTTATGGTTGAATTTTCCTTTACCTGTTTTGAACCAGCCTCAGGTTCCTGTGAGAGAACAATATTTACAGGCTGTGTATCGTCATATTTAGCGGTAATTTCAAACTTGAATTTATAATCAGGATTTTTCTGTATATCATCATACATCTGTCCGACAAAGTTCGGAACGTCAACATTCTTTACTTCGGTAGATTTGAATGCGTTTGATACTGCCATATATACAAAAACAATTATTGCGGCAAGAACCAGCACACTGACGCTTATTGTCAGCCACTTTACAGCCGTTTTTGAACGAGCCGCCGCTACATCGTCGTCGGGTTCGTTGTAATCATCGTCATAAACGGGTTCGGGTGACGCTGAACGGACATTGTTTATTGCGTCAACATATTTTGTCGGGGTTTCATCGACAAAATAATTATACTGAAAATGCACTGCCGGATTATGACGGAAAATTTCGATAGCTTCAAGCATTTCCTTGGCTGATGTATAACGCTGTTTTGGGTCTTTTCGCATTGCTTTGAGAGTAATTTCTTCAAGTCCCTCAGGTATCTGGTCGTTTATGTCACGGAGCGGTTTCGGGTCATTCTGTAACTGCATTATCGCAACGGAAACAGCACTGTCTGCCTCAAACGGCAATTTACCTGTGAGCATTTCATAAAGCATAACGCCAACAGAATAAATATCCGCCTTTCCGTCAGTTACATCACCTCTTGCCTGTTCAGGTGCGATATAGTGTACCGAACCGATTGCCTTGTCGGTCATTGTGCGTGTTTCTGTATTTGAAAAACGTGCAATACCAAAGTCGGTAACCTTGATTGTGCCGTCCTGTAAAAGCATAATATTCTGCGGCTTTACATCACGGTGTACTATTCCTTTTTCGTGGGCGTGTTGAAGTGCCTGTAAAATCTGTACGGTGAAATGTACAGCCTCTTTCCACGGAATAACGTGCTGATGGCTGATATATTCTTTGAGCGTAATACCGTCAATATATTCCATAACGATATACTGTATTCTGTCGCCAAAGCTGACATCAAACACTTTTACTATGTTCGGGTGAGAAAGAACGGCAATAGCCTTTGATTCGTTTTTGAAACGGCGGATAAATTCCTCATTGCCGAGAAATTCATCTTTAAGTATTTTTATTGCGACGGTTTTATCGTCTATTGTGTCATAGGCACGGTAAACCATTGCCATACCGCCTACGCCGATAAGTTCCTGTATTTCATATCTGCCGTCAAGCCTTTTGCCTGTATATTTATCCATAAAAGAAAGCTCCTTTCAAGATTTTCAGCCGGCAATAAGTGCAACAGTAATATTGTCGCTGCCGCCGAGTTCTTTTGCAGATTCAATAAGTTTTTCAGTCAATTTTTCGCCGCTGTTGTTACGGATAAAGTACAGCAGACTTTCTTTACTGACATAATTTGACAGTCCGTCCGTACAGATTATGAGCAGTGAATTTTCATCAAACACTGTTGTTGTGTAGTCTGTACGAAGTTCAGGCTCAATGCCTAATGCCCGTGTAATGTAGTTTCGCTGCGGATGTTTCCGTGCCTGTTCGGGAGTAAGCTGACCAGCCGACACCATTTCCTGAACCATTGAGTGATCGGTGGTAAGCTGACTTATATCATCATTTCTGTAAAGATATGCACGGCTGTCGCCTGCGTGGACAATGTGAAGTCGCTTGTCCTTTATTACAGCACATACAACCGTTGTACCCATTCCGTAAAGTGACTCGTCATTTTTCGCCATATCATAGACCGCTGAATTTGCCTTTTGTACGGCAAATTCTATAAGCGACTTTACTTCTTCGGGTTTAAGTGAAGAATCATAGCCGTTATTTATAGAGCCTACTATTGTTTCGACAGCAACACGACTTGCTGTACAGCCGCCGTTTGCTCCGCCCATACCGTCACACACAACAGCAAAAACCGTTCCGTCAGGAAAAGTTCCGGTCTTGCAATAATCCTGATTTGAATTACGTTTAAGACCTATGTCACTTCCGGAATATACCTTCATTATGATTTATCCCCCTTTTCGACACTGCCGTCAATAACTGAACGTCTGAGCTGACCGCACGATGCGTTTATGTCACTTCCGAGTGTTCTTCTTACAGTTGCCGTTATCCCTGATTTTTCAAGAATTGCAATAAAATTCTTCATTCTGTCCCTTTTGCTTTTTTTGTAGCCTGTGCCGCTGACCGTGTTCACAGGTATAAGATTAACGTGGCACGACATTCCTGTAAGCCTTGACGCAAGCTCTCTTGCACAGGAATCACTGTCGTTGACTCCGTCAATCATTGCATATTCAAATGAAATTCTTCTTCCTGTCTGCCTGAAATAATATCTGCACGCTTTGAGAAGTTCGTCAATATCGTATCTTCTGTTTACCGGCATAGTGCGGCTGCGTATCTGATTATTCGGTGCGTGAAGTGAAACAGAAAGTGTAAGCTGCAATTTCATATCCGCAAGTTCATATATTCTCGGCACAAGTCCGCAGGTAGAAAGCGAAATATGACGCATACCTATGTTCATACCGTGTTCACTGCTTACAAGATGAAGAAACCGCACTACATTGTCAAAATTATCGAGCGGTTCGCCCATTCCCATAAGAACAATATTTGAAATCCGTATATTGTTGTCTGACTGTTCTGTCTGTAACTGTGCAAGCATTTCTGAGGCGGTGAGGTTTCGTGAAAAACCGCTTTTGCCTGTTGCACAGAATGTACAGCCCATTTTACAGCCGACCTGTGTTGAAATACAACTCGTATATCCGTGGTGATAACTCATCAGTACAGACTCGACAGCCTCGCCGTCAGCAAACGAAAATAAGTATTTCTTTGTATCATCATAATCCGAAATCAATTTTTTTTCAATAGCTGCATAAGATATATAGTAATTCTCCACAAGTTTTTGTCTTAATGTTTTCGGAATATTAGTCATTTCATCAAAAGATTTTACACCACTGTGCAGCCATTTATATACCTGAGCGGCTCTGTATGAAGGTTCACCGAGTTTTGCAAACTCCTCTTTGAGTTCGTCCTCATACATTGACTTGATGTCCGTAAGCAAAATATCACCTCTTTCTGAAAACGCTTATGAAAAATCCGTCAGTATTGTTTATGTGCGGAAACAGCGTGAGTTCATTCGGCTTTTCGTCAATTCCACGGCGTATGTTTTTCGGTAAATTTATTTCAACAGGTTCAAAGTCGCTGTGTTCCGCAAGAAATTTTTCGGCATTAAGATTATTTTCTGACGGATTAAGCGTACAGGTAGAATATACCAGAATACCGCCTTTTTTGACAAATGCCGAGCAGTTACACAGTATAAGGTACTGCAAATCCGGCAAAGTGTCAATTCCAAGTTCTTTTTTGTATCGCAGTTCGGGTTTTCGTCTTATTATTCCGAGTCCCGAACACAGAACGTCACAAAGCACCCTGTCAGCCATTGGCAAATCCTTTACTTCTGCAGCATTACAGGCATTTGTGGAGATTATGTCAAGCGAAAGTCTTTTTGCACCGTCATTCACAAGATTAAGTCTTGACTGATATAAGTCACAAGCAATTATTTTTCCCTTGTTTTTCATAAGTTCCGCTATTGTGAAAGTTTTTCCGCCCGGTGCTGAACAGACATCAAGTACAGTCTGATTTTCAAGCGGATTCAAAAGTTCACAACATATCTGTGACGCTGTGTCCTGTATGTGAAAAAGTCCGTCTGTGTATTCCTGTAATTTTTCAACTGCACCTGTATTTTCAAGAAGAAGTGCATTTTCGAGAATTTCTGAATTTTTTACAGTTATTCCGCTTTCTGACAGCGACTGTTTAAGTTTTTCCGCTGTTGTTTTTGTTGTGTTGACTCTTGCTGTCAGCGGCGGTCTGCCGTCAAGCGACTGCAAAATCCCCTCTGTAATTTCATCACCGTAACTTTGCCGCCATAATTTTATTATATCTTCGGGACAGGAATATTTTATAGACAGATATTTATTTTTGCCTTTTTTCTTGTCGGGATATTTTATCTGATTGTTTGCGGCGGCACTTCTCAACACCGCATTTACGTAAGATGAGGCACTGTAAAGTTTATTAGCTTTACAGAGTTTTACCGACTCATTTACTGCCGCTGATACGGGAACTTTGTCCATAAAGAAAAGCTGATACATTCCCATTCTGAGAATTGTGAGAATTTTCGTGTCAAGTTTGTTTACAGGAATTTTTGAGAAAGCCGCAATATTATAGTCAATAAGCAGCTTTTTCTCGATTACTCCGTAAAAAATCGTTGTTGCAAAAGACTTGTCAGCCGACGAAAGATTACTTTTTGAAAGAACGCTGTCGAGCGTAATATTTGAATATGAATTATCGTTTTCGACACGCAAAAGTGCCTGTAAAGCTGTTTGCCTTGACAACTGTATCATCACAATTTAAACCTCATCATCTTTAAAATTTTCATTCAAATCTGAGTTCTTCCGCTTTGATATTGTGCAGTCCGTTAATAAATGACTGTGCTGACATTCTTTTTTTGCCCTCCGGCTGTAATTCCGTTATTTCAACAGCACCCTCTCCGCAAGCAACAACAAGCGGATTCAGCGACAACACCTGTCCCGGTTCTCCTTTGCCGTGTGCAATAAGTGTACGGTGAATTTTAATTCTCTTGCCGTTGAGTAACGCACTTGCTGACGGCCACGAGTTAAGTCCTCTGACCTGATTGTGTACTTCCTGTGCCGATTTAGTGAAATCAATTTTCGACATTTCCTTTGTCAGCATTTTTGCGTAACAGGATTTTGAATCGTCCTGTTTTTCTCTTATAAGCGTACCGTCAACTGCTGAATGTACAACTTTTACAATCAATTCCGAACCTAAAACAGAAAGTCTGTCGTGAAGTTCGTCAGCGGTTTCGTTTTCGCCTATTTCGGTTTCCGACTTCATAAGCATATCGCCTGTATCAAGTCCGACGTCCATATACATTGCGGTAACGCCTGTCTTTTTCTTGCCGTCAAGCACTGCCCATTGGATAGGTGCCGCACCACGATATTCGGGAAGAAGTGAAGCGTGTATATTTATACAGCCATATTTTGTCAAATCTATTATTTCTTTCGGAAGAATTTTTCCGTAAGCTACAACAACTATCATTTCGGGATTAAGTCTTTTGAGTATTTCAAGTGCCGTGCCGTCTTTGAGTGTTTTCGGCTGAAATACATCTATATTGTTTTCGAGTGCCGTTACCTTTACAGGCGGTGGAGTAAGAGTATATCCTCTGCCCTTTGGTTTGTCAGGTTGTGTGAATACACCGACAATTTCGTTTTTGTCATCTATAAGTGCTTTAAGACAAGGAACGGCAAATTCAGGTGTTCCCATAAAAACTATACGCACACAGTTTCATTCCTTTCCCCTGTTTTATTCCTCGCCGGGTTCAAGCGGTCTTATTACGTGTTCTTTGAAAAGTATTCCGTCAAGGTGGTCGTTTTCGTGGCAAATAGCTTTTGCAAGAAGTCCCTCAGCGTGAATTGTGAACTGGTCGCCATATCTGTTCTGTGCGATTGCGGTAACATACATAGGACGTTTTGTTATTCCAAATTCACCGGGACAGGACAGGCAACCCTCGCTTGTTTCCTGTACACCTTTTGTTTTTACGATTTTCGGATTGACAAATTCTATTTTGCCCTCGCCTATGTCGATAACAAACACACGTCTTAAAATGCCAACCTGTGGACCTGCAAGACCTACACCATTGCCGTCCATCATTGTTTCGTACATATCATCAATAAGTGTGGCAAGTTTGCCGTCAAATTTTTCAACAGGGCGGCATACTTTTGTAAGTATCGGGTCGCCCTCTTTTACTATATTGCGTATTGCCATAATTCTGTCTTCCTTTCATCTTTTTATACTCAATGTCTTAAAAACTAACCGTCCGCACAACTCCACACTCCACTCTCCACACTCCACACTAAATAATGTTGTCCGGGTCTATGTCGGCATAGGCGGTAATGTCGGAATAAGTGCGGTTTTTGCCAAAATCCGTAAGCAGTATGGAAAGCATTTCACGAAAACGCTTGTTGTTTTTGAATTTTATTATGAGCCGATAACGGAATTTATTGTTTATTTTTGAAACCATAGCCGGTGAAGGTCCTAAAACACGTAGCGGCTGTTCACTGTATGAAGTCTTTGCAAGGTCGGTAAGGCTTTTTGTAAAAAATTCGGACGCATTTTTTGTCTTTTGCTGGTCTGTGCCTATGAACGCTATTACGCATATATCGGCAAAAGGCGGATAAAGCATTGACCGCCTGAGCCTTATCTCGTTTTTGAAAAATTCATTGTAATCCTGTGCGGCGGCAAGTTCAATTATCGGATTTTCGGGTTCAAAGGTCTGAATTATTGCTCTGCCCTCAATACCGCCTCTGCCTGAACGTCCGACAACCTGTGTCAAAAGTGAAAAAGTGCGTTCATAACTTCGGTAATCGTAGTTGTGCATCATCTGGTCTGCCGAGAGAACTCCGACAAGCGTTACATTCGGAAAGTCAAGTCCCTTTGCGACCATTTGTGTGCCAAGCATTATATCGTACTCGCCGTTCTGAAAAGCCGAAAGCTTTTTTTCGTATGCAAACTTCTGCATTGTTGAGTCGGTATCAAGCCGTAAAATTTTTGCTGACGGAAAAATTTCCTGTATTTCCTGTTCTGCCCTCTGTGTTCCCGAACCTGAATATCTCAATTTTGGCGAATGACAATATGGACATTCATTAGGTGCAGGAATTGAATAGCCGCAATAATGGCACATAAGGCGGTTATTTGCACTGTGATAGGTCAGCGAAATTGAACAGTTCGGACAACTGACAACCTCACGGCACTGTCTGCACGAAACAAATGTATTGTGTCCACGTCGGTTCAAAAGTATAATTGACTGATGTCCGTGTTCAAGATTATCGTCAATCGCCTCCAACAGAACAGAACTGTAATTCGACATATTGCCCTGTTGCTGTTCAAGGTTCATATCAACAGTAATGACATAAGGAAGTTTTGCCTTTCCGTAGCGTGAAGTCAGCGTTTCAAGTGAATATCTGCCCTGTTGTGCATAATAATAGCTTTCAACTGACGGTGTTGCCGACGAAAGCAGTAAAAGACAATTATTATAACTGCACCTGATTTTTGCAAGGTCACGTGCGTGAAAACGTGGCACTGACGACGATTTATAGGTGTACTCCTGTTCCTCATCAATGACGATAAGTCCTATATTTTCCATAGGTGCGAAAATTGCCGAACGTGTACCGACAGCAATATTTGCCTCGCCGTTTTTTACACGTTTCCATTCTTCAAGCCTTTTTGAAAGCGACAAGCCACTGTGGAAAACCGCAACATTATTGCCGTATCTTGCCTTGAATTTTGCAAGCAACTGTGGTGTCAATGCAATTTCGGGAACCATACAAATAACACCCTTACCGTCAGCGTTTGCACGGTCAATCAATTTCATAAAAACTGATGTTTTACCACTGCCCGTAATTCCGTAAAGAAGTGAAACTGACGCTTTTCCGCTTTCGTATTTTCCGATAAGAGAATTATACGCTTTTTCCTGTTGAGGAGTTAAGACAATATTTTCTTTGTCGGAAATTATATTTTCACTTTCGGTAATTTTTGGCGGTTCTTCATCAAAATATTCGCATATTCCCTTTTTCACAAGGGTATCTATAACCGCTGTTGAAACACCTGTAAAATAGCATATTTCCTTGCGTGAAACTGAACCAGCCGCACGAAGAATATTTATAACATCACTCTGTCGTGGCGAAATGTTTACATCAACATCATCATTTACAAGTCTTACCATTTTTACGGTAATATCCTGCAAACGCTTTTTTACTGCCTCAGTTCTTGAAAGCAAGCCGTTTTTTGTCATTTTTACAAGAACGGAATCCTCAGAAAGTCCCAGTGTTTTCAGCAGTCTGTCCTGTCTTACAGGAACTTTTCGTGTTCTCAGATAAGTTATTATCTGTTTTTCGGTGTCGGAAAGTTTTGGTGATGTTTCGTCGGCAATATCGGTTATTGTGTAGCTGTAAGTTACTTTAAGCGACAATCCCGGCGGTAACATTGCCGCACAAGCCTCAAAAAATGTACAGTAACACCGTTCTTTCATACTTCTGGCAAGCAAAAGCAATTCTTCGGACAATACGGGTTCTTTGTCAAGAAGTTCGTTTATTTTTTTAAGACCTGTAATGTCATCTGTTTTATGCAGTGACATTATCATTCCCTGTCGCAAAGAACCTCGTCCGAAACTTATCATTACACGACAGCCGACCTTTGCTAAATCGGCTGAATCTGTCGGAATAACATAATCATACAGCTTGTCAAAATGATATGCCGTATTTTCAACGGCAACTCCGGCAACAAGAAATAAATCAGTCATCTATGTCGGGTTCAAGAATCGTGTATTTGTGGTCTTTAAATTCATCAACGGCAACAAGAACAGGTTTGTCGCAAACTTTACCCTTATCAGCCTGCATATCTTCTGTAATTTCTCTTGCTCTTTTTGCAATAGCTATTGCGAGTGAATATTTGCTTACTTTGCCTGCAAAAAGGTCATCTACTGACGGTCTTGTGTAATTTTCGTATTTCATAATAAAATCTCCTTAAAAAAATTATATTAAAATCTGAATCTTTTGGATTTCAGCTTTTCTGCATTTATTATTGATAAAACATCGTCAACACATTCTTCAAGAGGCCCGTTTATGACGATATAATCATATTCGGGTGCTTTGAGAATTTCCTCTTTTGCACGGGCAAGACGTTTCTGAATAACTTCTTCATCTGTTTCAGTACCTCTGCCACGTAGTCTTTTTTCAAGAACCTCCATTGACGGCGGCATAATGAAAATCGTCACACAATCGGGATTATTCTTTTTGATTTGTTCGCAACCCTGAACCTCAATCTCAAAGATAACATCTTTTCCCTGTTTTGTCCATTCTTCCGCCTGTTTGCGTGGCGAACCGTAAAAATTATCGCAATACTGTGCATATTCAAGAAAACCGTTTTCGTCTATCATTTTCTGAAACTGTTCCTTTGTGAGAAAATGATAATGCACACCGTCTGTTTCGCCCTTACGTGCCTGACGGGTTGTTGCGGAAATTGAAACCTCTATATTGTCTTTTTTTACAAGTTCCTTTACAACAGTGCCTTTTCCGGCACCCGACGGTCCTGAAATTACAAACATAAGTCCGTCATTCTTCATTTGCTTTTTCCTCCTCATTCATATCAGCGTCATTTATCCTGTGAGCGACTGTTTCGGGCTGTATTGCCGATAAAACAATATGGTCGCTGTCGGTTACAATAACGGCTTTGGTTTTTCTGCCGCAAGATGCGTCAATCAGCATTCCTTTGTCACGTGCGTCCTGAACCATTCTTTTGACAGGTGCTGCGTCGGGACTGACAACGGCGACTATCTTTGAGGACGAAACCATATTTCCGTATCCTATATTTATAAGCTGCAAAATATTTCACCCCGACTGTTATTCAATATTCTGAATCTGTTCACGGATTTTTTCAATTTCCGCTTTGATGTCAACAACCTTATGTGCAAGAATTGCGTCACTGACCTTTGAACCTATTGTGTTAGCTTCCCTGTTCATCTCCTGAACGATAAAGTCAAGTTTTCTTCCGACAGGTTCGCTCTGTGAAAGCATATCATTCATCTGTGCAAAGTGACTGCGGAGTCTTACCGTTTCTTCATCAACGGCTGTTTTGTCGGCGAAAATTGCCGCTTCTGTCAAAATACGCTGTGGGTCAATCGTTGTGTCTTTGAGAACTTCGGAAAGTCTTTCATAAAGTCTTTTACGGTATTCCTCAACAATCTGCGGTGAACGTTTTTCAATCTCAGCAACAATATCAATAACTTTTCTGCCGTGTTCAAGAACATCTTTTCTGAGTTTTTCGCCCTCACGTTCTCTCATTGCGACAAGACTTTCAATAGCCTGTGTTCCGGCTTTTTTAACGATTGAAATTACCTGTTCCTCGTTTTCGGGTGCTTTATGCACTGTCAGAACATCAGGATACCTTGACAGTACGGAAACCGAAATATCATCTTTCAGGTTATATGTATCACAAAGTTCTTTCATAGCATTAACATAGCCGGCGGCAAGAGAATGATTTACCGTTACTTCCGCCGCAACGTTTTCATCTGCGTCAACGGATACAAAAACATCAACCTTGCCTCTTGTGATATATTTTGAAACCAATTCCTTTACTGTGTCTTCAAGAAAGCCATAACCCCTCTGTGTGCGGCACGAAAGTTCAAGAAAGCGGTGATTGACGGACTTAATCTCAAATATAACATTTCTTCCATCAACAGAACCCTCAAATCTTCCGTAACCCGTCATACTTCTTATCATAATTGTATCATCTCAATCCTTTTTATTTACACAATCCGAAAATTTCCGTCTTATGCAAAAGTATAAACTTTTCATTTTCCTTAACAACTTATTTTATCAGTTTTTATACTCCTTTGTCAAGCGGGCGGCAAGCTGCCGCTGTCAAATTTCGTTCACACTTTATTGTAACCGTCAGTCTTTGTCCGCAGCGTCAGTTATTTTTATCATTTCACACCATTTTTCTTGTAATTTTCAATAAAGAAAAATTTTTCAAAAATAATTTTTTTAAAAAAATCCGCCGATATTTTTCGGTTATTGCTTGGTTTATACATATTATAGCAGAAATTCTTACATTATAATACATAAATTTTTTATGATTATTTTCTTTTTTACTGATTAGAATAATATTTTTATTCCAACAATCATTATGTACAGATATTTTTCCATTGTAAAAGCGGCGGTTTCCGTTAAAAATATTTTTGCAGAGGATTGGAGGTGAAACTGTAATGAAAAAATTTATTAAATCATTTACAGCTTTGATGGCTGCGTTTTCTGCTGCCGTTTTTTCACTGTGTGGAGCAGTGGCATATCTTACACCGTCAGAACTAACGGTAAATCACGAAAGCAGCTTAAAATCAAGCTATAATTTTCCTGTTTCAATAAGATATGACGGCAGTCAGGCAATAAAAACCGATACCGCAAGCCAAAAAAATAACTCCGTAAGCGGTCAGCTTATGCTTTTTGACGCTGTGCCTGTAAAAAACATCAGCATAAATTTTGCTGAGCGACAATATGTTACTCCCTGTGGTACACCGTTCGGAATAAAAATCTATTCTGACGGTCTTGTCGTTGCAAGAACAACGGAAATTGAAACCGAAAACGGCACGAAAAATCCCTCAGCCGACGCAAATATTGTATGCGGCGACATTATAACCGCTGTCAACGGCGAAAAACTCAAAACTAATGAACAACTTCTTAGCATTGTTGAAAACAGCAACGGCAAAAGCATTAAAATTGACGGAAAACGAAACGGTAAAAATTTTTCGACTCAAATTACCCCCGTACCCGACAAAAACCAAAATTCATACAGAATAGGTCTGTGGGTTAAGGACAGTTGTGCCGGAATAGGAACGCTGACATTTGTCGATAATACAACACAAACCTTTGCCGGTCTTGGACACGGAATCTGTGACAGCGAAAGCGGACAAATTATGCCTTTGCAAAGCGGTGATATTGTAAAGGCAAATATTTCATCAGTACGAAAAGGCTGTTGCGGTTCACCCGGTGCATTGTGCGGATATTTTACTGACGGCGAACCAATAGGAACGCTTAACGCAAACAGCGAATACGGTGTTTACGGAACTCTTGACTCATACAAGACGAATAATGCGGATATTCCCGTTGCATTCAGACAGGAGGTTGTCCGTGGAAAAGCACAAATTCTGACAACGGTTGACGGCAATCCCCCTCAGTATTACGATATTGAAATCGAAAACATCAGCTACAACAACAATGCAACCAAAAATATGATTATAAAAATAACCGACGAAAGACTAATCGAAAAAACAGGCGGCATTGTTCAGGGTATGAGCGGAAGTCCGATAATACAGAATAATATGCTTGTCGGTGCTGTTACTCACGTTTTTGTTAATGATTCAAGTCACGGTTATGCGATTTTTGCGGAAAATATGCTCGCATATAACAACAGTATTGTACAAAAGTCAGTCAATTTTGTGTCTTAAATTTGTCAAATCATAAAATTTTATCCTCTAACCCAATTTTTTCCAAATAACCTATTGCCATTTTTACTAATTTATGGTAATATAACATCATCATAAAAAACTACTGGGGGATTTATTATGAAAAACAGATTTAAAATACTCATTGCAGAGGATTCTGCGGAATTTACAAACGAACAGTCAGATGTCTTTGAAGAACACAACCTTGAACCGAAATTCTGTGAAAAAGACGGCGAAAAGGTTATCGAGGAAATTAAAACGTTTAAACCTGACATCGTTCTTATGGATATGTTTATGAGCAATATTGATGGTGTCGGTGTAATGCGTACAGTAAAGAAAAATGATATTACAGGAAAGCCTGTGTTTGTTATTATATCCAATTTTGACAGTTCTATGCTCGAAAGAGAGGCACTCAGTGCCGGTGCGGCTTACTATGTGATAAAGCCGTTCAGAACACTTGACCTGTTAGAAAGAATTTCCGACCTTATGACTTGCTGTGAAAACGAAAACGAAAGTACAGGCGGCGAAATTTACAGCCTTGACAGAGAGCTTGAAATTACAATCACTGATATTCTTCATCAGATAGGTGTTCCGGCTCACATCAAAGGCTACCATTACCTCAGGGATTCAATTATGATGGCGGTCAAGCACCCCGAAATAATCAATGCCGTTACAAAGGAACTCTATCCGTCCGTTGCCAAAAAATACGAAACAACATCATCAAGAGTTGAACGTGCAATTCGCCACGCTATTGAAGTTGCCTGGGACAGGGGTGACGTTGACGTTCTCAATTCCTACTTTGGCTATACTATCCACAACAGCCGTGGAAAGCCGACAAACAGCGAATTTATCGCTATGATTTCCGACCGCCTTCGCCTCCACAACAAACGCTCAGCGTAAAACAGAGTGGAGTGTGGAGAGTGGAGTGTGGAGTTGTACAAGCCGTTATTTTATACGCTGAGATACAATTCATCAAAACAATAATTTAATAAATATGTCCGTGGCAGAGATGTCACGGACATTATTTTTGCAATAAAATTGCCTTTATCAATAACAAAATTTAATGAACACAGCGGCGGTCACAACAATTACGCATTACGAATTACGCATTACGCATTAAATAAGTATTCCGTTACAGTGGTCAATTTCGTGCTGAATTATTTGTGCGGTAAAGTCTGTGTAGGTGTTTTTATGCTTTTTGAAATTGATGTCGTAATATTCGACTTCAACAGACTGCCAGCGGATTGTTTTTCTTGTGCCTGTATGTGAAAGACAACCCTCCTCTGTTTCATAGCTTTGCTGAGAATGGCTTGTTATGACGGGATTTATCATAACAACAGGTATTATGCCTGTCTGTACGGCAATTATTCTTTTGCGTAAACCTATCATATTTGCGGCAAGTCCGACGCATATTTCGGAATTTGCACGGAGTGTATCAAGTAAATCTCTTGCCGTCTGTATGTCATCTTTGCTTGCCGTCTGTGATTTTTGCATTAAGAACATTGTGTCTTTGACTATATTTTTTACCATAATATTTTGTCGCCCCTGTTATTTATTCAAATATGTATAATCCTTTAAAATCCACAAAAACTAATAATATTATAATAAACTAACCGTCCGCAAAATAACTCCACTCTCCACTCTCCACACTCCACTCTGAATAAAGGTTTTGATTGTATGACGCTGATACCTTGTGATGAAAACTGCATATATCAATCCGACGGGTACTGTCAGCTTGAAACAATTTCGATTGTTACGGACTGTACTCAAAGCGGCTGTGTACACAAAATAACCGTCAGTACGCAACCACAAAAAATCAGTGAAGAAGAACATTCACCGCATCTCTGATTGTACGCACTCCTATAATCTCAATGTCGGTATCGGACGGAATTATCAAGCCTTTAAGGTTATGATACGGAATAATACATTTTTTAAAGCCGAGTCTTGCGGATTCAGTTACACGCTGTGTTGCGTGATTTACTGCACGAATTTCACCTGTAAGTCCTATTTCACCGAATGCAAGAAGATTTTCGGGAACTATAATATCTTTAAGACTGCTTACAAGTGCTATCGCAACAGCAAGGTCGGTTGCCGGTTCGTCAAGACGCAAGCCGCCTACGACATTGATATATGCGTCAAGATTTGAAAAGAAATATCCGCAACGTTTTTCAAGGACGGCAAGCAACATTGACATTCTGTTATAGTCAAAACCTGTTGACATACGTCGTGGATTGCCAAAGCCTGAATTTGTGACCAAGCCTTGTATTTCCGCAAGTATCGGTCTGCTGCCCTCCATTGAACAGGCAACGCACGTTCCCGAAACATTTTTCGGACGACCTGACAGCAACATAAGCGACGGATTTTCAACCTCACAAAGTCCCGTATCGTTCATCTGAAATACGCCTATTTCATTTGTTGAACCATATCTGTTTTTTGCGGCACGAATTATACGGTATGACATCTGTTTGTCGCCCTCAAAGTACAGAACCGCATCTACTATATGCTCAAGCACCTTTGGCCCCGCAATAGCACCGTCTTTGTTGACGTGTCCGACAATTATGCACGGAATGTCAAGTGCTTTTGATGTTCGCATAAGAATATTTGTACATTCCCTGACCTGTGTTACACTGCCCGGTGATGAATTGAGTTCCTTGAAATTCATTGTCTGGATTGAGTCTATCATAACAAGGTCGGGTTTTTCGCTTTGTATCTGATTTGCGACAATTTCAACATCTGTTTCAGTCATAATATAGAGTGAATCACACTCAATGTTGAGTCTTGACGCTCTTAATTTTATCTGACGTTTTGACTCCTCGCCCGAAATATACAGTATTTTCAGCGTTTTTCCTAAATGTCTGCATATCTGCAAAAGTATTGTTGATTTGCCTATGCCTGGGTCGCCGCCAAGAAGTACCAGTGAACCCTTTACGATACCACCGCCAAGAACACGGTCAAGTTCCTTTGAACCTGTGTGATAACGTTCCTCATCTTCCGTTGAAATCTGTGTTATCGGCACAGGAACGGACGCTGCTGTCTGTCGCTGTGACGGTGCAACATAACCGGCTTTCTGAGTTTCTCTTATTTCTTCAACGAGTGTATTCCATTCGCTACAACCTGGACATTTTCCGTACCATTTGGCACTTTCAAAGCCGCACTGTGAGCATACATAAAGACTTTTTATTTTTGACGGCATAGTTATTCTCCTTTTTGATTTTCAGTTTTTCTGTTTCTGATAATTCAGAAATCCGCAATAAATCGCAAAAGCCATTTTTTTACGGTAATTTTCGTCTGACAGTTTTTGTGCCTCGTCGGGATTTGACAAAAATCCACATTCAACAATAACAGCCGGTACTGTTGCCTTGTTGAGAATATATATTGTTTTGTCAGCGGCTTTGAGTTCACGCTTGTTTTCGGGTTGTAAAAGTCCCGTTACAGACTGACGGACTGACTCTGCAAGAACCTGACTTTCAGTATTATTCTTTGAATAAAACATCTGAGCCCCGTAATATTTACTCTGTTCAAATTTATTCTGATGAATACTTATAAGAATATTATCCTCACTGCCGTTGATTATTGAAAGACGGTTATGGAGGTCGGACACCTTTTTTTCTCTGACGGTTGCGGCTGAACTGTCATAAATTGAAATATCGCTGTCACGTGTCATAACAACAGTATATCCCGACGATACGAGAAAATCACGTAGTTTCAGTGCAATATCAAGGTTCACATCTTTTTCAATAACTCCGTTTGCAACAGCACCGCTGTCCTCTCCGCCGTGTCCTGCATCAATAATTATAACTGATGACGGCTTTGCCGCTGTTTGTATCGGCTCGTGACTTCCGCCAAAAGCCGTATAAAGCAATGCCCCGAACAAAAACACACATAATATTGCCGACGAATAACAGAGATATACCTTTAATTTTTCCACGCAATCACCCCGTTAATCTATATGATAATTCATAATTATTATAACGGGTAATTTATTCGCTGATTTTGAGAAAAATTAACAGAAAAAGCGGTCTTGTGACCGCTTGATTTTTATTATAATACTGTTGATGTGTAATTTTTCGGACATATAAATATATTATTATGGCTTTTAATTTTCGGCTGAATTTTTATCAGGCTTTTTGTCGTCAGTGTCGAAATTTTCAGGATAAATTATTACAGGAGCGTTGCCCTCATAAACTGAATTGTCAATTTCATCAAGCGGAAGTGAATTTTTAATATAAAAATCTTCTTTAATTTTCATAAGTCTGTCCATATTTTTACACAAACGCTGATAAATATTTTCAAGTCTGTCGTCAACGGTTAATGTGCCGATTTTTATATCACGTCTGAGATATGTTATATCATCTCTGAAAAGATTTATTTCCTTTGCAATATCGTCAATAAGATTTACCGTGTCCAATGCCTTTTCCTGTGCCTCGTCAATAACTGTATGTGCACGAAGTTCAGCATTCATTTTAATTTTAACAAGGCTTTCCTGTAATTCGTCATAGCGTTTTGCCTTTATCACAAGTGAGTCATATTTTTCCTGTATTTCACGTTTTTCCTTTAAGCGAATTTCAAGTTCTTTCTGATAAGCCTCAACGTCATTTTCACGCTGGCTTATTGTTTCGGCAAGTCTTAACTGAGTATCCTGTAATGATTTATACAGTGCGTTTCTTGCGGCTGTCATTTCGATAAGTGCAATATTGCTGTCAGTAGCTTTACGCTTTGCCTCTTCAAGTTTTTTCTTCAAAAACTCTATATGTTCCTCCGGTGTAAGTTTTGTATCTTTTATATTTGGTATATCTGTATTCTCTATATTTTTTTCTGACATTTTTTAGCACCCCTTAATCATTATGTTTTTATTATAGCAGTATTTTTATTCAAAATCAACAACGAGTTGATAAGAGTCAGGAGTTAGGAATTAGGAGTGAGGAGTTTTTGTGTGAACCGTCAGTTTGTAGCGTTTTTCGAGATTTTGTAGCACTATGTAGCACTTCAAAAAAAGAAGTGCTACACGAAAAACCTGACAGTCGCAATCAATTCCTAATTTCTCACTCCTAACTCCTCACTCCTCACTCCTAACTAACTATGTCTTTTGAAGCTTTTTTCGAGTTCGGATTTGCTCATAAGGAAGTATATCGGTCTGCCGTGTGGACAATATCTGACTTCGGGATTTTTTTCAAGCGTAAGGACAAGGTCGATAAGTTCCTGTGGGTGACTTATGTTTCCGGCTTTGACAGCGGCACGGCAAGCCGTATTCTGATAAATCCACTCCATTTTTTCGGAAAGGACAATTTTTTTGTGCTTTTGAAGATAATCGGTAATTTCAGTAAAATTTTCGGCTATGTCGCTGTTTTCAAGCATAATCGGCACTGCACGTATAAGAACCGTACTGTTGCCGAAATAATCAACATCAAAACCGGCTTGTAACAACAGGTCTTTGTTTTCAAGCACCGTTTCACATTCGTTTTTGTCAAGCGTTACCGCAACAGGCTCTAAAAGCATTTGCGGGTGAGAATCAACGTTCTGTTTTTTGAGTTTTTCATAGATAAGTCTTTCGTGGGCGGCGTGTTTGTCAATGAACATAAGGTCATTTTCGCCATATTCAAGAATAATATATGTTGAAAATGCCTCGCCTATATATTTTATCGGAATGTCACGCTGATTTTCGTCAACTATATTTACAGTCTGGGGTTCTTGCGGCGGATTTGTTTCTGTTGTGTCGTGTTCGTCTTTGTTTTCGGTGTCTGAAAAATCTTTAATATTATTTGTTGGTTGTGATGTATTTATTTTGTCGTTTATTGGAATAATGTTTTCACAATTTGATTGAGAAATGTTTTTTTCGTTTTGTTCTTTGCGGTATTCGGCAAGATTGATTTTTCGGACGGTTGACGGGTCATAGCTTTTTATTGTAACAGGTTCGGACATAACTGTGTTTCTGTAATTCGTTGATTCAGGCACATAAATTTCAGGCTCGTTGTCGGGAATTTCAGTCTTTTGTTTTCCATAGGTAAAGCCAAGCTGTGTTCCCTTGTCGGCAACAGGTGCAAGAACTTTCGGATTTGTCGGGACAAAATCTCTCGGCTGTATTGCCTGATTGCGTGTGTCATATTCAAGCAGTGCGGATTTAACAGCGTGATAAACACAATCATATACAGGTCGTTCATTCGTAAAACGTACTTCAAGTTTTGCCGGGTGAACATTGACATCAAGCGTTGAACAGTTCATCTCCATACTGATTACGCAAGACGGGAATTTTCCTGTCATAATTGAACCCTTGTATGCCTGTTCAAGTGCCGCCATAGCCGTTTTTGTGCGTACATATCTGCCATTTATGAAAAACATCTGCAAGGTTCTGTTTGCACGTGCGGAAACAGGCTTTGAAATATATCCGTTAAGTTTAATGCCGCTGTATTCGTATGAAACAGGAATAAGTGATGATGTAAATTCCTTGCCGAAAATCTGAAATATTGTATTTTTAAGGTTATTGTCGCCCGACGTTTTGAAAATACGCTTTTCGTCACGGATAAATGTAAAGCTGATTTCGGGGTGTGAAAGTGCAATTCTGTCAAGAAGATTTGCGATACTGTTTGACTCGGAAACATCTTTTTTCAGGAATTTCATTCTTGCCGGAACATTATAGAATAAATCACGCACAATAAATGTCGTACCCTGTGGACAGCCGACAACATCAAACGATACTTCCTCGCCGCCGTCAAGACGGTAAAGTATGCCGTCAGTTTCGTTTATATTTTTGGTCATAAGTTCGACCTTTGACACCGCACAAATTGACGCAAGAGCCTCACCACGAAAGCCAAGTGTAGAAATATTGTCAAGGTCCTCCTGATTTAAAATTTTGCTTGTTGCGTGACGTAGAAATGCGTTTTTTACATCATCACGCTGTATTCCGTTTCCGTCGTCGGTAACACGCATAAATGTAATTCCGCCGTTTTTGATTTCAACGGTTATCGCCTTTGCGTGAGCGTCTATTGAGTTTTCAACAAGCTCCTTTATAACTGACGCCGGACGTTCAATAACCTCACCAGCCGCAATAAGTTCGGCAACCTGTTTTGAAAGTACATTTATTGCTCCCATTAAAACTACCTCTCATAAAAATATCAGAAAAACATAAACGAAATTTCATCTGAATTGCTGCGTGGGTCAAATTCAGCACTAAGCCTGAAATGAACCGACAAATAGTGAATACGGTTTTTTCGCAGCCATTTTCTGTGCAAAGTGTATCTGTCCTTGCAATTATTATAGTCACCGTTGATTTGTTCTTTGGTGGCTATAAGCGTTATACTGCTTATAATTCCTTTTGTGTCAAAAAAAGCCATTGTTCCAAATAATACGCCCCTACATTCCATAGGCTTGTGGCTTGTCAAAGACACACCGACTCCGTCAAAATTCACAACCTTAAACTTTTTTAAATCTTCACAAGGAATATCTTTCAATTTCATTTTGTAATGAAAATTGACTCCCCCGATAATTATATTCATAAACTTTTTTCACCAACT